>JAYSZT010000057.1:0-24449 GCA_043737915.1 Acidobacteriota bacterium
CGCCCGTCGAATTTGCTGCGCAGCATATCCGTTTCGTTCTCAAAATCTTTAACAAAATCGTTGATGTTATCTTCTCGGCTACTTTCGTTGAAGCGACTGCGGTCGAGAGCCCGGTCTAAACTCGTCCGGAACGTGTCGCTTTTTGTTTCGATGCGGCGCAGAACCGTTTCGAGTTGTGCGTCACTTACACGATAGGGAACTTGGGCGGCGATGACCGAGGGCGGCAAAACACGTCCGTTCAAATTGAACGCAACGCCGTAGGCACCCGCCAATCGTTGCAGATCGCCTTTGAGCAAGGTCCAATCACCCTGCACTCTTGCCTGGCGAAGGTTCGTCCGCATAAATTGGTCGATCTGAGCGGCACGATTCAAAACCGTATCCACGTCTGAGGCAACTGCGTTTCGTCCGTTAAATTGCGAGCGCAAATCATTTGTTGCATCTTCAAACCCTTTCACGAATTCGTTCACGCTGTCTTCCGTGTAACTGCCGTTAAATCGGCTATTGTCGAGAGCCGCATCGAAACTGCGACGAAAAACGTCGCTGCGCTGTTCGACGCTCCGAATGATCCGTTCGACCTGCCGATCATTAACGCGAATTGTGCGGCCCGTCTGAGCCGCTATATCGTTCGTTAGAATAAAACCAGAACCAATAATAGAAAGCGTAAAAATCATTGCCGCCGTTGTTTGTCTAAATATTTTCATAATAAATCTCCCAATAATCACCACTTAAAGGGTACTATTTCTCGGCGCGCAATTACTGTGCGGTGGCATACACATGCATCAGGACAACCATTGGGATGGCTGGGAAACTATGCTGATAGACTCTTGGAAGTCAAAGGTAAAAGCAGTAGGGGCGGAAGAAGTATGTTGAGGCAGATTTTGATGCGCAAGGGCGAACAGAGCCTAGTACAACCGAACGAATTAGATTTACACGACTTGAATTTGGAATCGAGATAGCCCAAAACGACCGCGAAGCCTCCTTCGCGGTCGCTCGAAATCCGCCGGATTTCACCGTTCTCTAAACCCCTTGTCACGATCGATGATGACTGATTTTGCCGTTGTTGAGATCACGCGACGCCGAACAGGATGTCCATGGTCAGCTGGTCAAGACGTTCGTAATTTAGGCCTTTCGATGCGATCTCGTTGCGGTCGAAGTGCTTGGCAAGCAAATTACTTGCTCCGTCGGCAGTAAATTTACTGACCTGGTCATCCGTATTCGTCTTTTCGATGTCTGCCAGGATCGAGCGGATCTCAGCGTGATTGTTCCAGAGTTCAGCTTTGTCCTTGAGGATCAAATATGTTTTCATACAGCCGCGGGCGAAGTCCCGGACGCCGTCGTAGTCCTCGGTGCGATAGGCGTGGGCGTCAAAATGCCGCATCCCGGCGTAGCCGACGTCTTCGAGAAATTTGACCAGCCAAAACGATTGTTTTGGCGTGACCGAAGCAAACCGCAGGTCCTGATCGTAGCGGCCGGGCCACTGATCGTTGAGGTCGATGTGAAATAGCTTACCGGCCTCCCACGCCTGAGCGACGGCGTGCGACATATTCAGCCCGGACATTTGTTCGTGTGCGACCTCGGGATTGACGCCGACCATTTCTTTGTTCTCAAGGGTGTCGATAAACGCAAGGTACGAAGCCGTCGTAGGGAAGTAAATATCGGCCCGTGGCTCGTTAGGCTTGGCCTCGAGAGCGATCTTGTAACCGTATTTCTGGGAATTGCTGTATTCACAAAGATAGTCGAGAGCTTCGCGAAAACGTTTGATCGCATCGGTCGTTTTGCGGCAGGCATCGGTCTCGACGCCCTCGCGGCCGCCCCACAGGACGAACGTCTCGGCACCGAATTCGGCTCCGAGATCCATCGCACGCATTGTCTTTTGAACGGCGTACGCCCTGACTTTCGCGTCGTTGGAGGTAAAGGCACCGTCGCGAAAGATGGGTTCGTAGAACAAATTGACCGTCGCCATTGGCACTTTGATGTTGTTGTCATCGCAGGCCTTTTTGAACTCACTGACGATCGTGGCCTGTTCGGTCGCGGTCGCGTCAATGGGAACCAGGTCATTGTCGTGAAAGTTGACGCCGTACGCCCCGACCTCCGCCAGCATCTCGACGATCGCAACCGGCGAAAGCCTTTCGCGGACCTGCGTTCCGAATGGATCCGCTCCGCGATTGCCAACTGTCCAAAGCCCGAAAGTGAATTTATGTTCCGGTTTAGGTGTGTATTTTTCGTTACTCATATTTTCTTAAGTCTCTCCATTCTTCTCGTCAGTTTCTAATAACTTTCATTGCCGGAGCGAGGGCAGAATAAAGCAATTTGTAAGCCTCATAATTACGGTCCATTCTTTCAGCCGAGGCTTTGTCGGGCTCGACCCTTTTGGTGACGCGGATCGTTTTTTCGCAGGCCTCGTCAACTGTTTGCCAGGCTCCGGCACCGACGCCGGCTAGTATCGCCGCACCGAATGCGGCTCCCTCATCTCCCTCTAATACCTCAACCGCCTGTCCGAAAACATCGGCCTGTATCTGGCGCCAGAGAGCGGACTTTGCACCGCCACCGCCGAGTCTGATCGCCGATATCTCGGCACCGGTTTCCTTAAATATCTCGAAAGAATCACGAAGCGAAAATGTGACTCCTTCCATCACCGCTCGTGTCAGATGGGCTCGCGTGTGGCTGGCGGAAAGCCCGACAAATGCAGCTCGTGCGTTGGCGTCCAAATGCGGTGTGCGTTCGCCCATCAGGTACGGCAGCCAGATCGCGCCTTCGGAACCAGGCAGGACCGTTGCCGCCTCGTTCCCGAACTCATCAAAGCTCAAATCCGAGCCGAGATTGTCGCGAAACCATTTGAGCGATAGTCCGGCGGCGAGGGTGACGCCCGTGTTATGCCACCGATCGGGGATCGCATGGCAGAAGGTGTGAATCCTGCCCTTCGAATCTAATTTCGGCTGTTCGGTGACGCCGAAGACCACGCCCGATGTTCCGATCGTCGAGCTTACGGTTCCCGGCTTCGTCACGCCCATCCCGATCGCACCGGCGGCGTTATCGCCGGCTCCGGCGACTACCAACGTGCCGGCTTTCAATCCCGTCTCACTAGCCGCAGCCTGCGAAACCGTGCCTGTGATCTCGATCGATTCGTAGACTTTCGGCATCAGAGCCTTGTCGATGGCAAAAGTGTCGAGCATTTCGTCCGACCATCGCCGATGTTTTATGTCGAATAATAGAGTTCCCGACGAATCCGCGACGTCACTCGCTTTATCGCCGGAAAGCTTAAGCCGGATGTAGTCCTTCGGTAGAAGAACTGTCCTGACCTGGTTCCAAATTTCAGGTTCATTCTCACGCACCCAAAGCAGTTTTGGGAGTGTGAGGCCGGTGACTGCCGGATTGCAGGTGAGATCGATCAATCGCTCACGTCCGATCTTCGCCGTGATCTCCGCACACTGATTTTCGGTTCTCTGGTCGCACCAGAGCAAAGCGGGCCGCAGAACCCGGTCAGATGTATCCAGCAACACAGATCCGTGCATTTGGCCTGAAAAACCGATCGCACCGATCTCGTCGGCTTCGGTATTTTCCAAAACCGTTCGAATCGCTGAGACACAGGCTCGCCACCAGTCGTCCGGTGACTGCTCCGCCCAGCCGATCTGAGGCGATGCAAAATCGGCGTGAGCGATGGTTGCGGACGAGATGACCGCTCCGGTCTCATCGATCAAAACTGCCCGCGAACCGCCCGTTCCGATGTCTATTCCGAGGAAGTTCATTATCTATTTTTCGAGCGTGATCTCATTCTTCAAAGTTGCCTTGCCATTCAAAACAATTTCGGCGGACGATCGCCCAACCAAGATCTCGTAATTACCGGCCCCAGCTCGCCATTTTTTTGAGATCTCGTCGAAGTAAGTGAATGCTCGTTGATCAAGAATGATCGCAACCCGTTTCATTTCGCCAGCCCGTAAAACTACTTTCTCAAAACCTTTTAATTCTTTGATCGGTCGCGAAACTTGCGAGTTAGGTTTATTTCCAACATAAATCTGAGCCGTGTCGGCACCTGCCCGATCTCTGATATTCGTTATATCGAATGAAATTTCAAACCGGCCATCACTCAGCGGTTTGACAGCTAGATTTCCATACTTAAAATCCGTGTAGCTGAGGCCAAATCCAAACGGGAAAAGCGGTTTCACGTTGTTTTTTTCGTAACCACGATAGCCGACGAAAACACCTTCTTTGTAGTCGATCTTGTTCGCAGTCTGCGGATAATAGTTGTTGAAAGTCGGATTATCAGAGGCCTTTCGTTCAAAAGTTACGGGCAATCTTCCCGACGGATTTGATTCTCCGTACAAAATTTCGGCAAGTGCCGTTCCACCTTCCTGCCCCGCATACCACGTTTGTAAAACGCCGGAAACATTATCGATCCAGGGCGACATATCGACTCCGCCGCCTGAAGTGATCACGACAACCACATTTCTGTTGACCGATGAAATTTTCCGGATCAATTCATTTTGTCCCGGCGGCAAACCAAACGTTCTGTCCCAACCTTCGGTTTCTTGCAACGCATCAAATCCGACAGGAACCACGACAACGTCGGCTTTTTTCGCTAATTCTATTGCGTTGTCCTCAACCCAGTTTTCTTTTTGGACGATCCCGAGCCTGATAAATGGTTCGGTCAGTCCACCTTTTGCTCTGTGTTCTAAAACTATTTTGTGCGATCCTGCGTCAAGCCGGAGTGTAATTAATTCATTCGCCGCAACGCTTAGCTCCCACCGGTCGCGAATCAATTTTCCATCAACATAAAGCCGATAATTGCTATCGCCAAATCCGCTTTGCTGTACGAAAAAGTCATAGTCGCCGCTTGTTTTCGGCGTGAAACTTCCGGTAAAACGGGCCGATCTTGGTGGCGGGAAAGAAAATGCGGCAAACGTAGACTCCAGTTCGCCGGAGGCGTAATCGCCGAAATTAAACAACTTTCCTGAATTCAAATTCGCTCGTCTTTCAGTTTTAGCGGGCGAACCTGAGAGATCCCAATTATCGAAAAGCTCGGCACTCACGCCACCATCGAAACGAGTTTGGTTCGCTAAGTTTTCGTAATTATTCAAACCGCGTGCGAAAGTTACGTTGGCGTTTGTTCCAACATAATTACTGATCCCATTTAAAAAACCGACGGTAGAAAACGGACTAATAGAGGCACTTCCGCCACCAAGAATCGGCGTGTTGAACGCATTTGGTCCAATTACCGCAACGTTTTTCGTGGCTTTGAGCGGAAGCAATTTTTCGGTATTTTTGAGCAGAACAATTGACTCGCGGGCGGCCTGCAGGGCGGTTTGTCTGCCCTGCTGATTTAGTTTCGGGATAGAACTATCTTCCTGCGGACGATCAAGCCAGCCAAATCGAATCGCGGCCCGGAGCAGTCTGCGAACCTTATCATCGATCGTAGCAACAGAAACTTTGCCGTCTTTGATGAGCGGTAAAAGGTTCTTAGAATTCATCCATTTACCTGACGGCATCTCGAGGTCAAGTCCGCCATTTGCGGCAGCGGCGGCATCGTAAGTTGCATCCCAATCCGACATTAAAACGCCCTGAAACTTCCAATCGCCCTTCAGAATGCCATTATTAATAGTGGAATTTGCAGACATATATTCGCCGTTTACCAAATTATACGAACACATTACGGCGGCGACATTTCCCTCTTTTACCGCAGCTTCAAAGATCGGCAAATATATTTCCCGCATTGCCCGTTCGTCTATTACCGAATCAGAAGTGTGCCGCCAATATTCGGAGTTATTTCCGATGAAATGTTTCACCGTTGAGGCCACACCTTGGCTTTGAATTCCTTGGATAAAGGGCACAACGAGCCTCGAACCTAAAAATGGATCTTCGCCCAAATATTCAAAATTTCTCCCATTCAGAGGCGACCGGTAAATATTCACACCCGGCCCGAGCAAATACGCTACACCGCGAGAGCGAGCGTCGCGTCCGATCTGCGTTCCGGTTGCTTTTGCAAGCATTGGATTCCAAGTGGCTGCCAATGCAATTCCGCCGACCATCACATTCGAGCGACTGTCACGGCGAACGCCAAACGGACTATCTGCAGTTTTTAACTGTGGAATTCCGAGACGCTCGAGGCCCCGAACGTCAAAAACGTTTATGCCGCCGATCGCATCGAGCTTTTCTTCCAACGTCATCCTTTGGAGTATCGATTCGATTCGTGCTTCGCTCGCATCCGATTGGGCCAGGCCGCTGATCGAGCAGAACAAAAGTGTGCAGATCGCTAATATTGTTTTCATAATTCTCAATTAAATACTGACTAATTTCCAACCACCTCAAGCGTCGCAGAGGTCAGATCAACGGAACTTCCGCCGACCATCATCTGAAATGTGCCGGGTTCGACAACGCGTTTCATTTCACGGTTATAAAACGACAGTTTCTGCGGAGTGATCGTAAATGTCACGGTCTTTGTTGCTCCCGGCTCGATAGAAACACGGGCGAAATCCTTGAGTTCCTTAACGGGCCGCGTCACCGAACTTACGTCATCGCGGATATACATTTGAGCGATCTCATCACCTCGGACCTTGCCGGTATTTGTAATGTCGACGGTTACGGTCGTCCCTTCGGCGATCCCGATCTTCGATTTGGCTATCTTGAGGTTTGAATACTTGAAAGTTGTATAGCTCAAACCGAAGCCGAACGGAAAGAGAGGCGTGGTTGTTGAGTCGACGTAACCGCGTCTCGCGGTCGGCTTGGCGTTGTAATAGATCGGTAATTGGCCGACCGAACGCGGAAAAGTGACGGCCAGCTTGCCTCCGGGATTGTAATCGCCGAACAGCACATCGGCGGCGGCGGTGCCGGTTTCCTCGCCAAGATAAAACCCTTCGAGGATCGCCGGAACATTCTCTGAGACGTAATTTATTGCGAGCGGCCCCGAATTTATTAAAAATACGACGGTCGGTTTGCCCGTCGCCAGAACGGCTTTAACGAGGTCGTTTTGCCGGCCAAAAAGATCGAGCGAGTCGCGGTCGCCAAGGTGATTTTCAGCCCACGCCTCCTTACTGGTGTCCTCGTTTCCGCCGATCACCAAGATCACGGCGTCGGACGAACCGGCGGTCTCGACCGCTTCACTGATCAGTTTTTGATCGCTGGCGGCATCATTCGGTGTCGCCTTATCGCCGAACCAGTTGCCGCCTTCTTTAGTGATCTTTACGCCCTCGGCGTAATTAACCTTTACCGTCTTACCAAGTTTATTTTTAACGCCGTCGAGAATGCTGACGGTCCGTGGAGGCGCAGGATCGGTATAGCCGCCGAGATGTGCACGGTTCGCGTTCGGGCCGATAACGGCGATCGAGCGAATCTTCGTTTTATCGAAGGGCAACAGATTATTCTGGTTTTTGAGCAACACGATCGAACGGCGAGCGGTTTCTGCCGCAAGTTCACGATCCTCGGCAGTATCTGTCATTTTCCGGGCTTTTTCCGGATCGACATACGGGTTCTCGAACAGACCGAGTTGGAATTTTTGATATAGAATGCGTGAAACTGCTTGATCGATAAGGCTAATTGGGATTCTTCCTGCTTTTACTTGTTCAGCGAGCGTTTTATTCACGTTCGGGTCAGGAAGTTCGACGTCTAGTCCCGACTCGAGTGATTGTTTGGCGGCGTCAGCGAGATCGGTGGCGACCTTGTGGCGGGCAAAAAGCTCGGTCATTGCGTAGTAATCCGACACGACCGTACCGCGAAACCCCCAGTCGTTCCTCAGAACGTCATCCAGCATCCATTTATTGGCGTGTACCGGGATGCCGTCTATTTCGTGGTAAGCCGGCATAATGCTGAATAGGTTCGACTCTTTGACCGCCGCTTCGAAAGGGACGAAGTGAGTTTCGCGGAGTAGCCGCTCGGAAATATTGAGTGGGCCGATGTTCGTGCCGTTCTCAGGCTGACCGTGTCCGGCGAAGTGTTTGCCGGTCGCGATCGCGTGCTCGCCATCGATGGTCGGGTTAGCGTAGGTCGCATTTCCCTGGATCGCTTTGACGAGCGAAACGATCATTCGCGATGTCAGATACGGGTCTTCGCCGTAGGTCTCTTCGGTGCGGCCCCAACGAGGTTCGCGGGCGAGGTCCATATTGGGTCCAAGGACGTGGTGGCTTCCGCGAATGCGAGTTTGCCGGGCAGCAACGGTAAATACCCTGGAAATAAGTTCCGGATCCCAACTCGACGCCATAGAGAGCGGTGTTGGGAACACGGTCGAACCATTGGACATTGCACCGTGAAGGATCTCGTCGTGAAACACAGCAGGGATGCCGAGTCTCGTATTATCGGCGAGCCATTTTTGAACGGCGTTCGCGTATTCGGCAGAGCCTTTAGCGTCAAATCCTTCGCGTTGTCGCGCGATTTGCCCGATACCGTTAGGCATTTTCTGTTTGGCTATCTCGGGCGAGAATTTACCTCCGAACGGTAATTGTTCTTTGGCAATGCCGGTATTGTCATTCGGTTTTTCCATCCAAACGGACATCATCTGAGCCGTCTTTTCGTCGAGCGTCATGCGAGCCAGCAGGTCCTTTACCCGATCATCGATCGAGAGTTTTGGATTTTTGTACGGCAGGACTTCCTGACCGCTAGTTGCCCGTTGACCGATAGAAACGCTCGCGGTCAGTAGTGCCGCCGTTATGAACAGGACGATTTTTACTCTCATATTTATATAATCAGTTTCAATTTATTGGAACGCATCTGTTAGTGACCGGACGATCAGCGAGCGGCGAAATTCATCGATGCTCATTTTCCCTTGGGATCGAAACTCTACCTCAACAGGCCGGCCCGGGATCAAGTCGAAATAATCATCATTAAAGGAGCCATCGGTGAAACCCGAAAGGTACACCGCACGTGCGATACGGTCAGACGAGAGTTTGACCAAAAATCCGGAGGAGTTCGGCAAGACCTCCGTCTTGATCGACGGCTTTGTAAAAGCCATTTCCTTGAAAGGCCTGAAATAATATTGGTTACCCGAAACCGTCTTACCGTCAATGATCAATTCGGCAAGGAGCACAACCGATCTCTCGTCCCGTCCGCTCAAGAGTTCAGCGACAGGTGTGCTGAGATACGATTTGCCCTTGAGCGGCTCGACCGAAAGAGCAACACGCTTTGTAGAGATAGGCTTGCCGGTGAGGTCGATCAGGCTGACTACTAACTCGGCACTTTTATCCTCCGGGGAATCGGAGACGACGAAGAAATTCATCTGACCGTCGTCGATGCGCATCGATACCGCCACGGGAGCGTAAAAGCGTTTCGTGTAGAACATCAACGCTTTCCAGCGGCCAAAATAGTCCATCGCCGACCACGACGCGACCGGCCAAACGTCATTCGCCTGCCAGTAGAGCGATCCCATATTTCGCGGCATTAGCCGCCGGAGATGCTCGGCACCGATCTTTATTCCCTCGGCTTGTAACACCTGACTGACATACAGGAACGATTCGAGATCTTTGGGCTGGTCGTACTCGCGCAGCATGTATTCGCGGACGAGTTGGTTACCACGAGGATGCCGTTGGTGGGCAAGCATCACGGGCGTTTCTATACTGGAGCGGTCCTCGGCGGTAGTATAGCTTTTGACGGTTTCGAACTCGGGGAACGACTGAAAACCGTACTCGCTCATAAACCGTGGATACTGTTTTTCATATTCCGAAAACGGTTTAGAAGCATGCCAGACCTGCCAGTAATGGGTGTCGCCGATGCCTTGAAATTCCGAATCGGCTTGAAAATTTGAACTCGGGCTACTCTGCCAATATGGACGCGATGGATCGTATTCGTCCAAAACCTGCGGGAGCAGGCGAACGAATAGCTTGAGATAGTCGTCCCAAACGTGGCTCGGAGTCTTATCCTTCCAGCCGCCCCAATGTTGCCAGGCGGTTTCGATCTCGTTGTTGCCGACCCAGATAACGATGGACGGGTGATCACGGAGCCGTTTAACATTATCGATCGCCTCGTGTTTGACGTTGTCGAGGAACGCCTTGTCGCCCGGATACATACTGCAGGCAAACATAAAATCCTGCCAAACCAGAATTCCCATCTCGTCAGCTTGCTCGTAAAAATAGTCGGTCTCATAAATGCCGCCGCCCCAGACGCGGAGCATATTCATATTGGCATCACGCAGGGACGTGAGCAGCGTTTTGTACTTTTCCTTTGTGATACGCGTCGGGAAAATATCCGCCGGGATCCAATTTGCTCCGCGTCCGAATACCGGAATGCCGTTGATGATAAATTCAAAGCTGGTGCCGTACTGGTCGGGCTTCTGTCGCAGTTCGAGTGTCCGGAGGCCGGTGCGTTTGGAGCGTTCATCAATAGTTTTCTTATTGACGGCGAGCTTTGCCTTAAAACTGTAAAGTGACTGCTTGCCCAAGCCTATCGGGAACCAGAAATCGGGATTTGATATCGCAAAATCGAGCGGAACGGTGTTCACCCCCGGGGTTAGTCTGACCTGTTTCGTCGCAACGATTTTTTTGTCAATTGCGTTTTCGATCTCGATCGTTGCATCGAGCGCCGCTGCGGCGATTACCTCGACCACCGATGTTAGGTCAGCCCGCTCCTTGACCAGCGTATTTTGCCGTATATGAAGGTCTTCGATGCGGGCATCGTCCCAGGCGACAAGGTCGACGCTCTTCCAGATCCCGCTCGTTACGAACCGCGGGCCCCAGTCCCAGCCAAATTGGTACGGCGCCTTCCGCGTGTATGGGCTTGTCTTTTCGCCTTGGTCATTGGACGCCGGTAACTCGTAATCAAGTTTTGCCATTAACGGAAGGATCTCGTTGATCGGGGACCGGAATGTGATCCGCAGGACATTCTCGCCCTTCTTCAGTGCATTCTTAACGTCAACGCGCCATTTCCTGAACATATTGTCGGCGTCGAGGATCGATCTGCCGTTCAGGGAAACATTGGCGTAAGTGTCCAGGCCATTGAAGACCAGCTCAATACTTTTTCGCTTGAGGGTTTCGTCGGCAATATTGAATGATAATTGGTATGACCAATTTGTTTTACCGATCCATTGCAGGCTTTTTTCGTTATCACGATAGAACGGGTCCTCAATGATCTTGTTTGCGATCAAGTCGGTGTGAACACAACCCGGAACCATCGCTGGAAGCCAATCGGTTTTGCCGGCTTGTTGAAACTTCCAGCCGGAATCGAGAGACGTCACGGTCTTAGTGCCGCTTTGTGCGAGGGCGGATACGCCGTTAAACGCGAAAAGAATTACCGCTAGCCAGAATATCCTCATTTGGGTTCCCATAAAGTATTAGCGCTTGTAAACCCGCACGTAATCGACAAGAATCGTCTGCGGAAAAACCGTCGTATTATCCGGGTTTCCGGGCCATCCACCGCCGACAGCGGAGTTCAAAAGCAGGAAGAACGGGTGATCGAAAACCCACGCCGACCCTGCCGGGAGATTCTGAGGCGTTGTCGTTTTGTAATTTATTCCGTCGACGTACCAGCGGATCTCGTTCTGCGACCAGTCGATGGCGAATACGTGAAAGTCATCTGCAAACGCCGCGTTCGTCGAAAGCGTGTAAAGGCCGCCGATCCCGTTTCCGCCGGAATATCCAGGGCCGTGGATGGTGCCGTGCACTACGGAAGGTTCGCGGCCTATATTTTCCATAATGTCGATCTCGCCAGATTGAGGCCAACCGGCCGTATCGATATTGTTACCCAACAGCCAAAACGCCGGCCAGATGCCTTGCCCTCGCGGAATCTTGATGCGAGCCTCAAAGCGGCCGTATTTAAGATCGAACTTTCCTTTGGTTATCAGTCGGGCTGAGGTGTATTGGCACGGACCATACCAGCAAGTGAGTGTCAGGGGCGAAGCAAGTTTGATCGATTTTATAACCAATGAGCCGGACCCGTCGAGGTAGGCGTTATCGGTTGACTGGGTGTAATACTGAAGTTCCTGATTACCCCACCCACTGCCGCCAACCTCTGAGATCCACTTGGTAGCATCGACCGCAGAGCCTGCCGGGCCGTTGAATTCGTCCTTGAAGGCGATTTTTTTGCCTCGAGCCTGCACCGATATCGCCAAGCAACAAAGCACTATTGCCGTAACAACAACAAGCGTCAAGCCCCATTTTTTGTCCATGATCGATCATTCCTCCTTACGAAGTGTCCGAGCTAGCGAATGAACTTCGCCTTAATGTTTTCATCCGTCTTAGGTCGCCACCCGCGAGTTGTTCGGATCTGAGTTAGTTGTAGTCCCAAGCAAAAGTCTTCGAAATAATCTTGCGTGATGGTTATTACCATTGGTATAATCTTTCCTTATGGAATTTCGATTTGACGCTTTGGACTGCACAAATTCTATTTTACGGGGCTGTTTTTTTCAAGTGGTTTTTTCGACAGCAGAGAAAACGATACCCTGGTGAGCGGAGACATAATGAGTATTGCCCGGTAAGTCGCCAAAATAATCAGGGCGGTTTAATCGGAATATTATTACGATTTTAGGTGATAATATGGTTTGCATCGTGAATTAACTGTGAGACGAATAGATCTAAAAACAGCAAACGTGGCGAGGTCAAATACGGTTCGTGACATCAACCGTCAGATCGTACTCAATTTTGTTCGGGAGAAAGGTCCGATCTCTCGTGCGGACATCGCTCGCGAAACGCAACTGCAAAGATCCACGATCTCTTTGATCGTCGATGAATTAAAAGAATTCGCGTTGGTCGAGGAAGTCATCGGAGAATCAAGCGGCGGTCGACCGCCGGCGCTGTTAACGCTTTGTTCGGCTGATGCGGTGGCGATCGGTGTGGATCTTGGCACTACTCGTACGACAGTTGCGACCTGTGATCTGACAGGTCGAGTAATCGACAAAGATGTCTTTTGGACGGACCCTGATCCGAACAAGGTAACGAGATCGATAATCGACGCCATCAAAAAGCTCGTCAATAATAATGGCGGGATGATTGACGGAATCGGTATCAGCCTTCCCGCTTTGGTGGACTCGATAAAAGGCCAGATTATTTATAATCCACACTTGAGATGGCAAAATCCGGGTATTATCGAAAAGATCAGGAGTGAAACCGGGTTGTCTGTAGCCGTTGATAATGACGCCAATGCAGCGGCCCTAGCCGAACTCTGGTTCGGACGGCCTGAGATCCAAGGCATCCGGGATTTTATTCTTGTATATATTGAAGATGGAATCGGCACTGGTGTGGTGCTCGACGGGCAGATCTATCGTGGAATCGGTGGAGTTGCCGGCGAATTTGGCCACATGACGCTTGGATCTGATGCACCGGTCGAGTGTGCCAACGGCAATCGTGATTGTTGGGAGGCGTTTGCCTCGGAGCGATCCGCTCTTGCCCGGTATGCGACATTGCTCGGTAATTCGGAGTTTGCGAGCCGCATCAATTTCGTGGAGTTAGTGGCGCTAGCCTATGAGGGCGATGAAAATGCACTGGCGGCACTGAAAGAAACAGCGAAGTATTTAGGAATTGGAATGGGAAACCTTATCCAAGGACTATCACCCGAGGCTATAATTGTCGGCGGAACTATCGTAAAGGCGTGGCCATTGATAGGCGATGACGTCAAAGCCGCTGCTAACAGCGGAGTGTGTCAAGGGATATCTACAACCAGAATAATTCCATCAACTTTGGGCGCCGAGCCTGCCTTATTAGGTGCGTTTAGCTTGATACTTGCCAATAAATTTGCTTCTATCTCGATTTGATCGGCGGCGAAATTTACTGCCGCATTGTCCATCCATCCCCCGATCCAACCATCCTTTGAAACTAAAATTGGAAAAACCAATTTTGATAAAAAAATGAGTTGACAAGGATTTTATTCCATAGTAACTTCTGTATGGTCACTCAACAAAAGTATTCGGCTACAAAGAATTCCCCTGTCAAATACTGTTGTTTCTGTCTATAACAACAATTTAGAAAAGGTCAGCAAGCTGCCCGTAGAATATTAGGAGAAATTTCTATGCACACATCAACGACGTTGGTTGCGAATGGTCCAGAACGACCGCAACTCCGACGCGAAAAATTTGCCTTCAGCTTTCTGGTCATCATGACGCTGATCGTATTATTTTCAAGTCCTGCGAGGCTTTCGGCTCAGGCGGGAACGGGCGGTCTTATTACGGGTAACGTTACAGATCAGGCTGGGGCGGCAGTTCCAAGCTCGACGATCACCGTTACAAAGGTTGATACCGGAGCCCAGAGAACCATCACAACTGGCGATGACGGAAATTTTTCGCTCGCGAACCTAGATATCGGTGTGTATCGACTCACAGCATCCAAACAAGGTTTCAAAGAAACCTCCGTTTCGAATGTTGTTGTCAACGTGTCGAGTACGACACGACAGGACATAAGCCTGGAGGCTGGAGCTGTAAGTGAAACTGTTAATATTACAGCGGACAGCATTCAGATAGAATCGCAAACAGGTACCGTTGGAGAGATCGTTTCGGGTGAGCAAGTTCGCGAACTGCCCCTGAACGGACGGAGCTTTGTGCAGCTCACCCAACTACAGCCCGGCGTTTCCGCTGCGAACAATTTTGATAGTAAAAGTAAGGGTTTATTCGGCGGCGTTGATTTCTCCGTCAATGGTAACTCGGCTCAAAGTAATCTTTTCTTGACCGACGGAGCCAACAATAACGACACCGGCTCGAACCGAACCATTCTGCTGTTCCCATCCATCGAGGCAATTGCCGAATTCAAATCGCTTCGGAATAGTTATGGTCCGGAGTATGGTCAGGCAGCCGGTGCGATCGTTTCGATCGTAACCCGTGGCGGTTCTAATAAATTTCACGGAACCCTTTACTACTTTGGACGAAATGACGCCCTTAACGCGACCGAGTATTTTGCAAACTCCAACGGCACTGGCAAGAATGCTCTGCGACGAAACGATTATGGATTCGCTCTGGGCGGGCCCATTGTCAAGGATCGTGCATTCTTCTTTTACTCGCAGGAGTGGAATAAGGAAATTCGTGGTCAGTCGAGATTTGGTAGTGTCCCAACCACATTAGAGCGTCAGGGCAATTTCAGCCAGCCGAGGTTTAGCACTTCTGGGCAGAGATGTTCCCCCGACCCGATCCAAAACCCAACTCATCCGGGATTTGCGACACAAATCATTCCCCAAGGCAGCTTGAGCGCGGCAGGCCTGACATTGGTGAAGCTTTTGCCGACGGCGAATGCTTCGAACCCCGGCAGCTGCATAAACTGGGTTCAGTCGGCAAACTCGCCGATCGATTTTCGTGAAGAGAACATCCGGATAGATGCGAACATCACATCCAAAAACAAGATATTTGGTCGTTATACACAAGATCACTGGGCCAACTCGACTCCAATTTTAACGGGCAATCTATGGGGTGACGATGCATTTCCAACCGTCGAGAGTACCTGGGCCCAGCCTTCAAAACAGGTTGCTGTAAAATTGTCCACACAGTTGTCGTCAACAGCGATAAATGATGTGCAGTTTTCTTATTCGGCTAATCGTATTAATGTTGATCCCGGTGCCGGCGGCGGTCTAAATGCCGAAATAAACGCGGCGATACCGGGATTCTTTCCTGATTCAGGAAAGGTAAATGGTATCAACCGTCCGCATCCGGTCTTCTGGGGTGGCATCGCACCATTCTATTCGAGCTCGGGTTCAGACCTTTGGACACAAGCTCCTTTCAGGAATGCCCTTGATATTTACTCCATTCGCGACGATTTCTCGATGGTCAAAGGAAACCACACTCTCAAGATGGGTTTTCTTTATGATACCGCCGCCAAAGATGAGGATTCAGGTCCTAACAATGAATCGGTGCATTTCTTCGGTCCGGCTTCATGCTGCGGTGCCGGAGGCGGCAACCATTCAGGAAACTGGGGCAACGGAATGCTTCAGGATCTCCTGACATCAAATACATTCTTCGGCTTTGACGAAACCAACACGATGGCCGTCGGCCAAAACAGGTACAAGAACCTCGAGTTCTATCTTGGCGATACCTGGAAAGTGAAGTCGAATCTCACCCTTGAATTGGGTGCAAGATATTCCTTATTATTTGAGCCGTATGACAAGCGAAATTTCATCAGCGGTTTTTCACCTGCAGCGTATAACCCTGCCCGTCCGGCCACCGACCCTTGTAATGGTCTGGTAGTTCCGGTAGGCACTAATCCTTGTTCGGGTATCGTCGGTGCCAGCACGCCCGCTCAATTTTCTAATCGGTCACTCAGAGAAAATAGTTATAAGAATCTCGCTCCGAGATTAGGAATTGCATGGGATGTTTTCTCCGATGGCAAGACTGCGATCAGAGGCGGGTTTGGTCAATTCTACCTACGTGAGCGAACCAGTCCATACTTCGCGTCATTAACGCAGAATTCTCCGTTCTCTAAAACCATCTCCGGCGAGAGACTGTTGAATGGTACGGCTTATGCGGGGCTAAGTGCCGCGTCTAACGGCTCACCGAGATTTGGATTGAGCCCTGAGGCCGGTACGCCCTATTCACTGCAATTCAATTTTTCCGTAGGCCGGCAGTTGTGGAAAGAAACAGTGCTTGAAGTTGGATATGTAGGAAATCGTTCCTACAAACAGCTCACTCACAACGACGTAAACCAAGTGTTGTCGCAGAATCGAAAGGCAGCAGCATTTGCAGCGAGCGGAAACGCGGTCAACGCTCTTCGTCCGTATAGCAACTACGGCTCGATCTATCAGTTCGAACGAAACGGAAAGGGAGTATACAACTCGCTTCAGATGCTTTTCAGAACACGATTCTCGAAGCGATCACAGTTACAGATGGCTTACACTTTCTCAAAATCAAAGGCTGACTTCGGCTTAAACGATTCGAGCGGTGGAAGCAGTAATTTCGCGGTGCTCGACAGGAATAATAGAGGCCTTGATAATGCTGAATCGGATATCAATCGTCCGCATATTTTTGTCTCGAACCTGATCTATTACTTGCCGGAATTCAAAGGGCGTAATCCGTTCCTTAAAACTGTTGTCGGTGGTTGGGAATTTGCGACGATCGTTAGGCTTACTAGCGGAACGTCCTTAACCCCGAACTTGAACGCGACTGGTATTTCCGAGGGCAACACGGCATTCCAGGGTGGAATTGCTGGTTTCGGAACCGGCGTTGCCAATCAACGGCCCATTCGAGTTGACGGCGTTCCTTGTACGCTCAGTGATAAGAAGGGTACCTTCTTCAATCCTGCAGCTTGGACCCTGATCGGTTACAAGATCGGCGAGACGGCCCCGGCTAAGTCGACCTGCTTAGGCCCGGCAACCAAGAATGTCGATATGTCGTTCTACAAGAACTTCGCACCGTCATGGTTGACCGGCAGCATGTTGGGCGAGGCAGCGAGGCTCCAGATTCGTATTGAGATGTTCAACGCCTTTAATACGACACAGTTTGGCGGGAACCTTCCTGTCACCTTCTACAACGGTCAGGTCAGATGCGGTGCTGCGGCATGTAGCCCGACCAACAACACCATTACTGCGGTTCAGCAGGCCAATGGTAGTTTTGGTACGAATACAAGAACCGATAACTTCGGAGTTGCTAATAGCACTAGAGGCGGCAGGGAGATCCAATATGCCTTTAAGCTTTACTTCTAGTACTAAGTAGTCGTTGATGGCAAGAAAATATGTGCGACCAAGCATGTATTTTCTTGCCATTTTTCTTTTGTGATATGCTCTAATTCTCGGTGCAACTTTTTTGATCGAGCCTCATAAATTGTTATGGCTGCAAGAGTCCTGTTTTTGCTTTTGGTTCTGTCAGCTATCGATGTATATCCGCAAAATATCCCTGTCCGGAAAACCGGGCCTACCCCGATCGACAAGCGAAAGATACCGGTTGATGACCTGCTCAAGCACATTAGTGCCGCTGAGTCTTTTCAGATATCACGTGACTTAGGCAATGCCGCGGTCGAAAATAAGGCGGTAGTTGGGATCGCTCTTCAGCGGCTCGGGAATGTTGCGATCGAAGACGGTAGGTACGAAGAAGCAGTTCGTATACTCGACCAAACCCTTACTTACGCCGACACGGCCTCCAATCGTACAAATCTGGCGATCGCCTATCTCCGCCAAAATCAGTTAGACAAGGCAATTACCGAAGCAAGAAAGGCTGAATCAATAGATCCGGGTTTCACGGAAGCTCAATATGTTCTCGGACATATCTATTTCCTTCGGCAGAATTATTCAGAGGCCGTTCCAAAGTTGGAGAATGTGCTGAAGATCACCTCGGATTTTGAGTCCGTGCACGCATTAGCAATGAGCTACCTAAATCTGAGAAAGCTCGACCTCGCGAAGCCCTTGTTCGACAAAATGCAGACCGCGATCGGCAAGGAAACTGTGGACCTCCGCATGCAATTTGCTCGCGATTACGAACGAGCGAACTACCCGCTCGAAGCCGAACGTGAAATACAACGTGCCCTGGCGATCGATCCTAAAAGGGCAAAGTTAAATTTCTATCTCGGGTACCTGATCCTGCAGAATGGCGGAACCGAGAGAATGCGGGACGCCGGGGTAGCATTCGAAAACGAGTTAAAGCTTTCTCCGGATGACTTCTATTCGATATTTTTTGTGGGTGTTGTTGAGTCGTCTGAGAACAATCACGAGAAAGCCGTTAAGTATTTTCAACGTGCATTGACAATGAAGCCACGAAGCGGCGAGGCATATCTGTTTTTGGCCCAGTCGCAGATCGAACTGAACGACCTCCCGGCCGCGGAAGTAAACCTTCGCCGTGCTATTGAACTCGAATCACCCGAAATCAAGGGTAACACTCAGGCTCGCCGAACTCATTTTATGCTTGGGCGGCTGTTATTGAGAGTCGGGAAAAAGGAAGAGGGCGAGAAAGAGCTTGCTATCGCGGGGCAGTTACAACGGCAATCGCTCAGTTCGGCACGAGATGATATCGATCAGATATTGGGACAGGTTGCAGGCGATACAACCCGATCGATCGGAACGGCCGACGCTTCCCAGTCACCCAAAACCAACCTGACGCCCGAAAGATCTGCAGAGTTGAAGCGGATCGGAACCTATCTGGCAGAGGTTTTGGCGAGGGCATTTCACAACCTCGGAGTAATTGCACTTCAGAACGGGCAAACATCCGAGGCGATCGAACGATTTTCATCCGCTTCTCTTTGGAAACCTGATTTCGAAGGTCTAGATAGGAACTGGGGAATCGTTTATTTTCGGGCGGGACGATACGCTGAGGCAGTCGGGCCGCTGGCACGGCATCTTCAGTCAAATTCTGCAGACAAGCTGATCCGCCAAATGCTCGGAACCAGCTACTATTTAACTAATGATTTTTCTAAAGCCGTCGAAACGCTGAAACCGGTCGAATCGACGATCACGACCGATCCTGAGTTAGCTTATTCCTACGGTATCTCCTTAGTCCAGTTGAAAAGGAACCAAGAGGCGAATGCAATTTTTGCTAAGCTTGTCGAAGTATCGCAAAATTCTCCGGAAGCTTTGTTTTATGCGGCCCAGGGCTTCATGCTCGCCGGCGAATTCGAGCGGGCGGCGAACGAATTTAGCAAGATAATTTTGCTCTCGCCAAAGCAAGAACGCGCAAATTACCTTGCCGGGCAATGTCTGATTCGATTAAATCAATTTGATGAGGCAGAAAAGGCGTTTTCCCGAGAACTAGAGATTCGCCCCAACGATCCATTATCGAAATACCATTTGGCGCTCACATTCATTGAGCGAAAGGTCGGATTCGAGAAAGCGATATCCTTATTGAACGAGGCCATAACTCTCGATCCTAATTACGCCGACGCATTTTACCAGCTTGGCAAAATATACCTGGAAAAAGGCGACCTACAGAAAGCAATTGCTCAACTCGAGTCGGCCGCGGCGTCGGATACCAACAAGGATTTCGTTCAATATCAATTGAGCATCGCGTATCGCAAATCTAACAGAATTACTGATGCAGATCGGGCGTTGAAACGTTATCAGGAACTAAAAGCGGCAAATCGAAAAGCTGACTCACCGATGTAGATCGAAGAGTCCGGAACAGTCTTTCCAATTACGGCGAGGCCCCGGAAAGCGAGACAGGCAACCGAATGTATTTAACCAAACTTTTTTTAATTGTTCTTCTCGTTTTATTAGGTGGCGGCCGGACCGGGCTGGCTCAGGCAGATGTCTGCAAAGCCCGAAAGATATCGCAGCTGGTCGATGTCTACCAGAAAACGGGGATAAATTTTGTTCATACCTCGGCACCGGAAAAGAAATATATAGTTGAGTCCATGAGTGGCGGCGTTTTGCTGATCGATTACGATCGGGACGGCTTTTTGGATATCTATTTTACTAATGCACCGACCGTCGAAATGGCTCTTAAAAATGAGAAATCTAAGAGTAAGCTGTATCGGAACAACGGTGACTGGACGTTTTCAGACGTGACCGACAAGGCGGGCGTCGGATATCCCGGTTTTGCGATGGGCGGAGCAGTTGCTGATTACAACAATGATGCGTTCCCGGACATGTATATTACCTGTCTCGGGGGAAACATTCTATATAAGAATAATGGTGACGGAACGTTTTCAGACGTCACGAAAGAGGCGGGGGTTGGCGATGGCCGGTGGTCGGCCGGGGCGGCTTTCGGCGATTACGATGGTGATGGATTCCTAGACCTGGTCGTCGCAAATTACGTTGATTTCAAACTCAACGACTTGCCCGGTTTCGGAACACTTCCGACGTGCAAGTTTAGGGGCGTCGATGTTCAATGCGGTCCTCGTGGACTGAAAGGTGCGGGCGACAGCGTATTTAGAAATAACGGAGACGGGACGTTTAAGGAGGTTTCGAAGGCACTTGGGATGGACGATCCGAGTGGTTTTTACGGAATGCAACCCGTTTTTTCAGACTTTACCAATACCGGAAAATTAGATCTTTACATAGCGAATGATTCCACGCCGAATTTCTTTTATAAAAATCTGGGAAAGGGAAAGTTTGAGGAGATCGGATTAATTTCCGGCACCGGCGTAAACGGCGATGGATCAGAACAGGGATCGATGGGCGTTGCCGTCGGTGACTACTTACACAGTGGGAATTTTGCTATCTATGTGACAAATTTCGCTGACGAATATAATACGCTGTATCGCAATAATGGTAATCATGATTTCACCGATGTTTCATTCGCTGCGAAAGTAGCACAATCATCTCGTCCGTATGTCGGTTGGGGAACCGGTTTTTTTGATCTCGATAATGATACCTGGCTCGACCTTTTCGTTGTCAACGGCCATGTATACCCGCAAATGGAACAAACGTTTGCCGGAGCTAAATATAAGCAGAATAAGCTCTTGTTCATAAATCAGGGAAAGGGAATTTTTTGCGACGGAAGTGAGATCTCCGGAGTTGCATTGAAGGAACCTCGTGTTTCGCGCGGTGCGGCCTTTGGCGATCTGGACAATGATGGTCACGTTGATATTGTGGTCGAAGATCTAGATGCATCACCGATGATACTCAAGAACGAGGGTGACAAGGCTAACCACTGGATCACGCTCGAACTCGGAGCCAAGCAGGGCAACCCGCTCGCCATCGGAGCCAAGATCAAAGTGACGACCGGAACGACTGTTCAAACGGCGGAGATCAGAAGCGGCGAAAGTTATCTATCGCAAAACGACCTACGAGTTCATTTCGGGCTGGGTAATGCGATCAAAGCAGATAAGATCGAGATCTTTTGGAATTCGGGGAAAATTGAAACCTTAAAAGATGTAAATGGTGACAGGTTTTATGCGATCTTCGAAGGCGAAGGGATCGTGCCGTTTGAAAGGATCCGTCCTAAACTGAAAAGAAAGTAATGCCGATCATGGCCGGCGTCTAGCAGACTCGAAGTAACGAAAGGAATAAAGGATATAAATATATGAGAAACGTGATTGGTTTAGCCGTTTTTGTATTAGCTTTGGCTGCTTTCACTGGCATTTCGGCTCAGCCACCGACTGGAGGCAGCACGCCGGCCGGCAAATCAGACGGCGGACTGCGAGATGATAATGTCCGTCTTCGTTCGGTTGAACTCGATCGGATCAAGAAAGAAGCCGAAAAAGGAGATCCGGCAACATTTGCAACTATCAATTCGACGATCGAGACAAAGTTTGGAGAGATCAAAGAAGATTTCGAGGGAATTCAGGTCTCCCAGACAGCAATTATCCAAGCGTACTCGGCAGCTAAGGATATCGATTTCAAACTGATCGGCGCTTCGGCAGAAGAGATCACAAAGAAGGCGAGACGTCTCGATGCCAATCTATTTTCTGCAAAATTCGATATTGAAGATAAAGACAAAGAGAAATCTGTTGAAGAAAAGAAACCTTCTACCCGAGATCTGATCATTGATCTGGATGGTGCGGTTGGCGAATTCGTGTCGAGCAAACTCTTTCAGAATCTAAAAGTTTTTGACCCGGTGATTGCGAGTAAAGCCCGTATTGACCTGGCCCACATCATCAAAACGAGTGAAGCGCTAAAGGCTGCATCGGCCGCTGCTCGTTGATCTCGTGATTCCGCTCTGGGAGGTCGTTAGTTAATTGAAAGTGATCAAAAAATGAACTTAAAGGTATTAATCGTCATTCTTGCGCCGCTCATGACCGCCGCCGCTCAACTGCCGCCGGCGCCAAGGCCAATCGTGGAATCAGATATTAAGGATAACTCGATCAGAATGCGATCAATGGACCTTGAGCGGATCAAACGCGAACTTGATAAGCCGATATTCGATCCAACAGGGCTCGATGGACGGGCAGATTTCTCAAAGATCAAAGCAGATTTTGAAACCCTTCAAAAGACCCAGGATTCAATAATTAAGGCATTTACCCGCAAAAAAAATGCAGATTACGCAAAGGTAGCCGAGTCCGCAAAATTGATCACAAAGCTTGCGAAGAGGCTCGACATTCGTCTGTTTGGTGAGCGAAAGCAAAATACGAGCCGGCCTATTGATCTGCCAAACGATGAGAAAAAAGGAGCGAGATCTTTGATCGTGGAGCTAGACAGCGCCGTTGGGCGTTTTGTTAATAACGCTATCTTCCAGAATCCAAAAGTGGTTCAAACGAGCGTTTCCGAACACGCTCAGTCTGATCTGCATGAGATCATACGGTTGAGTCAAGCACTTTTTGCCGTCTCGAAGAGGTTTAATTAGTCTTTAGAGCAATCGCAATGGGTGCCATCGAGATGGTCCTTAGAATAAAACAGAGGATTTTTGTGTAACGAGATGCCGCTCTGATTACAACTATTTTTGAGTGATCGTAACGTAGATCTTTCCTTTATAAAGTCGCACTGTTTTTGCGTCTGCCGTCATCATCAATGGGCGAGGTCGTTTCATATCCGGATCAGTTCTAGTTGCCACGGAAAGGATCTTTGCACTGCTTAGATCAAAGATATTTAGCTTGCCGTCACTACTGAATCCAAACCCGTAGGCTCCAATTTGCAATATTCTACCGCCAATATTGATCCGCGAATCCGTAATTAAAAACCCCTCGTATTTACCGCTGATCTCGGTCGAGTAACCGGAGGTATCGACGAGACCGGCGATAATGTGTCGATCTGCGGCTAATTTCGCCGCCGCGGTGTTTCTCGACTGGGTGTCAGCACTCTGACCCGCGAAATAAAAACTCTTTGGAATAACTCGCGTCAACGCGTTGTTATCAAGAATCTCAATCTTCGTTTGAGCATTCAGCGGCGCGCAAAACGCGACAAGACACAGGAGAATTCCGAGGAAAAACGCGGTTTGAATTATAAATTGTTTCATATGATTGTTTTGGACTATGTTACATCACTTTCTGGCTGAAACTTAACAATAAAATGTTGACCGAACCAAAACTGGCAGCTACGTCCTTAAATAGGCGAAGCGAATGGCAACAAGGTTCAAGTCTCGAAACGATGGTAGAGACGCCATAGGCGGAATTAAGCGAGCAATCGACCCGTCAAGTCGATTTCGCCTTGAAGATTTTCGATGGATTAAATACAATACCGAAAAGCTTTTCATAACCTTCGACAGTCCAAAGAGGAAAATAGTAAATGAAAAATACTGCACTATCATTGCTGCTTGCAATTTGTCTCCAGACCTTATGTCTGCCACTACAACAAAGTCACGCTCAGACCGTGGACGGAACCACCGATATCGCGGACAGTGATGCCTTTTTTCGGCTCGCTGTTCGCAGGCCGAAACTTCGGGATCGTTCGGCAGAGATCGAGGCTCTGATTAAGAAAATGACTGTCGAAGAGAAAGTTGGGCAAATGACCCAGCTTGAGATCGGACAGATCACTTTTCCGGGCGGGGCAGATGTCAACGAGGACATCAAGATCGACCCGGTAAAACTTGAAAAGGCGATCGTTCAATACAAGGTAGGATCGATCTTGAATGTTCCGGGCCATGCATTGACCGTTGATAATTGGCGGGAAATAATAGGTGCGATACAATCTGCGTCGATGAAAACACGTCTTAAGATCCCGAATATATATGGGATCGATTCCATCCACGGAGCGAACTTCGTTAAGGGCGGCACGCTGTTCCCTCAGCAGATCGGAATGGCGGCAACCTGGAATCCGATGTTGATGCAGCG
>JAYSZT010000058.1:0-5642 GCA_043737915.1 Acidobacteriota bacterium
ACGACATCCAACAAGAAAGGTAGGGGGTTAAATAATATGAGAAAAATAATTGCAGCGGAATTCATGACGATCGATGGTGTCATACGACGCGAGGAAGCGGACGGGGACGGGTTTAAGCTTTTTTAGGCGTGGAGCCATTTCAAAGTCTATAAAGGTGACCGACCGCACGGAATCTTTAATTCGCGTGATCTTAGTGAGATATTAGCGAGTGGGCAAGGATCGTTGTCAATCGTTGTAAATAAGCAGGGCGTCCCGTATTATAAAACGTATAGCATTTGATAATTAATAAGGGGACAAGCACTCGCTCAATAAAGAAATGACCACGCCACTTCCGACAAACGAGGCAAAACGCATCGAAGCTCTGCGTCGGTACGAGATTCTTGATACGGCTCCCGAGCAGGTATTCGATGATTATGCGTTTCTCGCATCCACTATCTGCCAGACGCCGATCGCGTTGATGTCGCTGGTGGACGCTGACCGCCAATGGTTCAAGGCCCGGGTAGGACTCGACGCGACGGAAACCCCACGAGAGTACGCATTTTGCGCCCATACGATCCTCGGCACGGACGTGATGATAGTCGAGGATGCTACGCACGATCCTCGACTCTCGAATAACCCGCTCGTGACCGGAGCTCCTGACATACGATTTTATGCAGGGGCACCTCTGATCGACGGCGAAGGCAACGGACTCGGTTCGCTCTGCGTGATCGACAGCAAACCCCGCACTCTCAGTAAGGAACAAAACGATTCTTTACAGGCACTTGCCAGACAGCTTATTTCGCAACTCGAACTCCGCCGCACATCTGCCGAGCTTGCCTCGGCACTGTCGGATATCAAGACCTTACAGGGACTTCTGCCGATATGTGCCCATTGTAAAGAGGTTCGCGACGACTCCGGATTTTGGCACAGTGTCGAATCATATGTAAGCACTCACACTGATGCAACTTTCAGTCACGGCATTTGCCCGGACTGCGTAAAGATCCATTTTCCGGCCGTTTACGAAGGACTCTACGCCAAAGGAAAAGCCTAACCTAGGCTCTCCGGCACCAGTGCCAAAAGCGTTGACAGCATTCCGAAGCGGCTCCATCCTAGAATAAATCTGGTTTGACCCGTCTGAAAGTGCCTGCGACCCTAAGCCCAAAGTTTCCTATCAAAAAAAGGTTGATAATGCGCTCCGATTGCCGTATTATCAACGGCGTTCCATTTTAAAAATTATGTGACCGCAACTTGGTTGAGAACCGAGACGAGCGCCAACCGAACACATATGAAAAATCGACAATTTGTAGCAATTCTTCCACTATTGATGGCTGTTTTCGTATTTGGATCTGGGTGCTCGTCAGCTCAGCCAAAAGCGAGCAATACTCCGCCGACTGCACCATCACCCTCACCTGTACCGAAACTCACAAAAATTACCAAAGATGATCTGAAAGCACGTCTCGGCGGCAAGAACGTGCAGTTTATCGACAACATTTCGGATAACGAAAAGCCTAATCCTTTATTTCTTATGGTAAAGATCGCCGGAAGCGGAGCTGATGGGAAGGCTCCTTTGATGGCCACACTCAATGGCGAGTCTAGACAAGGGGTAGGCGAGTTAGTCACAAAACTTCGTTCAATATTCAAAATGCGTACGGATCAGGGCGTTTTTCAAGAGGGGAAAAATGAGGTTGATAAACGTCTCAACATCGCGGCAAGCGATCGCGATATTACTTTTTACAACAAGGAAAGCATTTACATTGAGGATTTTGAAAAGTTGATCAGCGACCTGCAAAAGGAAGGTATCGATCAGATCTATGTGAATTTCGCCGAATCGGGAGAACCTGCCGAGATCAATATTGATGACCTGAAGGTGCCGCTCCCGCAGAAGCCTAAGCCATAAACTCAAACCGAGAGACCAACTGGACGATGGATTTCACGCGAAAGCCTTTGATCTAAAGCAGGAGTAAAGTATATGGCGAAAATTACAGGGATCGGTGGAGTATTTTTTAAGGGCAAGAGCGACCACAAGGAGTTGGCGGCGTGGTACAACAAGCACCTCGGAATGCCGATGGAGAGTTGGGGCGGCACGATCCTGAGATGGCCGGAGGACACCGCTGAGGACGGCGGACTGACTGTCTGGACCACCGCAGTAGCAGACACGAAATGGTTTTCGCCTAGTGACTCTTCGTTCATGATCAACTACCGCGTCGATAACATGGACGAAATGATCGAACAACTCACAAACGGCGGCATCGAGATCATCCAAGGTCCCGAGTCCCACGAGAACGGAAAATTTGCTTGGATCATGGATCCCGACGGCAACAAGATCGAGTTGTGGGAACCGATGATCTTTGACGAGAAGAATAAGAGTTCGTGAGATGCCTGCAATGGTCGAAATGGTAGAAACCTGCTACTTGCGAACGGAATTATTCTCAGGCTGAATCCTCAAATTCACCAAAAAAAGGCCGAAGCAAGCTTCGACCTTTTTTTGAAATATTTTCCTACAGCAATTGATCAATGATCGTAGCGGTGATCGCATCCGTTGCATCGCTCAGCCGCTTCGTTGGTCCAGTAAACGTGTCTAAGGGTTTTGTTACCGTTGCCGCGATCCATTTCATAATACGAGCTGCGGCCGTTCGCGGATTGACTCACAAGGCGTCCCCAGTTGTGCTCAGCGTCCGGGTCATCACCGAATGCATTTGCGGTAAACGCCGTAAATCCGATCGTGGTGCCGGCGTCGGCGTGCCCGTAGATCGAAGCAAGCATATCGTAATCATGCTGGTTCGGGTGTGTACTCAACGTGCTGCCAGCATTAGCACCGGTGTTTGAAAAATAATCCATGCACGTGTTGTCCGAGGTGCCATCTTCGCTAGTATGCCCGAGTCCGAACGTGTGGCCGATCTCCTGACACATTACGTGCAGTCTTTCGTTTGCGTTGTTGTATGTCGGTGAAGTGAAGTACGAATCATTCATCTTAGACGAACCCTGCGTGATATGAGTACCGCCCGTAATGTTGATCGACGCGAGGCCGAGCCAGCCGTTATTGCCGTACGCAGCGTTGCACGAGTGGATCTTACCGGTGATCATCACACATCGCTTGCGGGCGTTGGACGCTTCGTCGCCCTGCACTCCGGACAAGTTCAACACTGTCGACTTCGTCCAGTCCGCATTTGAAGTGATAAAGTAACTTTGCCAGTCCGAGGTGTTGCTATCGACAACAGTCAAAGTAAATGGATTAGCCGTCCGGGCCCAGTGATATCCGCCCCATGAATGGGTGGCATAGGCACCGGTTGGAAATGTCATAACAGCGAACAAGACGGCTGCCATTACAGAAAAGCTGACTAAATTGATTCTTGATTTCATTTTGAGGACTCCTTTGATTCTTATTTTCTACAGGATGATGTAACCGCGAGACCAGGGAACGTTAAACGGTATGCAATGGAAATTAAAACGGAAGATATTAGTCGCGTATACGGAACCCATCAATTCTGAGCAAAAAATCGGAGATCAAATTAATTTGAATAAATAGGAAGTCTATCCAAAGGTATGCCCAATTTCCGATAATGTCAATAAATTATTCTAATGATCAAAAAAAATAAAAAAAGGTCGGAGCAACTCGCTCCGACCTGTTTGACCCTTCGTGATCGTTAGATCACATGTACTATCGGTTCTTTGCGGCCTTTATTTTTTGCTTCGCCTCTTTTTCGGCGGCCTTGGCGTTGTCTTTGCTGAGACCGAGGCTGTGCAGTGTCTGCCCGATGCTGTCTCCGTTTGCCAAGCCGGATAGGATCGCCGACGACGTAACTAGAGGATTTCTGCCGTTCAGATTGTCCGCGATGACATTCGCCGCTACAAATTGCCCGTATTTAAGATCGGGATTTATCGCAAGAGCGGCCGCATAACGCGAACGCATTTCCTCCGGCGTGGTGCCGAGTTTACGCGAAAGACCGCGATAACGATTGAGGTCGGTATCGGATAAGGAAGCGGCATTGTTGCGGCCCGCTCGTGCTCTGTCAATTCCGTTGTCTGAGCGACCATTAGAATTCGACGACGCATTCCCGAGACCTGTGTCCGAGCGTCCATTAGATCTTGTCGTTGCATTCCCCAGACCGCGGTCAACACCCGGATTACCCGACGGTTGCCCGGCCCCCGAAGGCCTACCTCCTCCGCCGTTTCCGCGTCCCTGAGCAAACGTCGCCGAGCCGACTCCCGAAACTATCAAAAATGCGAGCGTCAAACCCGCTGCGATCGTAAATTTCTTAAACATACTCATTCCTCCCGAAATGCTAATCTAAAACTAAATGGTGGTTACAGCTTTTATTACAAAAATACGATGCTCGTTTTCTGTCCGCCGTTCGCCCTAATTGTCTACTACTTAAAAGAAAGACTTAATCGATGCCATTTTTTTGAATGAATATCAAGGATCTGACACTGCTGCGGATCGTAGACAAAAAGACAGAGCTTCTCGAGAAGCTTGGTCGAGGACGATACGGTGTATAATCGCTCTTGGATAGCCATTTTGCCGGGGCGTGGAAAAGACCTCGTAATTTTCCTCGATATTCAGCCGAGGTGAATCGGTGGAGTTGCTTTCGGTCAAATGCTAATTGAGGAGATTTTTTGTTGTGGAGGAAAATATGGTCGAAGCAAAAACGTTGCCGCAGATCGTCGATCTTGGTAATGATGAGATCCATGAACTGATGAACCGGATAAATTTCGGACATCTCGGGTTATGCCGGAACGATCGTCCGTATGTCGTGCCTATTCATTTTGCGTACGGACCGGCGGGTATTTATTTCTACACGACCGAAGGATTGAAAACGGACATCCTTGACGAAAACCCGACCGTTTGCCTGCAGGTCGAGGACGTTACAGATCGCGACAACTGGCAAAGCGTCATCATCACTGGAACCGCTGAGCGGCTAACGACCAAAAGTGAGATCGACCACGCAATGAAGTTGATCAAGGAGATCAATCCGAGATTGTCACCAGCCTGGAGTATTCGTTGGATGGATGATTGGGTCCGCTCGAATATCGAGGTCGTCTATCGCATCTCCTCAGAGATCGTATCGGGCAGGACGACATTGGCTGAAAAGTGAAAGAGACATTTGCAGGAATTGCCGCAGTTCTCGCGATCATCGGCAACATTCCATACATATTCGACATAATCAAGGGTCGGGTCAAACCGCATTCGTACACTTGGTTCGTTTGGACCGTTGTTTCCGGCATAGTTTTAGCCGGACAAATCGCAAAGGGGGCCGGCATCGGAGCATTGCCAACCGCTGCGGCCGGGTTTTTTACGCTCATCATTTTTCTGCTCTCGTTAAAATACGGCTATCGGAAGATCGCAAAAATCGACACATTCTTCCTCGTACTCGCTCTCGTCGGCATCGTCCCCTGGATATTCACCAGTGATGCCACGGTATCGGTCGTTGTCGCCGTATCCATTGATGTGATCGCATTTATTCCAACCTTTCGAAAAACGAGGCTCGAACCGAAAACGGAAAGTCCCATCATATACAGCCTGAATATCGTGCGACATATTCTCGCTTTAATTTCGATGCAGGCCTACAACGTCGCGACCATGCTGCATTCGATAGTTATGATAGTCACGAATTCGTCAATGACGATCTTGATCTTTGCCCGTAAAAATAGGAAGTGATCTGGTA
>JAYSZT010000059.1:0-12260 GCA_043737915.1 Acidobacteriota bacterium
CGGTAGGTAGCTTGTCCTCCGACAGCACCATTGTTGCCGAAGGCTCGCCAGGACCGACCGGGAAAGTTACGACAACTCAGCTCACAAAAGGAAATTGGCAGGTCGAGTGGGCCAAATGGAATTCTGTCGGTGAAAAGTTAATCTACGCTTCAACTCAGATGGGAACCGAGAGACGAGATTTGTCCGTAATTTCGCCGCTCAGTGGGTACGGGCCACTCCCATTCTCTTATATCAAATCCTCAAAAATGAAGACAGATTTTCAGCTGTCGGAAACAAACGACATTGTGCTATTTTCAGGGTCTCAGTGGAATTACCCTGCGGAAATGTTCGCACTCAAGATTTGTGTAGAATGTACGCCTCAAGAAAATGGACCTACAAAGCTCAGCTCCACGGCCCCTAGCTCTTTTTTGGAAAGGAATTGGCACGAACCCAAATTCATCGACATCCCATCCCGCGACGGCAAGCAGATTAAGTCCAAGATCTATGTTCCCGCCGGGCACGATCCAAAGAAAAAATATCCGATGGCGATATTCGTCCACGGTGCGGGTTATCTGCAGAACACGATCAACGGCTGGAACAACTATTACCGCGAATTCATGTTCAATCAGATCCTGACGCAGAAAGGCTATGTCGTTTTGGACATCGACTATCGCGGTTCTGCAGGTTACGGACGCGATTGGCGCACCGACGTTTACGATTTTCTCGGTGGTAAAGACATGGACGACCACGTCGATGCGATCGACTTTATGGTTAAGAATTACGGCGTCGATCAGAAACGCGTCGGCGTTTACGGCGGTAGTTATGGCGGATTTATTGCCGGAATGCTTGCAATGCGTGCCCCGGACAAGATCGCGGCAGCGGCGGCCTTGCGGCCTGTGTTTGACTGGAAAAATTATTATTACTCGTCACCACAATACACTGCCCAGCGGCTCGGCTTCCCCGACAAAAATCCAGAGGGATACAAACGCAGCTCTCCGATAACTTACGCTGACAAACTCGAGCGTCCGCTACTCATTCTTCATGGAATGGTGGACGATAACGTGCCCGTCCAGGATTCTCAGCAGTTGATCGAAAAACTGATCCGCATCGGCAAAACTCAATATTTCGAAGCGATGCTCTACCCATCTGAGAACCACGGTTTCGTTCGCCCAGAAAGCTGGACCGATGAATACACTCGGATTTTAAACTTTTTTGAAGAACACCTAAAATAAAGAGTCTCCACCCAAGAGAACACGGAAGTCACAGGACGTATCAGCCTCTGACTATGTGTCTATGTCTCTATGTGGTTAAATCTAAATAATGAGAATTCTAGTCACCGGCGGGGCCGGCTTTATTGGTTCGCACCTTTGCGAACGGCTGATCAGCGAAGGCAACGAGGTCATTTGTCTCGATAATTTTTTTACGGGGCGAAAGGCGAACATCTCGCATCTGCTCGACAACAAATCCTTTGAACTCGTTCGTCACGACGTAACCGAACCGATCCTCGTCGAGGTTGATCAGATCTACAATCTCGCTTGCCCGGCGTCGCCCGTTCATTACCAGTACAATCCGGTCAAAACTGTGAAGACCAATGTAATGGGAATGATAAATATGCTCGGCCTAGCTAAACGAGTGCATGCCCGCATTTTGCAGGCATCGACATCAGAGGTTTACGGCGATCCGGTCGAGCATCCGCAAAAGGAATCATACAATGGCAACGTCAATCCGATCGGCCTTCGCAGTTGCTACGACGAAGGCAAACGCGTTGCCGAGACGTTGATGATGGACTACCATCGCCAAAGTAACGTCGATACACGCATCGTGCGTATTTTCAACACCTACGGCACCCGAATGCTCGCCAATGACGGCCGCGTCGTCTCGAATTTCATCGTCCAAGCACTACGCGGCGATAAACTAACGATCTATGGGGACGGCACACAGACACGTTCATTCTGCTATGTTAGCGATCTCGTCGAGGGTTTTATCCGTTTAATGAATACGGAGGCTGACGACATCCACATGCCGGTCAATATCGGAAATCCGGGCGAATTCACGATGAACGAACTCGCCGACGAGGTTGCCGCAGCTACAGGCAGGCCGATCGAGATCGAACATCTGCCCTTGCCGCAAGACGATCCGCGGCAACGTAAACCTGACATCGAACGGGCAAAATCGGTCCTGGGATGGGAACCCACCGTTCCGCTTCGCGAAGGCCTCAAAAGAACGGTAGAATATTTCAAGCAGACTTTGGACAATTAAATTATGAAGATATTAATCACCGGCGGTGCCGGATTCATCGGCAGCCATCTCTCAGACAAACTCCTCGGCGAGGGCCACGAGGTTACCGTCATCGACGACCTCTCGACCGGACGTTATTCGAATATCGCCCATCTCGAGGACAAACCGGGCTTTCGGTTGATTATCGAGTCCGTGCTCAACGCGGAACTGATGGAACGCCTGATCCGCGACACCGATCGCGTCTATCACATGGCAAGTGCCGTCGGCGTGAGGTTGATCATGGAACAACCGGTCAAGACGATCGAAACGATCTTTCACGGCACCGACGCTGTTCTCAAATATTGTTCGCGTTATCGCAAACGCGTCCTCATCCCGAGCACTTCAGAGGTTTATGGCAAAGGAATAAAAGTTCCGTTCAGCGAAGACGACGACCTGCTCACCGGCGGCACCGACAAACACCGCTGGGCATACGCCTGTGCGAAAACACTCGACGAATTCCTCGCCCTTGCTCATTGGAAGGAAACACAGCTTCCGGTCGTTGTTTGCCGCTTATTCAACACGGTTGGGCCGAGACAGACCGGACAATATGGCATGGTCGTGCCGCGATTCGTCCACGCCGCTCTTAAAAACGAAACAATCGAGATACACGGTGACGGCACTCAATCACGTTGCTTCGGTCACGTTGCCGATGTTGTCGAAGGGTTGACCAAACTTATCGAGACTCCGGAGTGCTTCGGAACAGTGGTTAATCTTGGAAATAGCGAAGAAGTTACCATCAACGGACTCGCCGAACGTGCGATCGCCCTCACCGGCAGCTCGAGCAAGATAAAGTATATTTCTTACGACGAAGCCTACGGTGCGGGATTCGAAGACATGCAGCGGCGTGTCCCGAGTCTGGAAAAGGCTGCCCGCTTGATCGGCTACCAGCCAACCCGAACCCTCGATAACATCATCAATGATGTAACGGCGGAATATCGTAACGACATCGCCGAACTTGGAACCCATGCATAAATATAAATTCCAGACGAAGATCGCATCGGTCGTAGGTTTGATCATTTTTTCAGCGGTCTTTTCCGTAACTCCTGTTCTAGCTCAGAACACAGGTGGTCTTAAAGGAAAAGTACGAACTCGGGCCGGTGTTGGCATCGGCGGTGCGTCAGTTGCGGTTCGTCAAAAAGGTGAAGATCTAAGATCGGTAACCGCCGACGACAAAGGCTTTTTCACCATCAGCGGGCTCGAACCCGGCTTCTACAACATGGTTTTTGACGCCAAAGGCTACGCCAGCGGCGTGCTTTATAATGTAGAAGTTAAAAAGAAAAAGGTCAGCGACCTCGGTGACCGTTTGATGCTTTCATCGGATCAGGGAACGCAGGTCATCGTAAAAGGCAGCGTGTTTTTTAAGGAAGGAACCAGTGTGACCGGGGCCAAGGTCGAATTCGAGAAAATAAACAGCGACGGCTCAACGCAAAAGATCGGAAATGCGTTAACCAACATCAGCGGCGAATTCACATTTCGTCGGCAGGAAGGTGCGGCGAAATTCCGCATCACTGCTAAATTCAACGGCGTCACAGCAACCAAAGACCTCGAGGTCGCCGAAGCGGCCATTTATCGCCTCTCCCTAATTCTCGATACTTCGCGAAGCCAAAATTAAACGCAAACGCATTCGAAACAAAAAGCACGAACGGATTCTTCGGATCCTGTTCGTGCTTTTTTCGATGACTGTTCGTATTTAGACTAATTTATGGTCTCGGTTATCTCGTCCGGCAGGCGATGCGCGTCGAGGTTTGCGGTGTCCGTGATTATCAGCGGAAATTCATCGACAACGACTGAATTGGCGATCGTCTGAACCCAATATGTTCCGGCATCCGGAAAAACGACATTAACAAAAAAGCTGATGTTATCAGTGAATCCGCCCGGTGCGAGCTCGATATCCGTCGGTTGCGAAGTGACGACCAAGTTGTCCTTCTCCGGTGAAAGGATTCGCACCTCCGTTTGATGAACTCCGGTGCCCCGCCAGTGGTTGATAACCGCAAATTTGATGAGCGAAACGGGCAGTTTCTCGACCATAATGTTCTGAAAAATGCCCATCATCGAGATCTTATTTCCCATCTCGATCCGCACATCATCGCACATTAGCGTGTATTCAAGCCGTAATTGTTCTGTTTCCATTCTTCCCTTATTCTGCCTTTTTATTCCTCGACGATGTCCAAAACTTGTTCACACAGCTTCAGAAATAAATTAGCTGTTCGAATAGATTTTTGCTTTTCAAACGTTCTAGGTCAAGAGTATACTGGTAGAAATAGCGTTCCGTGGGATTGTTTACCTTTGTGCTGAGGTTTTATGCTCGACTATATTTTGATCGGTCTTTGTCTCGTCTTGGTTGGCATTGTTGGGCTGCAGTTCACCTACATGTTCTATCTCGACCGCATTGATCGCGAACGAAAAAAACACGTTCGCCATCTCGAACGTACCGTCAAACACCTCACCCAACAGTTAGGTTCCACGGGACAGCGCCTTGCCGATCAAACTGAGATCCTCGAGCGGGTTTACCCCGAATACTTTTTTGAAGACGAACAGTGGGCCGATGTTATCGACGAACGTTAAACGTCGAGATGGACGATCGTAGCACCCCAACTGCCCGAAAATTCCGGTGCGTTCTTAAACGATCTAACGAAATCAGTCTCTGACAAGACGTTGCGTACGATCTCACGCTGCACACCGACGCCTTTGCCGTGAATGATCCGCACGATCGAAAATTTCTTTTTATAGGCCTCGAACAAATACGCCTCGGTCACTGAGCGGACATCCCTCGCATCAAAAGAATGTAGATCTATCGAATCAGTTATCTCAATATCGATCGGCTCGTCCGTTTCCATTTGTCTCGCTATTTTGTTTTAGGCTGGTATTGAGCGATGTCCTCCGGCGGATTCACCCGCATCCGGTTCTTGTCCCTGAATACCGTAAAGCTTTTCGTATCCATCGTTCCCGTCGGACTCCTCAGCTGCATCGAAAACGTTTTATTGTCGCCCTTTCCGTCGACCTTGAGCGGCAGCAAACCCCAAACTTCCGTATTATTCGGATTTCGCCAGACGGTGTAGTAGCTCTGATCGTATTTATCGAACGCCAGCACAAGAATACCGTCAAAGTCAGGCTCAACGCCGTCGATCGCCTTCACCGCGTTCGTCCGCGTCAGGATCACCCAGCTGCCCGGCGTCGTGGCACGATTAACCGCCTTGTCGGCATTATCACCATCAAGCCGCTGCCACGTAACAAATTTTTTGTTGTTAGCCTGAAAAAACACGATGTCTCCCGGCACCTGAAGTTCGACTTGCCTGCCGAAGATCCATCCGGCCGGAGCCGGCGAAACTGATCTGTCGAGACGAACTTGATACCAAATATCGTATTTTTCCTGTATGTTCTCAGGTTCACCGGCCTCTTTTGCGGCCTCGATCTCTTCGTTTTTCGACTTTTTACCTGACTTCTGAGTTCCCTTCGGAGCATCGTCGACATCGGGAGCTTCCTGTTTCGGGACGAACTTCCACGCCATAATGTCGAACGTCGAGCCGTTCGCGAGCTTGAATAACACATTCTCCGGGGTCATATCAGGAGCTAAGCGTAGATTCGACGCACTACGGATAATACCGGACGCCTGCGGTGCCAGATCCTTAAACTGTTCGGCAAGCTTCTTCGATCGTTCCAGCGTGTTGCTGGTGATCACGTTCTGAGCCTCGATCCAGCCTTCAGTTGTGGCCTCATCTCTTGCCCGCACGCGGTACCACAGCACCTTTTCGAAATCGACCTGATCGAGCACATCGAGTGTGTCGTTACGCTTGACCTCAAGCAGATCGGCCGCAACGACTGAATAAGACGTGCGGATCTGAGCTGTTTTGGCTATCACGGTGGCGGTATCCGAATCACCGATGACGCCGGTCACTCCGCTCACGGTCTGATCAATGAAGGTGCAGCCGCCGTTAAAAATACTTGCGAGCAGGAGAATTGATGCTATTAAAACCTTTGCTTTCATTTCGAATCTTTTGACAACTTCCGCCATGCATTATAACCCAACTTGTCCAACAAATCTTTCTGCCGCGATGTCAGTTTCTTCGATACTGAAAGTCGCGAAGCATCATTCGTCCCACCTGTTTCCATTCCCGCGAAGCCCAAATACTCGGCCCACCCGATATTTTTCTCTTTACCCGTTACGTAACGATCCGTTATAGACCTGAGTTCAGGGTATTTACCAAATGCCGCCAAGATCGCTTCGTTACCATCCGTTTTTTGCCCCGAACTGTGATGCACCAAATAGATCTCACGTAACACATTTTCGATCGATCTCTTCCCTTTCGAGCCCTGGAGTAAAGCCAGATCGCACAGAAAAGCAACGAGCATCCCACGTGCGTAGACCTGTGTGTTCGAACCTGAGAATCGATTTTTCGAAGCCTCGATCAGGCTTAACCGCTCACTCTGGGATGAATCTATCGAATATGCCCGACCAAGCGTATCAAGGAAATTGTCGAAGCCAATCGTATTGGTCGCCACGCCTGTCCTTAGCGATTGATACAAGGCAAAGCCCTCATAGAACCAGTCATAATTGCCTCTTAAATTCACTCCGTTCGGCATCCAAAGGTGGAAGATCTCATGCCGTAACTGTTCGTGAAGACGCTGTTTCGACTGCGATTTGAAAGGCGTGTCGGACGACACGATCGTCACACTCCGGCCTCGGGTATCGGCCTCCCAATTGCCGGGGTTTACTGATGTTGGGAATTTAAGGATCGAGATATTTATGTCCGACGCAGGTGACCCTCCAAAGATCCTGGTGTATTGCGCGAAGATCGAGGTCACGATTTCCTCGGCGTCCTCATCGGAAAAGAACCACTCACCCGAAATAGATAAACGCATCTTCGCTGCACCGACCGCCAAACTTTTCTCGCGACGACCGGTTCCGATGTAAATGACCGCTTTTTCTATATTCGCAACATCGAACTCTTGCGGATCGACTTGTCGTTCGCTGGTCGTCAAGTTCCATCCGTCAGGCATTTCGAGCTTTATGCGGGCCGTCTTTGCAACTTGTTGCGGCAAGAGATCGTCGAGCATTAAAATTCCGGTTGCATCTTTCGCCCACGAAATATGGGCAGCGGCAGCTGGTGTCCGTAGAGGCGTCAGATCGACCGTGTACGAAAATTTACCGATATCTTTTTCCGTCACGAGTTCCGACAGATTAAATGCTTTGTGCGGAAGCAGATCGCCGGAACGTTCGTAAAGTTTGATGTTTGAGAATCGACCCGCCAAGCCTGAGGAACCGGCATATTCGTTAAGAAAGGAAAAATTTCGCGGATTTTTTCTAAGCAGTTCGGGCGCGAACGTCCCGACCACGTCAGCCGTAACACGTTTATCGACGATGATCTTCATCGTCAAGTTGATGTCCTGACCGTCGGAAATTGTAAAGAATTGTAAAATCAGCAGGAACGCGGCGAAAACAGGGGAAATTGGGCACAAAATCTTTGACATCAAATGTCGAACCGAATTAAACTGTCGTTTTGGTTGAACGAGTATTGGACTCACCGTCATAGCATAAGGAATTTTATGAGTCTTATCAAAATCATAATTTACGCCCTCGTATTTTTTTGTAGCCTTCTCTTTTTAGGAAGATTCATTTTTTAGTTGCTTGGGCTGTCGCGGATCTGGATTTTGCCGTTGCGACGAGACGAAGCGCTGAATAGCGATATTCGTTGGAATAAAATATAATTGCGAAAAGCGGTCTGCTCGGCCGCTTTTTTGTTTAGAATTTAACATTTTTATGACCGAATTACGAAAGATCAAACGTGCTCTGATAAGCGTGTCAGACAAGTCGGGCCTCGCCGAATTTGCCGGCGTGCTCGCCTCCCACGATGTTGAGGTCATCTCGACCGGCGGAACTGCAAAATTCCTACGGGATAACGGTTTTACCGTCACAGATGTTTCCGACGTCACGGGTTTTCCCGAGATGATGGACGGCCGCGTTAAAACGCTCCACCCGAAGATGCACGGAGCATTCCTTGCTCTCAGAGACGATCCGGATCACGTCGCCTCGATGAATGAGCACGGCATAACTCCGATCGATCTCGTCGTGGTAAATCTTTATCCGTTCGAAGAAACAGTTGCGAAAGAAGACGTCGAACTCGAAGATGCCGTCGAAAACATCGACATCGGCGGCCCGGCAATGATCCGTTCGGCATCAAAGAATTGGCGCGACGTCGCGGTAGTGACCGATTCGCGGCTCTATCCGGAGATCGCCGCAGAACTGGAAAAGAGCGAAGGCTCACTCTCACTGGAGACTCGTCAGCGACTGGCGACCCTCGCCTACACGCGAACCGCCAGCTACGACCTTGCGATCTCGTCCTATCTCGCGAAACAACTCTCGAACGCCGACCTCGAACGCCTCGAACCATTCAATCCACTCGGCGGCCTCGTTTTCTACGAAGCTGACGACGAGTCTGACGCCGCAGAAAACTCCCCTCCTTTCGAAGGAGGGGTGGCAGACGCTTCGGCTGACGCAGTGGTTGTCTCTTCCGACGCAGACCAACTCCCCGAGTACCGCCTGATCGAATTATCAAAGATCGCCGATCTCCGCTACGGCGAGAATCCGCATCAGCGAGCTGCAATTTACCAAACCGACGGCGGCGGCATCGCCGGTGCCGAGCAGCTCCACGGCAAAGAAATGTCGTTCAACAACTACGTAGATGCCGAAGCCGCGTGGAACCTTGTCCAGGATTTCGACGAACTCGCTGTAGCGATCATCAAACACACGAATCCATCCGGCGTCGGCACTGGATTGACAAACGACGAAGCCTACAAGCGGGCACTTGCGACCGATCCCGTCTCAGCTTTCGGCGGCATCGTGGCGTTTAATCGTAAGGTTGATGCGTCCGTCGCGAGTCAGGTCGTCGAGGTTTTCTCCGAAGTCATCGTCGCCCCCGACTACGACGAAGCCGCCCTCGAAATCTTCAAAAGCAAAAAGAATCTCCGCATCCTCAAATGCTCCCTTCCTTACGAAGGAGCGGTGGCCGCCGCTTTGGGCGGACGGGGTGGTTCTGCTCTTGAGTACAAACAGATATCCGGCGGCTTCCTCGTTCAAGATCAGGACATCCACCGACTGAGCATCGCCGAACTTAACATCGTCACAGAACGCCAGCCAACCGAGGCCGAGCTAAATGCGATGCAGCTCGCGTGGACGGTTTGCAAACACGTAAAATCGAACGCTATCGTCTTCGCGAACGAAAACCGCACGCTCGGCGTCGGTGCCGGCCAGATGAACCGCGTCGATTCTGTCCGCATCGCCGCAATGCGTGCTGAGCGATTCGAATTACAGCTCAATGGTTCGGTGCTAGCGTCTGACGCGTTCTTTCCATTCCGTGATAATGTGGACGAAGCCGCCGCCTTCGGTGTCTCGGCAATCATCCAACCCGGCGGTTCGATCAAGGACAACGAGTCCATCGCCGCCGCTAACGAACACGGCATCGCCATGGCATTTACGGGTATCAGACATTTTAAGCATTAGGGAACGGTCGGCGGTGGTGGAGAGATCAGAAGCCGAAATTCTACTCTCTCGAAACCGCACACCGCCCAGCTGACTTCTAACCTATGTTCCTCCAAACCGGTGACAAAGAACTCGACGAGATCCCGACCCACATCATTTGGAGTCTGGTTGCCCTCATCTTTTGCTTCTTTCCCGGTGCCGTCGCCGTTTATTACTCGCTTCGCGTCATCGACGACAAGAAAAAAGGCGACGCCTTCACCGCCCGCTACCACGCCGGCAGTGCCTGGCTCTTCGTCATCATTTCATACGCAATGGGCATCATCGTTTGGGCTGTCCAGCTTTTCATGCGATAGATCCGCCTTATGACTAGCCGGTCATAGAAGTTTTTCCTTGACAATATATAGTGGCAGTGTTTAAACTTAGGTCAATCAGTACGACTGTTGGAACGCTCAAGGGGTTTTTATTACGAAAATCTCGGTGGGCGTTTTGTCTTTTTAAAGCACAAATCGCTTTTGAGGAGAATCACTATGAATCGTATCTTCAGTTTGATCGCACTACTCACAGTTGCGGCGTTTATCGCTGCCTGCGGATCGCCGGCCGGGAACGCACCCGCTAACAATTCCGCTCCCAACACAAATTCCAGCACCAACGCAAATACCGCTAAACCCGTTGCCGCGGCTCCGACGAAAGATTCACTGATGGCTCTTGAAAAGGCTGCCTGGGAAGCTTGGAAGGTCCGCGACATTAAGTGGACCGAAGACAATATGACGGACAAGGGATTCAACCTCGGTTCAACCGGTCGGGCAGACAAAGCTGCGATGATCAAAGCCTTTCCCACACAGAAATGCGAGGTAAAGAGCTATTCTCTCTCGGACGACAAGATGCAGATGGCAGGGACTGATGTCGCCCTATTAACATACAAAGGTGCTCAGGACGCGACCTGTGACGGCAAAAAGAGCCCGGCAAATGTCTGGTCAGCGTCGGTCTATGTTCGCGAAGGCGAAAAATGGAAAGTTGCCTTTTATGCCGAAGCTCCGGTCGTTGATCCCAAAGCGGCTCCCGTAAAGCCAGCCGTTATGGCTCCTGCGAAAAAGGACGAGGTGAAACCCGCCGACGCCAAGCCGGATCCTGCGACCGACGCGTTACTAGCGGTCGAGACAAAGGCTTGGGAATCGTGGAAGAACAAGGACGCCAAAGGACTTGACGAGTTTGCGGCAAAGGATATGGTCTCACTCGACACTGCGGCCGGCTGGACAGCTCGTGAAGTCACACTCAAACGCTGGTCCGATCCAAGCTGTGATGTAAAATCCGTCAAGCTCACCGACGCGGCGAGTGTCGCTTACAACAACGACTACGCTATGCTAACGTTCAAATCGGCAGTCGAAGGCAAATGCGGCAATATGCTCGTGACACCCGAATGGGGAGCCACGCTCTACGCCAAAGAAGGCGGCGTCTGGAAAGCCCTAATGACCATGGGTCTGCCGGCAAGCTAAACCCTAAACCACTGTTAATAGCAAAAAGGCCGGTGCAAACAGTGCTCCGGCCTTTTTTTGTTAAGGAAGAAAGGTCTGGATCTGCAGATCGCGACCGTCTGTCGAGATCGATATCATTCCTCGCTCGCCGGTTGTCATTACATTCACACCTGCCGCCTTCCATCGTTCAACCACATCTGAATGCGGATGGCCGAACGGCGAACTTCTTCCGACAGATATTATGGCGTAGCGTGCGTTAACCGCATCTATAAATGGCTGCGTGGAAGATGTCCGGCTGCCGTGATGAGGGACTTTTACAACGTCCGCCGTCAAAGATCCACCGCCCGCAAGGAGCGAAGTCTCAGCATTTCGCTCAATATCGCCAGTCATTAGCACGGCTCGGTTTCCGTACACGATACGCACCACGACCGAACTATCGTTTTCCGATGCCGAACCAGTATTCTTCGCCGCCGGATAGAGGACTTCGACAAGTGCGTCGCCAATTTGGATCCGCTCTCCCCTTCCGATCGTCTCGATCGGAATTCCCCGCCGCCGGAGCACCTCAGCCAATTCTGCAAAATCGCTATCCTCGAACTGCTCCCGACCGAAGATCGCCGATCCGATCTCGAAATTCTTCGCCACATCCGTCAGACCCTGAATATGGTCCGCATCCGCATGAGTTCCGAGAACGTGATCGATCCGCGAGTATCCGCGATCCCACAAAAACTCCGAAACAACCGATTCACCGATGCCCCGGACATCCGACTCGAAAGCCTCCGCATCACCATCATCCCGATATTTTATCCGCCCTCCGCCATCTATTAACAAAGTCTTTCCATTCGGAAACGTCACCAGCGCGGAGTCGCCCTGCCCGACATCCAAAAAATCAACCCGCAATCGCCCGTCCGCGGGCCGCACACTGAACGGATGAAGCACGACCGCTAGCGTTAGAATCACCAATACAGAAACGGTCGCGATGAGTGCGTTACGCCTCAAAAAAATCGGCGGCGGCTTCAGATCGAATGCTCGCCATCGGTTTACAGAGATTGCCAGAA
>JAYSZT010000060.1:0-5600 GCA_043737915.1 Acidobacteriota bacterium
AGGCTGTTTACCAGCGACGATTACGTTTACGTAATTGCGGCTTCGCAAACAGTGGTCGGTTACGGAAAGGAGCGTATTTGCGTCCGGTGGAAGGTAAACCCGAACTACCTCGGCCTTTTTATTTATGACATGGTCGAGAAAACCTGGATCCTGGTGTGAAAACCCGTTGTGATCCTGCCGCCAGACGTGCGAGGTGAGGAGATAATTGAGCGAGGCGATCGGTCGCCGCCAGGGAATGTTGCGGGTCACTTTCAACCATTTTGCATGCTGGTTGAACATTGAGTCAATGATATGAATAAACGCCTCATAACAAGAAAATAGTCCGTGCCGTCCGGTAAGTAAATAGCCTTCGAGCCAGCCCTGACACATGTGTTCGCTTAACACTTCCATTACGCGGCCATCCGGAGAGAGATGGTCGTCGGTCTTGAGGATCGGCTGAACGGAGACTCGGTTCGTCGTTTCAAATATGTCACCAAGACGATTCGACGCCGTTTCGTCCGGCCCCATGACGCGGAAGTTGCGACTCTCGCTGTTGCTCTTAATCACGTCACGCAAGAACTTACCCGTTTCGCGAGTTGCCTCAGCTTTGACTGTCCCGGGTTTCGGAACATTGATCGCATAGTCCCTAAAATCCGGCATCTTCAGATCCCTAAGCAGCAGACCGCCGTTCGCATGCGGATTAGCTCCCATACGGCGATCTTTCTTCGGAGCGAGGTCGGCCAGTTCAGGAATCAACTTTCCGTCAGCATTAAAAAGCTCGTCCGGCTTGTAGCTAATCATCCACTCTTCGAGCATTTTAAGGTGCTGGGGTTTGGTCGCGAGTTCCGACAACGGCACTTGATGTGAGCGAAATGAATTCTCAGCCGGTAACCCATCCACAAATTTTGGACCGGTCCAGCCTTTTGGCGAGCGTAAGACGATCATGGGCCATTGCGGCCGACCCGAAAAACCATTCTCTCGAGCCTCTTGCTGTATCGCTTGAATCTTAGAGAGCACGGTTTCCAGTGTCCCAGCCATAAGTTGATGCATCGACTCAGGATCATCACCCTCCACAAAGTAGGGCTCGTGGCCATAACCGATCAAAAGACTCGTCAGCTCATCGGAACTCAGTCGGGCGAGAACCGTAGGGTTTGCAATCTTATAACCGTTAAGGTGCAGTATCGGCAGCACCGCGCCGTCCCGAACAGGATTTAGGAATTTATTCGAGTGCCAGCTTGCCGCTAAAGCCCCGGTTTCGGCCTCCCCGTCTCCGATAACGCACGCCGCGATCAGATCGGGATTATCGAACACCGCCCCATACGCGTGTGCCAACGAATAGCCGAGTTCCCCGCCTTCGTGGATCGAGCCGGGCGTTTCAGGAGCGACGTGACTTGGGATTCCGCCCGGAAATGAAAACTGCTTGAACAGTTTTTTCAGACCGTCAACATCTTGTGAGATATTCGGATAGAACTCACTGTAGGTGCCTTCGAGATATGTGTTAGCTACGATCCCCGGCCCGCCGTGCCCCGGTCCTGCTATGTAAATGACGTTCAGATCGTGTTCTTTGATAAGACGATTGAGGTGAACATAAATAAAATTTAGCCCCGGCGTGGTTCCCCAATGGCCCAGTAGTCGGCGTTTAACGTGCTCGATCTTCAACGGTTCTCGAAGCAGCGGATTATCTAGTAAATAAATTTGTCCGACCGATAAGTAATTGGCCGCACGCCAGTAGGCGTTAATCTTATGGAGCAGATTTTCAGTGATAGTATTTAATTCGGTCTCCATAGTTTGATTTCATTTTATCCATGAAAGACCCTAGAACGACGGTAATATTTAGGCTACCGGATTGGACAGTGTCATCGCGGGTCACGTTATTCGGGCGTCTCCGACTTGCGGACCACCAAAACCGAACAGGGCGCGTGATGTACCACTCCGTCAGAAACGGAACCCAACAAGCGACCCCAGAATCCTCGTCCGTGCGAACCGACGACGATAAGGTCAGCCTTCCACTCCTTAGCCCTCTCAACTATTTGCTGGTCGGGTGACCCGACCAGCAAGTCCGTTGAGATCTCGAATTCAGCCTCGGGAAATCGGCTGCGGATTATCGTCTCGGCTTCATCGACAAAACTTTGAGACTGTTCCCGAACGGCGTCCACTAGCTTCTGGTGATAGTCGGGCGACATTGCAAAGGGCTCGGTACTGATCGGATATGCGTCTTCAAAGGCCGAAACTATTAAGACATCTGCATTCTCAGGCCGTATTACCATGCGGCAACACTCCTCGACCGCGCTTTTACTGTAATCCGATCCGTCTGTGGCAATCAATATTTTCATTTTCTTAGTATCCTTCGCTAGACGGTACATCGTAGATTCGATCAAAAGGACTGTCCCAGCTTTTCGTATATTTGCGACGTACCATGAAACATGTATGGCTTAGCCATCTCCCGAAATCTCTTAGAAAAAGTGTAGGGGGCCGTTTTGCCGATCCTGTCCTCAGTAAGTACCTTCGAGGGCTAATGGACCCGTATTTCAGCTGATGCGGTTGTACAATTATTGATTTCATTCCCTTTTTAAGGTTCCTAATTTCCGGAATCAATGTCGGCCAAACCGGTTGATTCGACGCTCCCAGTAGAGGCCTCGGCCCGGGCAGTGTCGGTTTTGTTTGGACTATAAGTGCCAGTCATTGCCAGAAAAATGATAGCTAAAGCTGAGAGCAAAATTAATTTTATACTGTGCAGTTGTAACAATGTTTTGAAGTGGTTCATGGTCTAGGCTGTTCCCTTTGTTCTTGATACGACTGAAAAAAATAAGACCTCGATAACAAAATTCTTTTTTCCCGACCGAACGCCGTGATCGATCGAAAGGGGCCAAAAATGCCTATTCAATCAGAATTTGGTTAACACAGGAGCGTTATTTGAATGCGGATTTGGTAAGGCACTCAAACTTAATTCAATGGACTTAGGCTAAATATAATTACAACAGTTTAAAATCAGTCGGTCGGTTTGTTTGCACACACATTGAATTGGGGGCATTTGCCGGTCCCAAACAGAACCGTTCATTATCATGGATCTTGAAGAGTGACGTTTTGGTGCGGTGTTTTATTGGGGGTATCGTGTTTTGGGGCGCATCAAGACTTACGAACGCCTTAAAAGAACTGGATTTTCGGCATTTAAAGGGTAGGTGTGTTAGCGCACAGCTATTTTTCTTTTTGCATTCTATCTTTACAAGAGATTCATTCGTCAGCCGGTATGGACTCGCGGTCTATTCGTTTCATACGCCCGACTGAAGCAAGGAGATCGCAATGTCCAACACAGTAAAAACCGTTAACAAAAAAACCACTAATCGGCTTCTCGCCTCATTACCCGATGAAGATTATCAGAATCTAGTCGGGCACTCTGAACGGACAGACTTGGTTTATGGTAATACCATTTATAAAACCGGAGCTATGATCCGCCACGTCTATTTTCCTGAAAGCGGGATTGTGTCATTGCTCTCCGCCGTCGGTGGCGATCAGACGCTCGAAGTCGGCATCGTGGGCAATGAAGGGATGATCGGCATCCCGGCATTTCTCGGTGCGAAAACCTCAAACAATATTGCCCTTGTACAAGGTGCTGGCTCCGCTCTGCGAATGACGACGGCGGTTTTTCTCAAAGAGTGCGAAACGAGCAACAAATTGCAGCAAGTTGTAAAACGCTTCGTCCAATCGCTAATGGCCCAAACGGCTCAGTCCGCTGCTTGCAATCGGTTTCACCCTATCGAATCACGCATGGCCCGTTGGCTGCTGATGACAAATGACCGAATGAAAACAGGTGTATTTCAGATCACGCAGGAATTCTTATCGAACATGGTTGGTGTCCGGCGCGAGGCGGTCAATAAAACAGCTAAGAGTTTCGAGACGCGCGGCCTGATCAGCTACAACCGGGGTAAACTTTTGATCCTGGATGTGAAGGGCCTGAAGACCACTGCCTGTGACTGCTATAAGATCATTTCAAAAAGCCATCCAAATTACGAAGCGGTGGCCAGTAAGTCCGACAACTAATTTCACAGCAATTAACGGCGTATCCTTGATACGTTCAAGCTCGGTTCATAGAACTTTAGTGTTCTAGCGCACCAAGAGGTATCTATTCTTGTTGTTTTGATATATTGTTTGGGAAGCGATCTTCCGTAGATCGTGTTTCACTTCAGTATTGTCGGAAAACAGAGAAGAGTATGCCGCTTGATGCCAATCAAAACACGGGCCGAAAGAATTTTTTACTTGCATCTCTGCCAGACGTGGAATTCGACCGCGTTCAATCTCATCTACATCCAGAATCTTTAAAGCTTGGACAAGTTCTTTATGAATCCGGCGATAAGCTGGATTATGTCTATTTCCCGACCACCTCTATCATCTCGCTGCTCTATGTTATGGAAAACGGAGGAACCGCAGAGATCGGCGTGGTGGGCAATGACGGGATATTAGGTATAGCACTGTTTATGGGCGGCGACACGACGCCGAACCGCGCGGTAGTTCAGAGTGCGGGCGAGGCTTTCAAAATGAGGGCAAAAGATCTTAGGGCCGAATTTACGTTGGGCGGTGTATTTCACAATCTACTGTTGCGTTACACACAGGCGTTAATAACTCAAATTTCACAAACTGCGGTTTGTAATCGTCTCCATTCGGTCGAACAGCAGTTATGCCGCTGGTTGCTCCTGAGCCATGATCGTTTGAACTCTGATATTCTCGTTATGACTCACGACCTCATCTCAAACATGCTTGGTGTCCGCCGCGAAGGAATAACGCTGGCCGCTAAAAAACTATCGGCGCGAAAATTGATCAAGAACGTGCGCGGAACCATGACGATACTCGACCGGCGTGGATTGGAAGAGGCCGTTTGCGAATGCTACGACGTTGTTAACAACGAGTACAATCGTCTTCTCGGCAGAGGAATTTCAAGAACTTTCGCCTAACATTACAATTGCCGACATCAGAGCTACTGGTATTTCTTTTGGTTCATCCGAGTACGACTAACACTTGATGAATTTTTTCGTCATCGCCTAAAGGAATTTTATTGGACGGTAACACCTCTCCATCCAGCCGGACTTCCGCGACTCCGCGGCAGACGCCCGAAGGATTTTCAACTCTTATCTTGTAAAGCGTTTTTCCGCGCCTGTAATCAATTTCGAAGTCTCGCCAACTGCGTGGAATGCATGGCTCAATTTTTAGATTTTCACCTTGAAGATGAAAGCCGAGAATTGATTCGAGCGCCGCCCGATACATCCAGCTGGCTGCACCCGTATACCAGGTCCAGCCGCCGCGTCCGATGTGTCTTGGTTCATTATAGACGTCGCCCGCAACGACATAAGGCTCGACTTTGTATTTGTGAAGCCCAGCTCGTGTAGACGCGTGATTGATGGGGTTGAGTAAGGCAAAAAGCTCACCTGCTTTGTCGCCGTCGCCGAGCATTGCAAAAGCGATCATTGTCCAGATCGCGGCATGGGTATACTGTCCGCCGTTCTCGCGAACGCCGGGCAGATAGCCTTTTATGTAGCCGGGACTAAGTGAACTTTTGTCGAATGGCGGGGTAAATAAGAGCACCAGGCCGTCACCGCGACGGATCAGGTATTCGTCAACCGACGCCATTG
>JAYSZT010000061.1:0-12221 GCA_043737915.1 Acidobacteriota bacterium
GCGGTCTGGTTGGCCATTGCCTCCAAAATTGCCAGTCCGAAGCTCTCCGAGTGCGACGGGGAGACGAAAATATCGAGGGCCGAGAGCATAGGCGAAAGATCCTCGACCCAATCAAGCCATAGAAATCGATCGTCTAGTTCGAAAACCTTCACGAGCCTTTTTAGTTCGCGGCGGAATTTTTGATCAATCGTATTATCCTTGCCGGCGACCACAAATCTGCAATCCGGCAAAGTCTTAACTATCTCATTTGCCGCCAGTACAAAGTCACGCTGTCCTTTCAGGGGTTTTAGTTCACCCACTGTTCCCACTAGCGGAGCGTCCAATGGAATGTGGTGCAAGTCGCGAAAAGCAAGCCCGAGACGCTGCCGATCGCCGGCATCATGCATGGTTAGGCCGTTCGGTATGATCGTGATCTTGCGTTTAGGAAATAATTTTTCTAACTGTTCGCTTACACCCTGAGAAACGGCGATCGCCGCATCGACGTTTCGCAAGGCAAACTTGTGAAACGGCTTCATCGAAAAGAGAACGTGACGCGTCAGAACGAATTTTGTCTCCTCGGTGATCCGGCACGCGATACTCGCGGCCAGATAATCGCGGGCGACGTGAGCGTGGATAATGTCGATGTTTTTATCCTTCAAAAAACGTCCGATCCGTTTTGCACTGAACATTCCGAACGAATTTCTGATCGATACGTGAAGAAAATTCTCGGGCGGAATAAAGTCCAGCCGGTCCTGCCACTCATTCGTTGGCCGGAGGGCGATAAAAATTTCGTGACCGCGTTTTTGCAGCTCTCGCGAGAGATCAACCAGGTGCCTCTCCCCGCCGCCGTATGTCCTTGCCGATGAAACCTGCAATATCCGCATTCGAAAAGCTTACACGGATGCCGCCATAAAAAAAAGGCACGCTTGCAAAACAAGCGTGCCCAAAGTCTTTCCTGGTGGAAATATTAGAACTGCATACGACCAGAGAACTGAACCTGGCGTTCGCGGTAAAGTGTGCTGTCCGTCGTTGTCACCTGACCAAACGAGCTGTTGTAGGTTAGAACGTTACCGCTTCGGTTATAAAGCGTACTGTTCTGACCGAAAACCTGCGTGCGGTTGGCGACATTAAATACTTCAGCAAGAACTTCAAAATTGATCGATTCCGTTACGCGGAAACGTTTTGAAAGACGTGCATCGATATTCATGAGACCCGGCAACCTGTAAAAGTTACGCGGATTGATCGGGAAACGGTTATCGCCTTGAGTATTATTCAAACTAATACCGGAAACGTTTCCGTCAAATGGCCTACCCGAGTAGTAAGCAACGATAGGAGCGAATGACCAACCGTTCAACAAATAGTTATAGGCTGATGAAGTGCTTCCTTTGAAAAGTCTCGGAGCATAAACAGCACTTATAACTACCTTATGACGGATGTCAAAGTTACTTGGGCCCGCGTCATATGTTCGGTCAAACAGATCGTACGGACTATTAGTTTGCGTAAAGGTTGCGGAGTTCTGATTGGTATCCGTCGATTTTGCAAGCGTATAGCTAGCCTGTACCTGAAGACCGTCCGTCATGCGCCGATTTGCCTGAAAGACGAGGGCATTATATTCCGAACTGACCGAACTCTGGATCTGCGTCATCGCTGACGTTCCTGTCACACGACCGTAAAGCGGGAGTGTGAATGTCCGACCGTCGGAAGGGCCACCCACAACCGAAAAGTTTGTTTGACCTGTTCGTTGAAAGTTCAGGTCAACAAAGGTCGGAAGGCTTCGTCCAAGACTGCCGATGTAAGAAACCGAAACGACAGTGTTTCTCATGATCTGGTGCTCGAGAATTACGTCATATTGGTTAATCAGCGGAGCCTGGAAGTTGCGCTGGAAGAACTGGATCGCGCCCGATGCAAATGTCAGACTGCTAGGAGCCAAGACCAACGGATAAACCGGTGAACAGGGCGTAGTAGACGACGGGACAACTGGAAAACAGTTCGTCGTCGTTGCCGGAGCGATCGAAACCTGAGACTGTCCTCCGGCGTTGCCGGTGTTCACGAGAGCGTTATAGATCGTTGAGTTCTGAACGCGTCCGTAATAAATCCCATATCCACCGCGAAGGCTGGTCTTGCCGTCGCCAAATAGATCGTAAGCAACACCAATACGCGGTCCAAAGTTGTTTTTATCGCTAGGCAAAGCAGACGTCGCTTCGTTGATCGTTCTGCCATCCTGCGGAATGATGGTTGTGCTCGGGCCAGCCAGGGTAGCCTTAGGCATTTTTATGTATTCCCAACGCAACCCTAGATTTACGGTCAATCGTGGTGTGATGCGAAAATCATCCTGAGCAAAAAGGTTTACGTCCCATGTTCCGAACTTGATACCCGGTGTTCCTACGCCTTGCTGATAGTTACTCGTATAGCAACGTCCAACGGTTCGGGTTCCAGTTGCGCACAAAGTTGCACCCGGCAGACCAGACGTGTATCCAGTGTGGTCAACGATGAAATCGTTGATGTTGTTGTAAGAGTAAGAACCGGCTTCGAAACGCAGGTTAGAAATATCGTCGGTAACCCGGTTAAGGTCTAAACCGAACTTAAATGTGTGCCGACCAGTAATGTAGGTCATCGTGTCAGCATACTGCCAGCGCTTCTCGTCGGGGTAATTTGGTCTTTCGAGAAACGTTGCAGTTCCGAATTCGAGGCCATTGGTTAGGAAAACGCTGGGCGAACGAACTCCACCGACAACAGTCCTTGCGGTCGTTGGCTCACCTGGAAGTCCCGGTGTGCTGAACTGTGACTCGAAATCGCGACCGTATTGGAAGCGAGCTTCGTTCAGAAGGTTTGATGTGATGTTCGACTGGAGTCGTGCATTGACCGAATCTACCTCAACGAAATCATCACCATAACTTGCTCGTCCGCGATTAAGTACAGGCTGTGTCTGAATGCCGTTTGGTGACTTCCAACGCATACGGTTGTAGCTGACCGCAAATGAATTGTTCTTATTGATGATCCAGTCGATCTTTGGAAGATAGATCGTCTGATCGCCCTTACGCGGTGTTTCGCCTGTCAGCGAGTTAATGAAGGTCAAGGCGTTGTCGATCTGCGTATTCGTAAGTCCACGAGATAAGAGAGTGGTTCGGTTGACGGTGTTCAAATAATTCGACTGAGTGAATGCCGAGAGTCCCGGGAAATTACGCTTCTGCTGATCGTAGCTGAAAAAGAAGAATAACCGGTCTTTGATAGCTGGACCGCCTACAGTTCCGCCGAACTGTTGCCGAAGATCTATTGGCTTTGCGGCCACTAATGTCGAAACACCGCCGATGAGAACCGACTGGAATGCACGCGGGTTGCGGGCTCCGTTGCGGTTGTTGCGGTTGTAGTAAAAGAGGTCGCCGTGAAACTGGTTCGAACCACTCTTAGTGACAGTGTTGATGACGCCGCCTGCGGCACGTCCGTATTCCGCCGAGTAATTTGATCCGTTGATCTGGAACTCACGAACCGAAGATTGGCTGATAACGTAGTTGATACGTGTGCGGCCGCGTTCTTCGGAGAAGAATGCCTGGTTGTTGTCGCCGCCATCGACGGTACTGTTGTTGAGCAGACCCGAAATTCCGCGGAAGCTGATCAGACCGAAGGTACCGTCGGGAACGGTTGATGGTGCGAGCAGCGCGAAGTTCGAAGCACGACGGCCGTTGATCGGCAGTTCGTTGATCGATGTCTGGTTAATGCTCGTCGTGTTCGAGTTGTCGCTCGTGTTAAGAACAGGAGCCTCTGAGGTGACCTCGACTTCTGCGACGGCTGTACCGACGGTTAGCTGAGCATCGATGGACGTTGCTTGTCCAACTTCGACTACGACATTCTCCGCTTTCGACGGTGCGAAGCTGCCTGCCGAAAACTCAACGCGATAGGTTCCGGGGTTGAGGCTCGATACGCGATACGCTCCGTCGTCGTTAGCCGTGACCGTGACCTCAGCGTTCGTTCCTAGGTTTGTAACTTTGACCGTCGCGTTAGGAACGATTGCTCCCTGCGGATCGGTCACGCGGCCAGTGATGCCGCCAGTCACGGTTGACTGTGCGAATGCCTGACCGGCACATAATAGTACCGACAGGATCATCACTGATAAAAATTTGATTGAATAGTTTCTAGTCATTTTTGTTGCTAACTCCATTTTGGAATTTACCCAATTATCTAAAATTGCTTTTTCTAATCTAAAATCCCGTTATTTTGGATTTTTCTTTTACTTTTCGGATTTATATTTATCAAATATCGCAAATTGTCCACGACCGTTTCGTTTGAAAATCTGCTAAAACTAGCTGTAAATTGTTGACCCGCATACCTTTCACACCGACAACACATCTTTATTCATCAAGAGATGTCTTCTGCATGGATCGAACCTATGCTTGTCAATACTGACAGAGGCAATTTGAGTTCCTCTACCGAAATAAAGAGTCGATCAGTTCGAGCGTAAATAAACGTTAAATTCATGTTAAATCGATATGAACTTTTGCAATTTAGGCTAGATAGTACTTTTTTTCACAAAAAAGACTTGTTATTTGTAATAAACCGTGTTACAAAAGAATTTGTACAACTGCTGTAGTTCGAAAGCCTTTGATTTCGCAGCGGATACGAAAAATCAGATACTTGACTTTTTTGTAAATGTACATTAAGTTGGTCACGCATTTGAACCGGTCGATAAATGTCGATAGATCGGATGCGTCTTACAAGCAGGGGAAAGGGGGGAATTATGACGGACGTTGAATACTCTACATCATCATACAAAACGCCATTGCATCATCGGATAATCGCAAGTATGCCGGTTTTGGCAACTTGGGTTGACGCGAAAACAGGCGAAACGATATCGGTTGAGGGCATGACCGAGAATGTTGGCGAGACCAGCACTCTCGTAAATCTCGAAACGTTACCGCCGGTCGGTAGCCAGGTCCGATTGAAAATAATGGACGACAATAAGGCTATCATTGAGGTTTCAACTCAGGTTATCCGAGTTGAACGCGATCCTAGCAAGCCAATGGCTGCACTTACCGTTTTAGAGAATCTAAAAAAATGGAAGTCAGTTGCAATGACCGCTGCTCAGGCATGGGTCACGAGACATTGGCAGTTGAACTACGAGGAAGAATGGGCTAACTAACAATTATTCTATTCGTTATCATATTAAAAGCGGGAAAGTTCAAAACGAACTTTCCCGCTTTTTTAATATTTGGGTCGAGACTTCAATTACCGGATTCCGCTGAAGGCAAAATAAAAAGGCGATCCGAAGACCGCCTTTTCCATACCTCGAAATATGAAATCACTACGGTACCGGAGTGAAGTCAAAATCGAATACATTATCATTCGCCACCACGGTTCGCGGTTCAAAAACGTAGCGTTTTGAGATCACACTGATCGTGTAAGTACCTCCACCCACGAGATTATCAAACTGATAATATCCTAACGAGCCTGTTCTCGTTCCGGTGCGCGTGAAACCGGCGGAGTCGGTGAGCGAAATAAGTACATTTCCCTGACCTTGTCCGAACGCATTTGTTACGCGGCCCGAGATCGAGACGTTTGCTGCTGCTGCAGGAGTCGGAGCTTGAACCTGTACCGTTATCGGTGCTCCGGTTTTGTAGAATCCGATAGTCGCCGTCGAGATCTGCGGCGGTCGATTGGAGTCAAATCGGAAGTTGTACATCGTCCCCCAGCGGATCGCATTCGCATTTTGGTTCTGAGCAAAAGTTTCTGTGCTCCAGGTCATCGTGCCGCCAGATTGCAATTGGCTCCATGCCGCACTGCTAAAACCGGTGCCGCCGAGTGATCCATCGAGCGAAGATCCTGGATGTTGCGGGGGAGACTTAAAGCCCACGTTACTCATGGTTACTCCCGAGCCTGCCGGAACACTAAAGGATTGAATGCCGCGATCGAGATTTTGGTTAAAGATAGCGTATTCGTAATGCCATACGCCCGGTGAAGGATTCGTCACTTTGTAAGCAACTATCCCCATACCGTCAGTGGTATCGGGTCTAAACTCGACTAGCGACGCCCCAGGCCACGCACTGATGGCTGTTTTCAAACGAACTGTGGATGCTGACGGCGAGAAGCTGAACGGACTAGCAGAACCGATCACGTTATATTTTCGATACGAGACGTTGTTGAACATGTTGCACTGCGTAGGATTGGCCTGGCACCACACATACTCATGAGGGGTCACATACTGTGACTCAGCGTAGTAGGTCGCACCCGGATTCTGTGATTGAGCGAGATCTGCGATCTCAGTCAGGATGCGGTGCGACGGGCCGGTATGAGTGTGGCCTGAGTGACTATTATTTGGCGTCGCCGAATCATTACGCGGATAAGCACCAGTGAAAGGGTTGATCCATGCACGCGAACCGAGGGCGTTGTTGCTACCGGCGTTGAGGCTGGCCGAATATGGATCCGAGCATCCCGAGCCAAGTCTTGTTCCGCCGATGCCATTACAGCCAAGGCTACAAATATTGTTGGTCAACGCCGTAAAGGCGTGTTTGACGCTCGACTGACCGATCTGTTCAAAACGCTCGTCATTATTGGCTCCGCCGCTCATTCTATACAAATTCTGCGGGATAACAGGATGATTGTTACTTGGGTTTGCAAACCAATCGAGATCGACCGTACCAAAGTTGCAAGAATCAGTTCCGACCGCAAGTCCGACCTGTGTGCCGCTGCTCGCACCGAATTGAGCCAAGCCGGTAAGGTCACCGACGACAACATCAGGGCCCGGAACTGTTCCGACGTTCGCATCAGATCCATGTCCGGCAGGTAGAACGCTTGATTCAACTTCACCGTTGATCACCTTCGTGATCTCGATCGGTGTAAGAGTTGCCGAAACGGATATCGCACCGACAACCGTTCCCGTATCTGAGGGACGGTTCAACGAGGTGGCAAACTCCTCAGAAATGAGCAAACGGCCGCCATTGATCCCAAGGGATCGGGAATTCGAGTCGAAGTCAAAAGTTTGCCCTTCGATATTGAAATAGGTGAATCCTGTGACGCCGTCACGGACTGCGAGTTCGTATTGTCCGCCCCACTCAAGACTTTCGAGAACAAGATTATCCATTGAGGAGTTCAAGTTTGAAGGTAACGCCGCCGAGTTCTGAGGAATTATCTTCATCGAACTTGGAAGCGAACCGCGAAATTCATCATTGAATACTAACGACTTAAAAAATGCGTTCGTTTCAAGCGCGAAATTTACGGTCGTATTTTGCTGGCGCGATTTCGCTCCGTTGAGTTTGTTGAGATCGATATCCATCGCAGCGTTACCGCTGGCAACGATCATCTTTTCGAGCGTACCCGTTTCCCCTTCGGTGCCTGCCGAGGTTTTTTGTTCCATCGATAGCCACGCGATCCCGATCAATAAACAAACTGCCGACAACGACAAAGCGATACCGAATCTGCCGGTTGGCAAAATCTTCTTAATCATTCGTTACTCCTATTTGATCTACCCTGATCTCTATTTCCTCAATTAATCAGCAAAAAAGATCTAAAAATTTCTTGTTAGAGAGGTTCCTAAGTTTAGCTTTAACGCATAAAAAAAGTCAACAAAAGTTGACTCAAGGGTAGCAAACCCAAGGATCGATGACGCCTTTTGCTCAGCTGGTCGGTGTGAATCGCAAATTGAGCCGCCTATAAAGTTGAGCAGGCGTCATGAATGGTTCAAAATATAACGAAGGGTCTTTCCTATGAAAAGTGGTTGTGGCAATCAGGCGGTCGAAACACCGAAGGCAGGGCGAAGCATCGCGTTGCCGGTTCTCGCCACCGTTGCTGCCGGATCGAACGAGATCAAAAAGTCAAAAACAAGTCGATGGCGGGCGGGCGGACTTATTATCCTCAACTTGTTGATGGTCGCTCACGTCGTACAGTGGCTGATCATGGGAAGGACCATTTCGCCGATCGAGCCGTCCGAATCGATGTACACCCTTCAGGATGGGGCGATAAACGCAGGTTTTATTTTTTTTACACTTGCGATCTTGGCGACCCTCATTTTTGGTAGGTTCGTTTGCGGTTGGGGCTGCCACATTCTCGCCTTGCAAGATCTTTGTGCCTGGATGTTGAAAAAAATAGGTCTCACTCCGCGGCCATTTCGGTCGAGGCTGTTGATCTTTGTTCCGCTTATAGCGGCGCTGTATATGTTCGTATGGCCAACGGTCTTTCGAATTTTTTTGAGCGCCGAGCCTGGACCGCTCATACCGGGATTCACAAATCACCTTGTAACAAGTAATTTCTGGCAAACATTTCCTACTTTCGCGGTGGCGGTTCCATTTCTATTTATTTGCGGTTTTATGACCGTATATTTTCTTGGGTCAAAAGGTTTTTGCACATACGGTTGCCCATACGGCGGCTTTTTCACCCTGGCCGACAAAGTCGCACCCGGAAAGATCCGTGTCACCGATGCCTGCAATCAGTGCGGCCACTGCACGGCTACGTGTACGTCGAATGTTTTGGTCCATGCGGAAGTGAAGCAATACGGAATGGTGGTCGATTCCGGCTGTATGAAGTGTATGGACTGCATTAGCGTCTGCCCTAACGATGCCTTGTATTTTGGATTTGGAAAGCCTGCAGTAGGCGTTCCGAAAACGATCGAGAAGAACTATTCGCTGACGTGGCCGGAGGAGATTCTGGGGGCACTTGTATTTTTCGGCAGCTTTCTAGCGGTTTGGAACGTTTATCAACTCGTTCCTATGCTCATGGCACTCGGCATTGCCGCAGTCACTACCTTTCTTTTGCTTCGAACGCTAAAGCTCCTACGTTCACAAAGTCTTTCTTTTCACCGTTATAGTCTCAGATCGGGCGGGAAGTTTCGTTCCGCAGGTTGGTTGTTTTTAGGATTTTCGGTACTGTGGGTCGGCATGACAGTCCACAGCGGATGGGTTCGATATAATGAACGCTCGGGCGGTGTTGCGTTCCAGAATCTACAGATCCCGGAGGAGCTCGCCTTGGCTCGCCCCGATCCGGGACAGTTCTTGAGCCCAACCGACCGTTCTAATATCATCACCGGCAAGAAATATTTTCGAGCCGCATCAACCGTTGCCTTTTTCACTAACAGCGACTCTGTTTCAAAGGTTGCGTGGCTCGAATATCTGTCCGGTGATACGGAGCGATCGATCCAACTATTAGGCGCGGCCGCCGAGATACAGCCGTCGCAGGGAAGAGCTCTTTCACTCTACTACCGAGGAGCGATGCTCAACCGCCTTAAGCGTTACGATGAAGCGATGGCGAGCCTAGATCAGGCATTAACTGAGCGCCCCGACCTCGTCCTTGCCCGTGAAGAATTGGGCGAGTCGCTGTGGCTCGCAGGCCGAAAACAGGAAGCTATCCAGACGTGGAGCGATGCTGTCAGAACCAATGGACGACTGGTGATCGCTAATGCTATGCTCGCCGGGGCGGCCGCATCGTCGGGCAGGCCTGAGATCGCGGCAGAGTTCGAAAAACAAGCTGATAATAACACGCCGACCGATCCTCTTTTTCATTGGATGGTCGGTATGCGACTGCAGAACATCGGTATGGAAGCACTCGCTGCAAAGCAATTTCAAAAAGCGATCGGGCTCGATCCGCGATTCAAAGCACGACTGTTAAATCAATGACCGACCAACGAATAGTCATTGTTTTGCATCAATTGGAGAGATGAAGAAAACCGTTTTAACTTTAATTTTTTTGTGTTTGGTGCAAGCTGTCTCGGCACAGGAAAAGCCGTTGACGCAGGCAGAGTACGTGAAGATGCTTTACTCGCTGCAAAAGACACCTGCAATCAAGAACGACATTATCGAGACTTTGCGAAAACGAGGGATCGATTTCGTCCTGACCGACGGTCTCCGCGGATTGACCCGTTCAAAGGGAGCAAATGACGATGAACTGAAACGAGCGCTTGAGGAAGCAGACCGGCGACGAGTTGATCCCGTCGCGACCAAGCTTCCGAGTACCGCCGAAACGACTCAGATCCTCGAAAAAGCTAGATTTAATACCCGACAGGCACTCGGCGATATGCCGGATTTTGTGGTCAAACAATTGATCACCCGTTCGGATGCGTATGCCGGAACAGGAAATTGGAAGCCGTACGACAATCTTGTGATAGCGGTCAGTTACAGTACTGAAAAGGGCGAACAGTATAAGGTTCTCGCGAAAAATGGTGCACCTGTGACTGATTCCGTGACGGCCAATAGTTATAGTGGTCTCGACGGTGCGACGTCAGGCGGTGAATTTGTTGAGGATCTGAAGAAGATATTTGAGCCGACCAGTAAGACTAAGTTCGATCTGCTGACAACGGATGTCGTTAGAGGACGCCGCACGGTGGTGTACGATTACGAGATCGCGATCGAAAACAATAAGGATGGCGGCGTCGGCCTCAAAGGATCGTCTTATCAATCATCGCCGGCCGGGGAAAAAGGCCGTATTTGGATCGATAGGGACGAGTTTCGCGTTCTCAAGATCGAATACAAACTTACTGATATCGAACCGACGTTTCCCGTTAAGGCCGTCACTAAATCGATCGATTACGACATGGTCGAGATCGCCGGCGAAAAATACCTTTTACCAACGATATCTGATTTCCGAGGAACGGTGGAGAATGGCAAGCAACGTTTCGAGAGTCGAAACCTGATCAGATTCAGAAATTATCAGAAGTACGGAACTGAGGTTGTGATCAGAGACGATGATGTCGAACCGGAACCGGAAGTTAAAAAACCGAACTAGTTAAAGGTGTAGTACGCCCCGGCCGCTGCAACGCCGAGCCAGGCGAGGCCTTTGCCGAGAAAGAACAAGAACGCAATAATGCCTGCTCTTTTGGTCCACTTACGAGCGGGGCATTTTCGTTTTTCAGTTTCTTCTGATTGCAATGCTTTGTTAATCATCGACCCTTCAAAGTAAAATTTTCGATTGTCAATTTCAAGGTTGCGGAATAAATTCTTGTAATGAAACGAAAAATCTTTCGACCGTTTACCGTTTTGGCGTTTTGCCTTATTCTATTTTCGTGGCTTTCCGGTCAAACCGCTCCGCCAAACGAAGAACATAAACGAGACGCCGATTTGATAGAACTTACCAAACTCAGCAAGACGATCAAGCTCGATATAAAATACGCGACGGCCGATAACTTTGTCGGGCGTTCCGTTTACCCGGAGGCTCGGGCTTTCCTGCAGCGACCGGCCGCGGAGGCACTGATCCGAGTTCATAAATTGCTGAAGAAGCAGAAGCTCGGCATCGTCGTTTACGACGCCTATCGGCCGTGGGCGATCACGAAATTATTTTGGGACGTAGTTCGCCTAGATCAACGGCCGTTTGTCGCCGATCCGGCCAAAGGTTCTAAGCATAATCGAGGCTGCGCCATCGACATCGGCATTTACAACCGAAAAACGGGAAATGCGATTCCGATGCCGTCCGCCTACGATGAGTTCACCGAGCGGGCCTCGCCGGATTATAAAGGCGGCACAGACGAAGAGCGAGCCAACCGCGACATGCTCCGCAAAATGATGGAGGCGGAAGGATTTACCGTAAACTCCAACGAATGGTGGCATTTCGACTACAACGGATGGCAAGACTACGCGATCTACGACATTTCGTTTTCGGAGATCGGGAAAAAGAAGCAGATGGGAAAGGGTGAAAAAGGGAAAAAGTAAGAGATCGTTAGCACCCCTACTTTTCCCCTTTTAAGTGTTTCAAATTTATTCAGCTTTCGGAGCGTCTTTTTTCTTCTCAGCTTCGATTTGAAGGATGATCTTGATATCGTCCGACAATGCCGCGATGCCGCTTGGCAAAGTGGTGCCGTAGTTTATCCCGTATTCGCGACGGTTGATGGTAGTTTCCGCCGTTATTCCCATCTTGCCGCCGCTTTTACCATCGGCTGGCAACCAACCTGCGATCTCGAATGGGAAAGTGATCGATTTTGTGACGCCTTTCATTGTGAAATCGCCCGTCAGCAGGTAACCCTTTCCTTTCTTCGTCACCTTGGTGCTTTTAAAAGTAATGTCTGCAAATTTATCGACCTCAAAAAAGTCTTTCGTTCGCAAGTGACCATCGCGAGCCGCAACGCCGGTATCGACGCTGGTCGCTTTTGCAGTAAATTCAACCGTCGATTTCGTGACGTCTTTGTTATCAAAATTAACCGTTCCCGTGAAGTCGCGGAAAAATCCGATGACGTCAACGAGTCCCATGTGCTTAACCTTAAATCCGATCGCACTGTGGGCCTTGTCGAAACTATAATCGCCCGAGTCGCCTATCGGCGCCGCTGGAGCGAAGCG
>JAYSZT010000062.1:0-5585 GCA_043737915.1 Acidobacteriota bacterium
GAGCCGGGTGTTTCGCCCAAACGACCGTCGAAGAGCTTTTTCTTCGCGTCGAAATAATTCTCCATCGTCAAATGGTAATCGAGGTGGTCTCGGGTCAGATTCGTAAAAACGGCGACCTTGAACCGCAACCAGTCGCACCGGTGAAGATCGATCGCCTGCGAAGACGTTTCCATCACGGCGGAGGTGCAACCGGCATCGAGTGCCTCACGCAGAAATCGATTTGTATCGGATGCTTCGGGAGTAGTTCGGACGGCTTCCTCGCTTTTTTCGCCGATGCGATACTCGACGGTCGTGAGCATTGCACCTTTTTTTACGGCCGCTTCGGTTAGGGCGAAACAGAGGTACGTTGTCGTAGTTTTGCCGTTCGTTCCCGTGATGCCGACGAGGTAGAGATCGTGCGACGGATCGCCGTTAATGATCGCTGCGGCATGGGCAAGGGCCTCACGGGCGTTAGTTACCTTCAGCCACGCACCGGAAAATTCGGCTGGCGGATCAAACTCGGATATTATTCCGGCGGCTCCGCGACGCATTACATCGTCGACAAAACGGTGCCCGTCGACCGTTGACCCTTTTATCGCCGCGAAAAGCGTGCCCTCATGGGCCTGACGCGAATCGTGGGTTACGTCTGTCGCGACGCCTGTTCCGTCGCCGGTCAATGTTGCGTTTATCTGTTCTGCTAGTTGCTGATTTGTAATGATTGGCTTGCTCAAAATGTTATTATCTTATCCGAACGTGAATTATACGACAGAGGTAAAATTTCCACGAACATCGCTCGCGAAGATTCGTATAATATCTACAGTCGGAGGTAGCTGCTATGAACATCATCAAATTTATACTCGGTGCACTCGGCCTCGTCGTCGGCATCTGGATCGTTCTGTCGGTACTCGGCTTTCTTTCGTCGATAGGCTGGTATTTACTGTTTTTCGGTATCATCGGCGGTGTCGGATACGGAGCTTACAAAATGTTTCGTAAGGCCGAGGACAAGTTGCTCGGCGGCGGCTCAGCAAACGGTATCGGCAGCGGCGTCGATGTCGATATGTCCTGGGACGAATACGAACGAAAATATTTGAAGAAGTAGTCGCTAGACAATCTCGGCCGTTTTCGGTAGATTCTAGGTTGCCCTAGAATGCATCGCGTCGATGTATTCGCAAATGCCGAGGTGGCGAAATGGTATACGCACTAGTCTTAGGAACTAGCGTCGAAAGACATGCGAGTTCGAGTCTCGCCCTCGGCACCAATATCCAGTGGTCAGTGGTCGGTTGTCAGTAGTCGAAAAACGACACTGCAATTGCCACTGACTTTTTTCGAATTTGGGGAAATTTATTCAATATTTCTCAGCAACCGACACTGGGCAACTGACAACGGATAACCGACAGTGATATTCTTTTTTTGTACATGAAAAGCGAACTAAAGGAAATTTCCCCTACACAACGAGAGATACATTTACAGATCGATGCCGAGGCTCTTAAGAGTGCGTACGGCAAGGTCAGTCAGCGATACGCAAAGCGGGCGAACGTGCCCGGATTTCGAAAAGGTTTTGCCCCGGTCGATGTCGTCCGGATGCGTTTCAAAGAAGAGATCAAGAGCGAAGTCCTGCAGGAAGTAATTCCGCCGCAGGTTCAGGCCGCGATCGAAGAACACGATCTGCATCCGCTCGCCGAACCTCAACTGCATCTGGAGAACCATGAGACCATAAAGGTTAATGGTAGCGAACCTCTGAGCATTCACATTCATGTCGAAGTGATGCCTGAGATAGCGAAGCCGAAATACAAAGGAATCGAAGTGACCCGCCGGGTGAAACCGGTCGCGGACAGTGAGGTCGACAACCTGATCTCCGAACGGTTACAAAAGGAAGCCGCGCTTATCCCGGTCGAGGGCCGTAAATCTAAGATCGGCGACACCGTAATTGCCGATCTGGAAGGTCTTTTCGAGGGCGATGAGAACGGAGAACCGATCACCGCAAATGACATTGAGGTCGTGCTCGGCGGCGAGAACATAGAAAAATCGTTCACTGACAACCTCGTCGGAGTGAAAGAGGATGACGAAAAGGCATTCACGGTGTCTTACGCTGCCGATTTCACGTCCGAGGCGTTGGCCGGGAAGACTGTAAATTACAAGGCTAAGATCAAATCTGTCGGAACGATGGAAACGCCTGACCTCAATGATGAGTGGGTCAAAAGTCTGGACGAAGGTTATAAATCGCTCGCGGATCTTCGCAAGAAGTTGCGTGCCGATCTCGATACCCACGCTAAGGCGGACGCCGACGCTCGGGTTCGAAATGACGCCGTGGCGATCTTGATCGAAGATAACGCATTCGAAGTTCCGGGAACCTTGATCGAGAATCAGGCTCGCAATTTATTGAATAATTTCGCTCAGGATATGCAGCAGCGAGGGGTTGATCTCAACAAGATCGACCCACAGTTCGTGCAAATGGCATATACAAATATGCGTACCCAGGCGGAGCGTGACGTTCGCGGAGCAATGCTGCTCGATAAGGTCGCTGAGATCGAAAAAGTCGAGGTCGCTGAGACCGAGGTCGACGAAGAGATCGCAAAAATGGCCGAGTATTACCGCTCGTCGGCGGAGGAGATACGCGAGTCGCTCGAGAAACAGGGCGGCGGAGTTGATAATATTCGCAACAATCTGAAGACCCGTAAATCGATCGAAGCTTTGATCGCGAAAGCGAAAGTCGTCGATGGAGAATGGATCGAAGAGACCGTGATCGACCCGGAAACTTCCTCTGAGGAAAACCCGAAAAAGGCGGCTAAGAAGAAGGAATCGGCGAAAAAGCCGACACCTAAATCATAGAGCATCTTATTCGCTTGATTTTTGTGGGGAAAGTTGTAAAATCTGATTCGAATAGGGGCAATTGCCATTTTTACAACGACTTATCAGCGTTTTGCTAAAGCATTATCTTAAGAAACGATAGACATTAGATTTACGTAGAGAAAAAATATGTTAGTACCAATGGTTGTTGAGCAGACGTCGCGTGGTGAGCGGGCGTTTGATATTTATTCAAGGCTTCTTAAGGACAGCATTATCTTTATCGGCACACCGATCGATGATCAGGTAGCGAATTTGCTCGTCGCCCAGCTTTTGTTCCTCGAGGCTGAAGACCCTGAGCGGGATATCAATCTATACATCAACAGTCCGGGCGGGTCGATCACCGCAGGAATGGCGATCTACGACACGATGCAGTTCATCAAGAACGATGTGACGACGATCTGTGTCGGCCAGTGTGCGTCGATGGGAGCTTTATTGCTTTGTGCAGGAGCACCTGGCAAGCGTTTTGCCCTGCCGAATGGCCGCGTTCTTATCCACCAGCCATCGGGCGGAGCTTCGGGACAAGCGACAGACGTTCGTTTGATGGCAGAGGAGATCATTCGAATGAGAACTCTGACCTCGACGATCATCTCAAAACACACCGGTCAGTCCTTCGAGCAAGTCGAACTCGACGTCGAACGCGATCGCATCCTGACGCCGAAGCAGGCCAAGGACTACGGCTTGATCGATGAAGTGATCGAACACAGAGAGAAATAGTTGTCAGTTGTCGGGAAGATATTCAACCGACTCACACTGTCTTTAAGGGTTAAGCCAAGCCGAGTAACTGATCACCGACGACTGACCACCGATTATATGAGCCAATTTCGCCGTCCGGAAGAACTTCTTACTTGCTCGTTTTGTGGTAAATCGCAGAATGATGTCCGCAAACTTATTGCGGGTCCGGGCGTCTATGTCTGTAATGAGTGCATAGACATTTGCAACGAAATAATCAATGACGACGAGCGGGCCGATAACGTAACGGCTCGCACGACGATCCCCAAACCGCACGAGATCAAGAGTCATCTTGACGAATATGTTATCGGTCAGGACGAATCTAAAAAGCGATTGGCCGTTGCAGTTTACCAGCATTACAAGCGTCTCGAACTTGCCAAACGCCGCAACGATATCGAGTTGCAAAAGTCGAACATCCTACTCATCGGACCGACCGGAACCGGCAAAACCTTGCTCGCTCAAACGCTTGCCCGCGTTATCAGTGTTCCGTTTTGCATCGTCGACGCGACGAGTTTGACTGAGGCCGGATACGTCGGTGAGGACGTTGAGAATATTCTCAATCGCCTCCTGCAGTCAGCCGGCGGCGATATTGAAAAGGCTCAGCACGGAATTATTTACATCGATGAGATCGACAAGATCTGCCGAAAGGATGACAATCCGTCGATCACCCGCGACGTCTCGGGCGAAGGCGTACAGCAGGCTCTGCTCAAAATACTCGAGGGAACAGTCGCCAATATTCCCGCTGGCGGCGGTCGAAAACATCCGCAGCAAGACTTTCAACAGCTTGATACGACGAATATTCTGTTCATCTGCGGCGGAGCATTCATTGGCCTAGAAAAAGTCATCGAGAAGCGTTTTCGCAACAAATCGCTCGGCTTTCAGGCAGACATCAAAACGAACCGCCAACGTCACGTTGATTCGATCAACAAACTCGAACCGGAAGATCTCATTCACTACGGCCTGATCCCGGAATTCGTCGGTCGTCTGCCGGTTATCGGTACGCTTCGCGAATTAGACGAGGCCGCTCTGATGTCGATCTTGACTGAGCCTAAAAATGCTTTGATCAAGCAGTATCAGCGTAAATTCGAATTCGACAACATTAGCCTGAAGTTTACAGAAGGCGCCGTCAGAGCGATCGCCGCCGAGGCATTCAAACGAAAGGTCGGTGCCCGCGGCCTGATGATGATCATGGAAGAGGTCTTGCTCGAATCGATGTATCACCTTCCGTCCGAAAAACAGGTCAAAGAGATCGTCGTCACCAAAGAGATGATCGAGCGGAAGGCTCCCGTTTTCGAGATCGTCCAGCGAACCGAAGAAGCGGCGTAGTGACGGCGATTGGCTTCGACTTCCGCTTGTGTTTCGATCTTGATTCTGTTTTTATAGTCGGGAATTCGAGTGAATTCCCGACACCTGATCATTTAGTTTTCGTGTTAACCCAAAAACTCTTTCCGCAGAATCTCCTTAATTTATAAAATTCACTACTCAATCGTTCTTTCATAGTGCAGTCGAGTAATTTTTTGAGATCGTAATGATACGATTACCAAAAGATGATGTTGCTTTTGCTAACGCTATTTGAGTAAATATAAGTAATCCTGAAATTATCGAAAGACTCACGACCATACGGGGTTTCTCAGTATTGAAGTATGCAAGAATTTACAGATCAAATGCCATCGGATATTGAACGTTTTCCGATGGTACCGATTCGTGACGTTGTAATTTTTCCTTACACAAAAGTTGCTTTTAAGATCGGTCGTCCGAGTTCGGTACGAGCGCTCGAGCAGGCGATGACGGGTGAGCGGAACATTTTTCTCGCCACCCAGCACGATGCATCGATCGACGAACCGAACGCAGATCAGATCTACACCGTCGGAACACTCGGACGCATCGTGCAGGCTCAGCGGCAGGATAATGGACAGATCAAGGTCGTAGTCGAGGGACGCGAACGCGGGCGTTCGGTCAGGATCGAGCAGGACGGCGACGGAATGTTCTATGCTCACGTTCGCAAGATCGCGTCGACCGACGAGTCCGGC
>JAYSZT010000063.1:0-12188 GCA_043737915.1 Acidobacteriota bacterium
ATTCGGGCTGCCGAATCGAGATCGTCCGCTTCCAGATACATTCGTATCAGATCTAGTAATCTTGGATTATTTGCCGGTTCGATCTCAACTAGCTTAATGACTGCTTTTTCAGCTTCTACGGCGTTTTTCGAATTGACGTGGCAATCTATCAACAAGTAGAGAGCATCGCGATTATATGGGTCGTCCTCGATCAATCCCTCAAGCAATTTGACAACCTTTTGAACGTCGCCCATCGCCATATTCGCAGACACGAGGCTGGTCAGAATTCGCAGGTCGTCGGGTCTGATCTCGAGACCTTTCTCGAGTAGTCGGACCGCTTCTTCGTGCTGATCTTTTTTTACAAGCCGTGCACCGGCTTCCGCGAAGGCCTCAGCAGCCTCGTCTCGCTGCCCTTCACTTAAGTACGATTCGGCAAGTTTTACACAAACCTCCGTGTTCTTCGGATCTAAGTGCGCGACCTGTTTCCACATCGCGAGGGCGTCGATCCGCTTTCCGGACTTCTCGTGATGTTGGGCGAGCATCGTATATTGAGCAAGGGCTTCATGCATCGAGCCTTTGACCACATAGAGTTCCGCCAACTTTGTCGAGACATCGATCGAATCAGGCTGCAGTCTTGAAACTTTGTTATAGATCGCGATCGCCTTTTGGGCAAATCCCTGTGTGCTGTAGTGTTCACCCACAACCATGTAGCAATCGACGGCTTCGCGCTTTTCAGCGTTCTTAGCATGAAGATCGCCGAGCATATTCATCGTGCCGATATCGCGGGGATCGTTTTCGACCACCGCTCGGTATTCGGCGATCGCCGCCCGAATTTTACCCTGTGCTACGTGCCTTTCGGCATTTCGCATCGCCTTTGTTTTATCGAAGCTCATCTTGGAGTAATAATCAAAACTAGGGGCTGAACAATCGCACGTTACTGTGAGCGTGCCTAAAAGTGGGGGTTTAAGGCAAAACACAGATAACTGTGTATCTAAAATTAGCACGCATCCCGAAATCGTGTCAACGTTTTTAGTAATTTTTTAACAATTAACAACAGTTAAAGCCATTCATCGTCTTTGATTTTTCGGGTTCATTTACTTAGTCTTTATCTTCGGCCTCGATGCGGCCCAAGATACATATGCAAGCTGTCATCTTAGCCGGTGGTAAAGGTACGAGACTACGTCCGCTTACGGTCTACACCCCAAAACCGATCGTTCCCGTCATGAACCGCCCGTTCCTTATGTATCAGATCGATATATTAAAACGGGCAGGCATCACTGACATCACGCTTTCGCTAAGTTATCAGCCGGACAAGATCGAATTACTTCTTGGTGACGGCTCAGATTTTGGAGTCAAATTAAGGTTTATCACTGAACCGAGTCCACTCGGAACAGGCGGCGCCTATCGATTTGCGGCGAACGATCTGCGCGAAACAACCGTCGTTCTCAATGGCGACATTTTGACCGACATTGACCTTTCCGCACTACTTAGTTTTCATCGCGAAAAGGGTTCGGAGGCAACGCTGGCTTTAACTCCGGTTAATGATCCGTCGGCATATGGTTTGGTCGAAAGTGACGACGAATCGAGGATTCTCAGATTTCTCGAAAAGCCAAAGGGCGACGACCTTAAAAACCTTACAACGAACACGATCAACGCCGGCGTCTACGTCCTCGAACCAACGATCCTCGACCTGATCTCGTTTGGAGAAAACAGTTCCTTTGAGTACGACGTTTTCCCCGAGATCCTGCGTCAGAACAAGCCGTTTTTCGCATACGTGATGGATGGGCAGTATTGGCGGGACCTGGGAAATCCGGCGAGTTACCTTGAGGCACACCTGGATTTTCTTGACGGAAAAGTCCGGGCCTTCGAGATCGTAAAGCCAAAGGCATCCGAGGTTGCAACATCAGCCGTGATCGATTCGGCGAGCCTTCTAGGCGAAGGTTGCGTGGTCAAGCCCAATGCCCGGATCGTGCATTCCGTGATCGGAGCCGGCGTCCACGTCGAGGAAAAGGCCGTGATCAAGAATTCTGTCATCTGGGCTCACACGCGTGTCGCCAGTGCCGCCGAGATCGACGGTGCCGTCATTGCCCGAAGTTGCCATATCGGACGTAACGCGAGAGTAGGTCCGGGATCAGTGCTTGGCGACAAAACTACTCTTACCGACTACACAAAGGTCTAAAAATGCCAGAACTGCCAGAGGTCGAGCTCGTCGCGACATCGCTAAACTTACTCGTCAAGGGATTAAAGATAGCTTCGGCATCGTTGATCCGCCAGCGGCTCGCCCCGGACGTAACACCCGAAGATTTTTCGTTGCAGCTTTCTAACGCCGCGATCAATTTCGTCCATCGTCGTGGCAAGCATATTCTTTTTGACCTCGACAACTCAAAAACGCTGATCACACACCTCCGAATGAGCGGCCGATTCTCGCTCCTTCGACCCGATATTGATGACCCAAAGTTCACCCACGCGGTGTTTCGTTTCGAGGGCGACGATCGCCTCACTTTCGACGACCAACGCCACTTCGGCCTCATGAAGATCGTCAAAACCTGTGATCTCCACACTGCCAAAGAGATCGCAAAACTAGCACCCGAGCCTTTCTCGGACGATTTCACGATCAAATACTTCCGCGATAAACTTTCAACGTCGAAAAGAAGTCTCAAGGAATTCCTGCTCGACCAAACAAAGGTCTGCGGTCTCGGTAATATTTACGCGTCCGAGGCAATGTTCGCGGCCCGGATCGCTCCCCAGACGCCCGCTAATGAGCTATCCGCCGTCAAGGCTAGGCGTCTCTTCGAAAGCGTTCGCGTGGTTCTTGTCGAGGCGATCGAACATGGGCGTCGATCGGTCGTCGATCCGGAGAATCTCGAGGGCGGATATTTTAGCGGCGAAGGCACTCCGGGCTGGCGTGTCTACGACCGCGAGAAACAACCTTGTGTAAATTGCAATTCGCCAATAGTTAGGTTAAAACAAGGTGGACGTTCGACTTATTTTTGCCCTCGCTGTCAAAAGAAATAATTGCGGTAAACCCGCGTGATCGCCGCGGCATCTTTGAAGCGGACAATGTTCCTGCAAACTATATGAAAACAAGAAAATCTCTGTTGGCACTCTTTTCGATCGTAATGGTTCTCGCGGCGTCTAGTGTCTCGTTTGCCTGTGCCTGCTGTGCAGAACGCGGCACATATTTGGTCTCGACGACGGTCCCCGACAAATACCATCTCGACCTTCTCAAGGATATGCGTTTCGACACATCAACCGAGCTGTATTTGACCGCCGGCGAAGATACTATCAAAGGCCTTGCCGGCCTCGGTGACGGCGAAATAAGCATCGTCGACGCCTACACCAGCAACACGTGGAAACTAACGATCAAGTCCGCCGACGGCAAAACCGGAACGTTAGTATTACCGCGACCAGCGAAGATGACCAATCGAAAGGTCGACCTGCACGACACAAAAGAAGGCGATCCGATCCTGTATAAAGAGTTTGTATTTGAGGGCACCGTTGGTAGCGGTAGCGGCGTTTTCAAAGGCGGCATAGTTCGACCGACGAAGTACACGCTTGTTTTCCAGGGACGTGGAAATATGTGCGATAACGCCGAAGATTTTTCCAATTGGAATCTTCAAGTAGTAGGTTCTAAGGCCGAGTATTCGTTCTTTGGCAAGATGAAAAGCTCAAGCTAATTGCTCGCTGTTCGGGATACTTGACACTGATATTCAAAAGCGAGATTATCGTCTTACACCGTGGTGAGTTATGCGACTTGCGGCCACGTAAAACAATTCGCTAAACAGCTGTCAGACACATCTATTCAAGAAAAAGTCTCGCTGTTTTGGCGGGACTTTTTTATGAAAAACTTTCGCGAACTAATCGAATCTGATGGCGTCTATGTCTTTGACGGTGCGGTCGGCACGCGCCTTTACGACAAAGGCATTTACATCAACCGTAGCTACGACGAACTAAATATCACGGCTCCCGATCTCGTTCGGGAGGTTCACGAGGAATACGTCGCCGCCGGTGCAGATATCATTGAAACGAACTCGTTCGGCGCCACGCGTCACAATTTGCAGGCTTACGGTCTCGAGAGCAAACTCCGCGAGATCAATACTGCCGCCGCCCGCATCGCCCGCGAAGCAGCCGGTCAAAAAGCCTATGTCGCCGGAGCCATTGGTCCACTCGGGCTTCGCGTCGAACCGTTCGGCCCGACTTCGTTCGACGAGGCAAAAGATATGTTTAAGGAACAGGTCGAGGCCTTGCTCGATGGCGGCGTCGATCTTTTTGTTCTCGAAACATTTTCCGAGCTCTCCGTCATCGAACAGGCGATCCGAGCGGTACGCGAACTATGTGATCTGCCGATAGTCGCTCAGATGACGATCCAGATGGATGGAAAGACCGTTTTCGGCACAACTCCGGAACTGTTTACCGCAAAACTCGACGAACTCGGTGCCGACGTCATCGGACTCAACTGCGGCATGGGCCCGAATCACATCCTGAACGCTCTCGAAAAAATGCGTGCGACCACCGCCAAACCGCTTTCGGCTCAGCCCAACGCCGGTTTGCCGAGAGATGTTCAGGGACGCCAATTTTACATGGGCTCGCCGGAATATATGGCCGAGTTTTCGCGACGATTCGTGCAAGCCGGCGTCAAATTCGTCGGCGGTTGTTGCGGCACGACACCGGCACACATCAAGCTTATATCAAGCGCGATCCGCTCTCTCAGCCCGCGACAATCCATCGCTGAAGCCCGAAAAGAAAGCACGATCAGCGTCACCGATCTCAAGCCCGTGGACGTTCAGGTGGTTGCGCCAGAGGATCGCTCACTCTGGTCGGCGAAGATCGCACGCGGCGAATTCGTCACCTCAGTTGAGGTTTTGCCGCCCAAGGGATGCGACGCTGAAAAGACTCTCGAGTCGATTCGCTTGCTGAAAGAAAGAGGTGTTGACGGCGTAAACATTCCGGACGGCCCCCGTGCTCAGACGCGTATGTCCGCTCAGGCGACAGCGGTACTCGTCGAGCGCGACATCGGTATCGAAGCGGTGTTGCACTACTGCTGCCGCGATCGAAACCTGCTTGGAATGATGTCCGATTTGCTCGGGGCGGCCGCTCTCGGCCTACACAATCTGCTGCTCATCACGGGCGATCCGCCAAAAATGGGGCCGTATCCAGATGCGACGGCCGTTTTCGACATTGACGCCATCGGCCTGACCAATATGGTCAACAAGCTGAACCACGGCCTCGATCTCGGCAACAACCCGATCGGCAAACCGACCGCATTCTCGATCGGCGTCGGAGTAAATCCGGGTGCGGTAAATATGGAGGAAGAGATCCGGCGATTTGAATGGAAGGTCGAGGCCGGTGCCGAATACGCGATCACTCAACCCGTTTTCGATACCGAGCAACTAAATCGCTTCCTTGATCGAGTCTCGCACGTCCGAATTCCGATCGTCGCCGGCATGTGGCCGCTCGTCAGCTTCCGCAACGCCGAATTCCTCCATAATGAGGTGCCTGGCGTTGAGGTGACCCAAGAAATTCTTGAACGAATGCGCATCGCCTCCGACAAAAGCAAAGAGCACGCCCGCGAAGAAGGCATCGCCATCGCCCGCGAATCACTCCTCGCGGTTCGCGACGTCATTCAAGGCGTACAGGTCTCGGCACCGTTCGGGAACGTCAAATACGCGCTTCAGGTCTTCGAGGCGTTAGACGAATTCAAATCCGATCATAGCGTGGCGGCTAACTCCACGACTGACTGAGCAGAGAATACAATCCGTTTCGACTGAATCGCACCGGCAATGGTGTCGAGATCGTGGGTGCTCGTCTTGAAATCTTTCTTGTAAATGAAAGCAAACCCGTTTATAGTTACGGCACTCTAAGACACGATTGTCTTCGCTTTCCATTTGCCCTACACCTGACGTTAAGGAGAATTAATGAAAAAAGTTATCATCATATTGGCCGCAGCGATCCTCGTCGTTTCTGCACAGGCAGCCTTAGCGTGCTCGTGTATAGTAGAAGGTCCGAATGAGCCGGCAAAGGACTATAATGCTTGGGCTAGAGACTTTAAGGGCGCAGCCTTTTCCGGGCGGGTCACCAAGATCGAAAAGAGTGCTGCCAAATTCGAATTAAAAGTCACATTCGCCGTCGATAGGTCTTGGCGCGGAGTCGACTCGAAGCAGGCCATTGTATATACGGCCAGCGATTCAGCAATGTGCGGGGTGTATTACGAAGAAGGTAAGGACTATGTCGTGATCACAGACAGTGTAAGCGGCCGGATCACCACATACAGCTGCCCCGAGATGGAATTTGCTTCACATCGCGGCGATTATTTGAAAGCACTTGGCGAGCCGGGCAAACCCGCCGCCCCGTCCGCTCCGAATGCCGTTAAGATTCAGGAATTCGGCAATATCAATTGCGAAACCGAACTCGCCTTTCTCGATGACCTTTCAATACGAATACAAAACGACCCTAACAGTATGGCGTATATCATCATCTACGGCGGCAGTAAGGGCAAACGAAACGAGGCAAAGGCTCGTCTTGCTCGCATGACGCATTACTGGGTAATGACCAAACGGATGGACCCCGAACGGTTCAAACGTATTGACGGCGGATATCGCGAAACGCTTTCGGGCGAAATATGGCTCGCCACTCCCGATGACGCCGCTCCAGTCGCAACTCCAACCGTGGATGCAAAAAAAGTTAAACTCAAAGGCACCGAAAAAGTCCGCAACTACAACTGCGCCGAAGATATGGGTCATTAACTAGAACCAAGCCATCCGCCTTCACGTCGAGCAAAGAAATAGCCTGAACAAGTAATAGATCTGTTCAGGCTATTTCTGTAAAGATACAGGTGAATCTCAACTACCGAGCGTCGAAAGAAGCAACGGGAAAGTCCGCTTGAACGCCCCATGGCGTTGCTGTCGTAGTACTCGAAAGGCTATTGAAGACCCAGAAAAAGCTCTGCGCCCCTCGACGATAAATGGCTCGGTCGGTCCTCGCATCACCGTCATAGTCGCCCTGAACGGGCGTATCAGAGGAAATGCCGAATGCCTGCGTGGACGTCGTCCCGGTAGAACTATTCTCGATCCACCAGACCATCGGAGCCGACGAAGTTGCTCCCGTGCGGGCGACCGCGTAATCGAACTTGCCATCACCATCATAATCCCCTGGAACAATGTAGTCCGTGGCAAAGTTTCCGAAATTCCTAAAGATCCCCGCTCCATCTGAGCTACGTTTAATAATGTAGGTATTTGCCGGTGAAAGCGCTCCTGCTCGATAGACAGCTACGTCAAATTTTCCGTCTCCGTCGTAATCTCCCGGAATCGGGAAATCAGCATCGGCGTTCGTGCCGCCCGTCGTTCCCCAATTCTCGATCTGGACAGCGTTATTGGAGCTTCGGCGAATGTACCAGACCGCTTGTGCCCCGGACGACGCTCCGCGTCTGAACGTTGCCACATCCGTTATACCATCACCGTCATAATCGCGAGCAACGGGAATGTCGTTGTCGAGGCCCCACGCATAATACTGCACGGTGCTGTCGGTGGTCTTAAAGATAAAGAAAGAACTCTGAGGACTGCCCGGTGCTCCATCACGGTAATAAGCCAGATCGTCTCTGCCGTCACCATCAAAGTCACCGGGTGTCGGGAAATCCGTCGCAGCATCGCCAAATGGGCCTAAGACTTGGGCTCCGGTTGTGCTGTTCAGATTCCAGTAACTAAGAGGCGACGGTGGGCCTGCCGGGAATTTCAAAACGCTGTAATCCTGCCTGCCGTCGCCGTCAAAATCTACCGGGCGTTTAATACCGAGCTGTCCGCGGATCTCACCGCCGCCAAAATTTGCGGAGTGGATGTTGACGTAGCCCTGATGGGCACGGAGCTGTGCGATCTGCGTTGGCGTGATCGCCGCCGTACCGGTGATCGTGCCGGATGTTCCACCAATCGCCGGAAAATTGATCGCCACCGGCGAGTTGGCACCAATCGCAGCGGGAGCGTGAATATGCGATCCCACCTGATTACTCGACAGATTGTTAAAAACGACCGTGTACGAGATCGTTCCCGCCGTTTCATTTAAGAATATCCTCGCATAGCCCGTGGCTGGCGACGCATTCGTCGGAACCTCTTGGGCACTGCTGAGATAGGCATAAAAAGTTTCCGCTTTTGCCGACGCGGAAAACAAAAATAGCGAAATCGCAATTGCGAACGCCACGTTTAATTTCTTGTTCATTCTTCCCCCGTAATATAAGTCAATAAAAGAGTTGATCGACTGAAACATACGACGATCGCGTGGCCGCGTGTCCTTCGATCCGTAGTTAAAAACTTGTTTTTCTAAGAAAATATTAGACCATTTATCGCATTAAAGTCAATGGTTTTGGGGGCCGACGAGCTTACGGAATCGGCACAAAACCGAGATCGGCTCATCGGCGTGTGATGAAATGCTTTGATACCGGATTAACACCGACTAAGGAACGAGCACGATCTTTCCCGAACCCTTGCTCTCGATGACCTCGCGATGTGAACGCGGGGCGTCGACGAGCGGCATCGATTCGCGTACGTAGGGGTTGAGAATTCCTTGGCGGAGGCCATCAAATATTGCGGCGTGTATCTGGTCGCGGTCTATCTGTGGTGAGTTGAACAGCGACATTCCGTAGATCGTCGCATCCTTCGTCATCGCGAGTCGCGGGGTAAATTCAATACTCCCGCGGTTACCGACGACAACGATCCGGCCGAACATCGCGAGACACTGAAAATCATCCTCGAGATTAACGTTGGCAAGCATCTCAACCATCACATCGACGCCCTTACGGTCGGTTACGCTCTGGATCTGAGCGAAATGCTCCGCGTCGGTGTGATCAAAAACGTGATCCGCACCGTTATCCAATATGAGCTGTTTTCCTTCTGCCGAACTGGCCGTTCCGATCACCGTCAAACCTTTCATTTTCGCCCACTGAACCGCAGCCAACCCAACGCCGCCCGACGCTCCGTGGATCAATATCTTTTCGCCTGCTTTCGCACCGGCTTTTTGAAACAAAGCCCGATAGCTAGTCGCATAAGGTGTCCAAATTCCTGCCCCCTGCTCAGAAGTTACACTATCTGGCAGTGATCCGATCTGTGCCTCTTCGCACAACGAATACTCCGCGTATGTGCCACTCAACGAATCTGCCGTGTAAACGCGATCGCCGGTCTTCCATTTAGTGACCGCCTCGCCGATCGACTCAACAATGCCCGCACCATCCTTGCCCGGCGTATAAGGCAACTTCGGAGCATGCGCGTGAATGCCCGTTCTAAGGTACGTATCCACCGGATTAACGCCGGCAGCAGCTATCTTTACAAGCACTTGAGTACCAACGGGACGAGGCGTTTCAACATCCTCGATCCGCATTACTTCCGGAGCACCAAATTCGCGTACAACGATCGCTTTCATGCGGATAGTTTAACCATGAAACACACAAAAGGCACGAAACCCGTAATAAATTTCGTGCCTTTCGTGTTTTTCGTGGGCAATTTCTTATTCCACCGTCACCGATTTCGCCAGATTTCTTGGCTGATCGACGTCACAGCCACGGCGGACGGCGATGTGATACGAGAGGAGTTGCAAAGGCACAATGGAAAGGATCGGGCCGAGCAAGTCTGAGGTTTCGGGTATCTCGATCACGTGGTTCGAGACCTTCGAACTCATCGAATCGCCCTCGGTCAGAACCGACAAGATAATGCCGTCGCGTGACTTTACCTCAACAATGTTCGAATGTGTTTTCTCATAGCGAAGCTCGCTCGCGGCGTTGCCGTTTTCGCGTGTGTTGACCACCACGACCGGCAATTTTTCGTCGATGAGAGCGTTCGGCCCGTGCTTCATTTCGCCTGCCGGATAGCCTTCTGCGTGAATGTAACTGATCTCTTTTAATTTTAAGGCGCCCTCGAGAGCGACCGGAAAATTGATGCCGCGGCCAAGATATAAAAAGTCCTGAACCCGGAAAAATTCCTTCGACAATTCCTCGATCGAATCGGCGTCGTTCAATAGCTGCTCGATCTTCAGCGGAAGTTCAGCGAGATCTTGAGCGAGTTTTTTGGCCTTCGCTTCATCGACAAGGCCGCGAAGCTGGCCGAGATACATCGCGAATAAATAAAGTGCGACCATCTGCGCCGTAAATGCTTTCGTCGAGGCGACCCCGATCTCAGGGCCGGCATGCGTCAGTATTGTCCCGTCCGCCTCGCGTGTGATCATCGAGCCGTGCACATTGCAGATCGCCAGCACTTTACATCCCGACTGTTTCGCCTCACGCATCGCCGCGATCGTGTCCGCCGTTTCGCCTGATTGCGAGATGACGATCAGCAGATCTGTCTCTCGAAGCACGGGTGCCCGGTAACGAAATTCAGAAGCGTAATCGACCTCGACCGGAACGCGCGTCAACTCTTCGAGCATATATTTGCCCGCGAGCCCGGCATGCCAAGAAGTCCCGCAGGCCGCGATCTTGATCGATGTTAACCCAATGAGGTCCGCCTCCGAAATATCCATCGGGTCAAGATATACCTTTCCGGTATCAAGCGAAACGCGCCCCTGCGACGTATCGCGAACCGCACGCGGCTGCTCGTAGATCTCCTTCAGCATGAAATGCTTGAAACCGCCTTTTTCCGCCATGATCGGATCCCAGGTGATCCGCTGTTGCGTCGGCTCAACGATATTGCCGTCAAAATCCGTAACGCGGACCGATTCCTTGGTCAGCACCGCGATCTCACGGTCGCCGAGAAAAAATACGTCGCGAGTATGCTGCAAGATCGGCGGAATGTCGGACGCGACAAAGAATTCACCATCGCCCATACCAATAACGACCGGCGGACCTTCGCGAACTGCAATGATCGTGTCCGGCTCGTCAACTGAAATGATCGCCAGAGCAAAAATGCCTCGAAGCTCCTTCACCGCTTTGCGTACCGCCAGCTCAAGCGACAAACCTTCACGCTCAACATACGACCCGATCAGATGTGCGACCACTTCCGTGTCCGTCTCAGTCGTAAATGTGCTTCCCTCAGCCGCGAGACGTTCTTTTAGCGTTAGGTAATTCTCGATAATTCCGTTGTGAACGACGACCACTTTTCCGGATTGATCGCGATGCGGATGAGCATTTTCCTCAGTCGGCCGCCCGTGCGTCGCCCAGCGCGTATGCCCGATGCCGTAATTTCCGTCGAGCGGACTTAATCGGATCGTTTCCTCAAGATTGCGCAATTTTCCCTCGGCCCGCCGCAGCGACAAATGATGCTTGTCATCCACCACCGCGATCCCGGCAGAATCGTACCCGCGATACTCAAGCTTACGCAACCCGTCAATGATTAACGGCACAACCTGTTTATTTCCAACATATCCAACAATTCCACACATAGATTCCTATTTTATCCGTCTCGTTCTGACAGGTCCTTTATCGATCTCGCAGGTGCCCCGACAGCCAGTTTATTTGCAGGCACGTCTTTCGTCACCACACTTCCCGCACCTGTGACCGCACCATCACCGACACTGACTGGCGCGACCAGCATTGTGTCTGAACCGATCTTGACGCCGTTGCCGATATGGGTTTCGTGTTTACTTTTGCCGTCGTAGTTGCATGTGATGGTTCCGGCACCGATGTTTGTTTTTTCGCCAATTGTGGCGTCGCCGAGGTAGGTCAGGTGGCTTGCCTTCGAGCCTTTGCCGAGATGCGTTTTCTTTAACTCGACAAAGTTGCCGACCTGCGAAGCGTCCGCCATTACGGCATTTCCGCGGAGGTGAGCCATCGGCCCAACCGTACAGTTATCGCCCACTTTGGAGTCCCGAATCAGGCAGTTATCGCGTATCTCGACGCCTTCACCGATCGTCGAGTTGTGGATACGGGTTCCCGAACGCAGGATGCAGTTTTCACCGATCGTGCTCTCGCCTTCGATCGTAACGTTCGGATGAATGACGGTATCTCGCCCGACCTTTGTCGACGCACTTATGTAAACGCTTTTCGGATCGATAAACGTAACGCCAGACTCGAGCATTAAACGCTCGACCGTTCCTCGACGAATCGCTTTTTCCATCGCCGCCAACTGCCGCCGATCGTTTACGCCTTCAATCTCATGCTGGTCCGTATGAAGGAAGATCGCGACGTCATCACCCGCTTCGCGAAGGATCTGCGGAACGTCGGTCAGGTAGTATTCGCCCTGAGCGTTGTTATTTTGAACCTTTGCGAGTGCGGCAAATAGCTTGCGGGTGTTAAAACAGTA
>JAYSZT010000064.1:0-2305 GCA_043737915.1 Acidobacteriota bacterium
TCGAACGGATGGTTTGTTGCAGAAGATCCATTCGCTGGTCGAACAATTTTTACGCGTTTCGCCCGATGCTTACACCGACGCTTTGCATGCTTCGCTTCGCGGGGTTTCGGCCGCGCAGATAGCGGATTCGGTGTCGTCGCATCTGCGGATCGGTGTCGATGAAAAACAAGACCTGCTCGAGACATTTTCTGTTCAGGAACGCCTCCAAAAGCTCGTCGACGTCCTCGAAGGCGAGATCGAAAAACGTCAGCTTGACCGCAATATTCATTCGCGAACCAAAAAGGCGATGGACAAACATCAACGCGAATATTATCTAAACGAGCAAATCAAAGCGATCCACAAAGAGCTCGGCCGCAAGGACGACAAAGCTGAACTCGAAGATCTAAAAACCAAGATCAACGACGCAGGCTTGACCGAAGAAGCCCACGACAAGGCGATGCAGGAATTTGCACGGCTCGAGGCAATGCCGCCGATGTCGGCCGAGAGCACGGTCAGCAGAAATTATCTCGATTGGCTGATAAACGTTCCTTGGAAGGCTCGTTCAGAAGAGATCGAGGACCTGAACGAAGCGGAGAAAACGTTGAACGAGGACCATTATGGGCTTGAAAAGATCAAGGAACGCATCCTGGAGTTTTTGGCGGTTCGCCAGCTTGTTAAAAATCCTAAGGGTACGATCCTATGTTTTGTGGGTGCTCCGGGCGTTGGTAAGACTTCGCTAGGAAAATCGATCGCAAACGCGACGGGACGCAAATTTGTCCGGCTCGCACTCGGCGGTGTTCACGATGAAGCCGAGATCCGTGGCCATCGACGCACGTACATCGGCTCGATGCCGGGTCAGATCGTTCAATTGATGAAACGAGCGGGGACGACTAACCCAGTGATACTGCTCGATGAGGTCGATAAACTCGGACGCGATTATCGCGGTGATCCGAGTGCAGCTCTGCTTGAGGTGCTCGATCCGGAACAGAACAGTACCTTCCGTGATCACTACCTCGACGTCGACTACGACCTTTCGAATGTCTTTTTCATTGCGACCGCAAACGTTTTGCACACGATTCCGCCGGCGTTGCAGGACAGGCTTGAGATTCTAAGTCTTTCAGGGTACACGGAACGTGAAAAAGCGGAGATCGCCAGGCAGCATTTGATCCCGAAGCAGTGTGAGAACAACGGCATTGACGTTGAAAAGGTTAAGTTTACCGACGACGGCATCTTGGAGACGATCCGCCATTACACGCGTGAGGCGGGTGTCCGAAGTTTAGAACGTGAGATCGGCTCCTGCCTGCGAAAGATCGCGAGACAGTATGTTGCGTCCGACGCGAAGGACGACTTTAGGGTCGTCGTTGATGCAGAGAAAGTGCAGGAATTGCTCGGCACCATCCGTTACCGCAAGCAGGACATCGCTCGCGTCAGCGAGGTCGGGTTAGTAAACGGACTGGCGTGGACCGAGGTCGGCGGCGATGTGCTGCAGATCGAGGCGACACTCGTCAAAGGAAAAGGGGAAGTGACGCTGACCGGAAAACTCGGCGAAGTAATGCAGGAGTCGGCGAAAGCTGCTTTGACGTGCGTTCGAACGAGGGCTGAAGAATTGGGGATAGACACGGCCATTTTCCGCGAAAAAGATCTTCACATCCACGTGCCCGAGGGAGCTATCCCGAAGGACGGCCCGAGTGCCGGCATTACGATGGCGACAGCGATGGTCTCCGCAATGACGGGGCAGGCTGCTCGGCACGACATTGCGATGACCGGCGAGATCACTCTGCGCGGAAAGATCTTGCCTATCGGGGGCGTCAAGGAAAAACTACTTGCGGCTCATCGATTCGGTTTGCGGACGATCATTTTGTCGAAAGAGAACGAAAAAGACCTCGTCGATGTGCCGGAAGAGGTTCGCGAGGAACTCACCATTCACACGGTCGACATGATCGACGAAGTGCTAAAACTCGCTCTCGTTCCGAAGTCTGAGGTTGATCCGATCGAAAGTCCGCAATTGTGGAACGGCGATACAGCGGTTGCGGATATCACCGCAAATATTGATTAAACAGGAGTTACCTTGAGCAAAGAAACTGAATCCGCCGACCTGATACTAAAACTTTACGATCTGCGCCGTGAGGAAACCATGCGCGAGGGCCGGAAATGGTTCTTGAATTTTATGCCGGCTGACGCCGCTGAGATATTGCAGGCGATGGTCGATCCTAAAACCTCGGGGTTTTACCGAATGGTGTTGAGCTATTGGGATATGGCGGCGAGCTTCGCGAATCGCGGGGCGATCGATAGGGAAATGTTCATCGAGACTTCAGGCGAAGCTTTG
>JAYSZT010000065.1:0-5483 GCA_043737915.1 Acidobacteriota bacterium
GTTTGGGTCAAGGCATTAAAGATCGTGCCGTTCGGAGTTCGTCCGTAGTAAAGACCGATGCCGGCCCGAATGATCGTTTTTCCGTTACCAAAAATATCAAATGCACCGCCGAGACGCGGCCCCCAATTGTCTGTTGCCTGATTAATTTCCATCGTTTCGGGCACTAACGGATTTGGAGCGACCGGTTCGGGCAGATCTTGAAGGTCGTACCGAAGGCCAAAGTTCAAGGTTAGCCGCCGAGTCGCTCGCCACTGATCCTGAACGAACGCAGCGTAATCGGTCGTTGAGAAAGTAAGGCCGGAAATACCAAAGCTCTGCTGATATCCATTCGTGCTATAGTTCCGGGCATTCGCACAACCGGAGTTTGGAACCAGATCACAACCGTACAACAGGGCGTTTGCATAGCTAAAGGACGCACCGAAGTTTGCCGGATTGTCGATCCGATCCTTCACCCGATTGATCTCGCCGCCAAATTTCAGCGAGTGGTTGCCGATTGTATAGCTTAGATTGTCAACAAACTGATAACGGCGTTCGTCAGGCAGAGCGGGCCTTTCCAAAAATGTCGCCCGACCGTATGAAAATCCTCCGACGAATACCTGCGGCGGCGGCTCGTTCCCGAACTGAAACTCAAAGTCGCGCGCTATCTGAAACCGAAACTCGTTGATCAGCTTCGATGAAAACGTACTCGTCAGGCGAACGTTCGTGCTGTTTATGCGGACATCGTCCGAACCGTTGCGGCCAACGTTGCCTAGAACGATCGGCGTTTGGATGCCGTTCTGATTGCGAGCGTTAAGGTAGTTATATGTCAACGAGAGCGAATTCGACGAGTTGATGATCCAGTCGATCTTCGTCAGAAATAGATTTTGGTTAAACTTCCGGGGAAGCGTTCCGCCGGGAGCACCGCCGGGAAATCGGCTTCTTAGATCGGCGACACCGCGGGCGAACGCATTGAAATTCGCAACCTGCGCCGGGGTCGGGTTTGCCGGCAGCGGACCGGGATCTCCGGTCGTCAGGACGTTACTCAAATCCTGAGTAATGAGCGGAAAATTACGAAGCTGCTGATCGTAATTTACGAAATAAAATAGTTTATCCTTCAATATCGCTCCGCTAACGGAACCGCCAAACTGATCGCGTCGCTCCTCCGGGTTTATTGTCGCCAGAGGGTCACGAGCGTTGAGACTCTTGTTGCGAAAATACCAAAAAGCGTCAGCGTGAAACTGATTTCCGCCGGAACGGACCGTGGCGTTTACACCGCCTCCTGCCGAGCGGCCGAATTCAGGCAAAAAGTTGGACTGTGAGACTTGAAATTCCTGAACGGCGTTGGCACTGATGTTACTCGCAATTCGGGTTCGCCCGCGAGCCTCAGCGAAATATGCCTGATTATCGTCGTTGCCCTCGAGCGTAAAGTTATTAAAAACACCCGATTGACCGCGGTATGAAAGCAAGCCAAAGCGTCCGTCGCGGGTCACGCCCGGGGCGAGCAGTGCGAATTGGTCAGCTCTGCGACCATTTATCGGCAGGTCGTTGATCTGTTCGCGGGTGATGAGTGTGGATTCATCTGTTTTGGTAGTATCTATTGTCGGGGCAGCCTCAACCGTGACGATAGCGGAGACCTCGCCCGCCTCGACCTTTAGGCGAAGTGAAACGGTTCGTCCAACAGTGACGTTAATATTGCTTTGTTCCAGAGTCGAAAAGCCGTTCTGTTCGACACGCACCTTATAATTGCCAACCGGGAGGACAGGTGCGGAAAATTGGCCGTCGCTATTTGTCTCGACGATGCGCTTCAAGTTGGTTTCTTCATTCGAAATCGAGATCGTGGCACCGGGGACGGACGCCCCGTTGACGTCCTCAACGATTCCATTTATCGAACCTGATCCAAGCTGTGACTGGGCAATGCCGAACCCCGCCAATAGGAACACGCCGATCGCCGTAAAAATTATCTTAGTAAATCTCATATTTTCCTCTCGTATAGTTATTGTCAACTCTTTTAACCGACCAAAAATAGTCAGATCTCTGTCGAACAACCTGGAGGGTGGCGTTTCGATAGGTGAAAAAATTCTTCAAAAGAATTTACAAGAGTGCCTTTTGGAGGAAAAATTAATCTTAACTAACGATTAAATCTGCCTTAAAACTTCATTACCTTAGTGTTACTGTCAGAAACACCGCCGCCGAGGCCGACGCGGTTTGGAAAGCGAAAACGTAGCGTGGTATATTTTCAACTTCGATATTACAGTCAGAAACAGGACCATTTCTTGCCATAACGGCGCTTTGGCGTTTCAGAAAAAGCTTAAAAATAAGGAAATAAACAACCCATGTCAGGACACTCGAAGTGGCATACAATCAAGCATAAAAAAGGTGCGCTTGATGCGAAACGCGGCAAGATCTTTACAAAGCTGATCAAAGAGATCACGGTCGCAGCCCGCACCGGCGGCAGCGGCGATGTCGACGCGAATGCCCGTTTGCGCAAAGCGGTCAATGACGCCAAAGGGCTAAATATGCCCAATGACACCATCGACCGAGCGGTCAAACGCGGCACCGGCCAACTCGAGGGCGTCAGCTACGACGAGATCACCTACGAAGGCTACGGCATAGGCGGCGTGGCAGTTCTGGTGGAGACGATGACCGACAATCGGAATCGCACGGTGGCCGAACTGCGGCATATTTTTTCCAAAAATGGTGGGAACTTGGGCGAGGCCGGTTCGGTCGCGTGGATGTTCGATAAGAAGGGTTACGTCGTGGTCGATAAGGCGGCGAAGAGCGAAGATGAACTTTTTGAAATAGCGATCGAGGCCGGAGCCGACGATGTGCAGGACGAGGGCGACGTTTTTGAGATCTACACCTCGCCCGACGCTTTCGAAGCCGTAACCGACGCCCTCAAAGCCGCCGGCATCGAACCCCAAGCCGCCGAGATCTCGATGATCCCCCAAAACTACATCAAACTAGAAGGCGGCGACGCCCAATCAATGCTAAAACTCTACGAAGCCATCGACGACAACGACGACGTCCAAAAGGTCTACGCAAATTTTGACATCGACGAGAGCGAAATGGAGTAGTGATATAAAAATTGCTGCCGGAGCGCGGGCAGCAATTTCTCTGAGCTTACGATCACTGGGTTCTAACTTATCGCACATATGCATTCGGCAGCGGCTGGTCGCCGGTTGAGCCGAACTGTTGAATCAGGGTGCCGGCGGTCGAACGTTGGACGAACCAGTTCAAACTCGACGGGCGGAAGACGGCGGCGTCCTGCTTGCCGTCTCCATCATAGTCGCCGGGTGCCGGCACGTCGCCGTTCGCCCCGAACGGAAACGCGAAGAATGATAGGTCTTCGCTGCGGAGCACATTCCAGAGGCCGGTCGAAGGCCGCCAGAATGCGATGTCCGCTTTGCCGTCACCGGTGAAATCACCTTGCACTGTCCTGTCTGTCGACGCTCCGAACTGCGTCGCGAATACGGCGTTGGTTGAGCTTCGTTGGATCCACCACTGTGCCCCGCCGACCGCGTTCGGCCGATAAATCGCGATGTCCGCTTTGGCGTCGCCGTCGTAATCAGCGCTGACCGGTTTATCGCCCGCCGCCCCAAACCCGACAATGTCCGTGCCGCCGGTCGATCTCGAAATAAACCAGGTCAGCGAACTTTCCCTAAATACAGCCGGATCTGCCTTGCCGTCGCCATCATAATCGGCCGGCACCGGCACGTCGCCCGTTGCCCCAAATGGAAACGCAAAGAACGAAGAATCTTCGCTCCGCAGCACAAACCAGAATCCCGTCGAAGGCCTAAAGAAGGCAATGTCGGATTTACCATCACCCGTGAAATCCGCCGGCACGATCCTGTCCGTCGCCGCTCCGAACTGGAATGCCGTCACCACCCCAGTCGAACTACGCTGATACCACCACTCTGCTCCACCTCCGCCATTCGGACGGAATATCGAAATGTCCGTTTTTGAATCCCCATCGAAGTCGAACGGTGAACGACGCGACACCACCGCCGAACCGCCGCCCCAGAATCCGGACGAGACGCTAAAGTTCCCGCCCGACGAAGTCGTCCCCGCAACCGATTCGCCGATCGTCCCGTCGACCGTGAACGTTCCACCCGCCGCACGTCCGCCGCCGCCACCGATCACCGACTTAGTAACCGTAAACGTACCGCCGGACTGCGACCAGGTAACGCTGACGGCACAAACGGTCAAAACCGTACACGCAATTATCAAGCTAAGTTTCTTCATAATGATTCCTTACTAATTCTTCGGCCGACAAGCATCCGCCGCGGGATTTTGTGAACAGACGAGAGCTTTGAGCGCCTCGACCTGCATTTCAAGTGACCTTATCTTCGCGTCCTGAGCCTCGAGCTGATTCTGCTGACTGCTGATCTCGGCGTCTTTCTCAGCACGGAGTTGGCGGAGGGCTTCGACGACGATGCCTTCGAAGCCGATGACGGTCAGGGTCTTAAAGCCGTTGGCGTCGTCCCTGATCCATTCGGGAAAGACCTTCTCGACGTCCTGCGCGATCATGCCGGTGTAGGTTCCCGCCATGTCGCCCTGCGACGCCGGATCTCTCCATTGATAGGTAACGCCCCGCAGATCCATGAGCTTATCCAGAGCACTCTCGATCGGCCGGATATTTTTCTTCAGCCTCTGGTCGGAAGAAATGGTCCAACCGCTGCTGGTGGGCTTGGCGGCAGAGTCGGTTGAAAGATGAAGACGAAACGTTGGAATAGCAACGCCGAGGCCGACGTTGCCGCTAAAATACCCGCGGCCGACGAAGTAGCCCCCATAGCCATCAGGGCTGTTGGTCGACCCGAGCACCCCGTAGTTGAGGCCGCTGCTTGCGTTCGCAATGGCGAACACACCGCGTCCGCTCGCGCTGGAGCTCTCGAAGCGACCCCCGTAGTTAACTCCGCTTATGCCGCTGGCGATACCAAATACGCCGATATTGTCCGCACTGGTTCCATAAACGCCGTAGCCGGATGGGCTGAGGCTCTGCCCGAGGACACCATAGTTGTCGCCGGTGGTGGCACTCGCCCAGCCGTACACGCCGATCCCGGTCGTGCTAGTGCTCCGGAATTCACCGCCGTAGGTTTCGCCCGTGGCCGCGGTCGCGGAGCCGTAAACGCCGTGCCCGGACGTGCTGGCACTCGTGAACCGTCCGCCGTAGGTGTTGCCGGAGGCTGCGGTCGCCTCGCCGACAACACCTCGCCCGCTCGTGCTTGAGTTTGTCCCGCTGATGATACCGTTTCCGGCCGCCGCTCCTGTCAGGCTCAGCGGTACAGGCAGGCGGGCAGCGTCGAGCGTGCCGGCGCTCATGTTCGTCGCGTTCTGATAGAACGACGCTGCCTGCCCGCCCAGTTGCGTGGCATTCGTTGCTGTCGTAGCTGTTGTCGCGTTGGTCGCATTATCCGCAATCAGTGTTTTTACCGAATACGGTGCGCTGTTTACCGGTGATCGCGGCAGTAGCTGTTGATAACCGCCCGGATCGCCAGTTAGACGGA
>JAYSZT010000066.1:0-5472 GCA_043737915.1 Acidobacteriota bacterium
TCGCCGTACTCTTTTTGTTCGAAGATCGAGTTGAAGAAACCCCAGTAAACAAATGAATCAGGGCCGTTTGGTTCGAGCAGATGGATCGCGACGGCCGAGGCTTCTTGATACATTGAAACTAGGATCGAACCAGCGGCGTAGGTTCGCGTTTCTTTGATTACCGTTTGCTTGCAGGTAAGCGTAATTCGGTTCTCGAATGAGTTTGTGGACCATTTTGGTTCGGTGAGTCGATAGCTTTCGACCTCGATCGTTAATGGCTTCTTGATTACTTCCAACTGGAGTCCATGCACCTTCAGTCTCTCGATCACGTCCTTATATTGCGGCGGAATAATGTACGCTCGCGGTGCTACGACCGTTGATACCATTTTGCCTTCATCGAACTTCTTGATCTTGTAGTCTTTTGGCGTCATGCCGTAGACCAGCCGCTTGCCGCCGGAGATGTCGCTGTCTTCGATCTTGTAATCGAGGCCCTTGAATGCGATCTCCGTTGGCTTATCGGTTACACTGACTGCGAGAGCGAATTCCGTGTACACGCCATCCTTTCCGCCACGAGCGAGAGTCATGTTGTCCGCCTTCTTAACCACCGCGAACAGACTCGTCTTTGACTTCCCGATCTCCTCAATGAAGTGCCGAAGCACATCGTACGTAGCCCGCACGCGGGATTTGTACGGTTTGTAAACATGCGTTTCGATCAATAATCCCGGACGTTCGCGAATCGCGGCGTAGCCGGTCGCGTAACGAGGCGTTGCAATAAAGGTCGCAATCCCGCTTGTAATTTCGCGACCGGCGAACTCGATGTAGTGCGTGAGCAAATTACCTTCTTTTTCGACCTTCGGCACCACCCGCTTGTCAAAGTGCTCGTTCATCCAATCGGAGATCAGCACACTCACCTCTTGGTGGTGTGCGTATTCGTACGTCAGGTTGTATTGAAAGTCCGCTCCGTCCGTGACGTGGCAATCTATGAAGACATCGGGCTTCCACGTGTTCCACAGGCCGAGCCAGGCACGGGTTTCCGGAGCGTCGGCCTTCATGTAATCGCGGTTGAGATTGAGGTTCGACGCGTTTGCGCGAAAGCCCATTTCGTCGGGGCCGTTTTGATTGATCCGCATGTAGGGGTTCGAGTTCTCATGCCCGTCAACGTTGTAGATGACCTCGAACAGGATGACGACGTCCTTCAAAAGATCGGCGCGAGTCTTTGTAATGGCGATGTCGCGAAAGAGCGCGAGTCCGGCGTCCTTTCCGTCGATCTCGCCGGCGTGAATACCGGCCTGCACGAGCACGACGGCCTTGCCCTGTTTCCGCGCCAACTCCGGCGTAAAAGCCCCGTTTGAGGCCGCGATCAGCAGCGGCATATCCCGCCCCTCACCGCTCTTGCCGTAGCTCCTATAAACAACATCGTTTGAGGCCGCATCCAACCTCTTCGCAAACGCCACTGCCTGCGCATACGTCGAAGTCTTCGCATACCCCGTCTCCTCCGCCACCGTCCGCCACTCCTTCGTCACATTCCCCTCCTCGCTCTGCCCAAACACCGCCCCAAACAAAATAAAGCCCAACGCGAACGCGATCATCAATGAATTCATATAACGCAATTATAGACTGTAGGTATAAATAAGATGACTATCTGAACAGTAATTAGCTAGACCATCTATTTCGACTTTCTACGAAGCAAATATCGGCCTTCGAATTGACAAGCGGCTCCGTGATAATCGTTGCAATTGGTTTCCCTCACTGTTACCCGTGAACCCGAAAACACAAACGTTAAGCGACAGCCAATAGCCTCGCGGTCGGAATCTACTTCATTGAAGTCCGGGTTGTACTCAGCTATATTTGTCTCAACCCACTTCGCTTTGCCTCTATGATCTCCGATGCACGTGCCGCGTTGAGCTCCGGCGATGGAGATATAAAAACTAAGTCTTCTCGACTTTCCACGGCCGACATCGCGGAAAGTTACATCACCAATCCCGTACTTGTCTACTCGATAGTAAGTGCCTGAACGGTTCTGCGAAAATACCGAACCAAACAAAACAAAGCCCAGCGCGAATGCAATTATCAATGATTTCATATACCGCGATTATACGACGGATCACCAAATGTCAGTACATAACGATGGGGGTCTTCGTTCTTGCTATGCAAAATACCTCGGTGCTACATTTTTATATGTTCACTTTAAGAAGCGATATACCATCACTTGATTTCGATGTTGTAAAAGAAAGGCTCGGAGAACTTTTGCAGGCATCTGCCAATCTTCTTGAAAGAGAGTGGCCTGCCCGCTATTCAAACATCGACAGTTCCAACATCATTTTTTTTACCAGAATGCGTGTAGTACTAAATATGTACGATACGATAATGTGGATTTCAGCAGATTTGCCGAAAGACCCAAGACGGAAAATGTTGGTATTGTCGGTTTCTCCGCTTGTTCGCACTCTATTTGAAGAGCTGATGTCATTGATTTTTATCTTTCAGGACGTTTCTAGATTAATTCCATGCTTGATAATGACAAATTACACTGAGATTTGGATCGAAAGAGAGCATGCGAAGAAATATCATGGAAATGATTCTAGGTGGGATAACTATATTTCCGGCCTCGATCAACGTCTAACCGACCTAGGTAACTCATTAAATTTGACTCCTGATCAGATTGCCAAGCCGAGGAAGTTTATAGGACGTTGGCCGACACCCGGGAAGATGGTGGATGAGTTAAAGAAGCAATTTAAGACTTCGCCGGACATCCCTTTCATGGAATATGTTAATTCTTGGATTTATCGGTCGCTTTCGGGCGATAGTCATCTAAATTTTGAAGGTTTGATTCGACGCGGCAATTTTTATGCGGAGAAGGAAGCAAAAGAAAAATTTGGGGAAGATAAATATAAAACTGTATTTAAAGACTCCTTTGATGGCTATAAAATGGAAATGATTTGGACGACCCTCACGCTGTTGCTTTCAATTGTTTCCGAGATTGACGCCCATTTTCACTATGGACTTAAGGATAGAGCGAAATTTCTTTGGGTGATTTTTGAGCAACATTCAGACCTTGCTAAAGAGTTCTACGAACGCCGTTATCAAAACCTATTAGGTTTTTCTATCTGAATTAAAAGAGTTCAGTTCCCCGGCACGGAATTTTTTTTTCGGTGCGAGAGCCATCCCCAGCCGCTTGTCCTCGCTATGCGGAGAGTGAAAGTGGAAGGTAACGCCCTTACTTTCGAACGCTTTTGTGCATTTGGTGGATTAAGATTGTCATGAGGAAGGCGAGGAAGGCGGTGATGGTGACGCCGTAGAAGGCTGTGGTGTAGTCGCCGCCCGCTTGGTCGGCGAGGTGGGCGGTGATGCGGCCTCCGATGGCGGCGCCGATGATCTCGATCATGGTGATCGCGCCGAGGATCTTGCCGATCTCGCGGCGGCCGAAGAAGTCGGCGGCGACGCGTTGGAGCAGCACGAACGTCCCGCCGTAACCGAGCGCGAATGGCAGCAGAAAGAACAACGAATTCCCTGCTGTTAGGCTTAAAAGGACGAGCGATGCCGCGAACATAAGTAATGCCGTGAACATCATCATTCGCACCGCCGTGAATCTATCCGACAGAAATCCCGCGATGAACTTACCGCCGATGCTCACCGCAAAAAGTGCCGACTGAGCGAACGCTGCAGTCTCGGCGGAAACGCCGATCTTTGGCGATTGAAGGTAAAGTATGAACTGCTGGCTCGTCGCGAATATCGGATAAAACACCAACGCCGCACACAAACCGAAAACCCAGAACAACTTGGTACGTACCGCTTCGGAGAGAGTCATACCGGAGGTGTCAGCGGCAGCGGCAGTAGCAGTAAACAGTGCGGACGGCGGGTCTTTGACGAAAATTATTATCGCAGGAAGAAGTAAAAGCCAGACGAGAAGACTGACGCCGAGCAGGGCGTTTCGCCAACCGTAGTTTGTGATCAGCGGAGCGACGATCAGCGAGATGAGTGCTCCGCCGATGCTCGTGCCGGTGAGGACGATCCCGAGCGCGGTGCCGCGATTCGTTTGGAACCAGTTCGATACGAGCACAACACACGGCATTACGCCGACAAATCCCAAGGACGCTCCCATCAGAAACCTCGCAAGATAAACCGCTTCGACCGACAACGCTTGCGAATGCAGCACGATCGCTCCGCCGAGCATCACGCAACCGATGAGCATCAGCGACTTCAACCTGATCCGCGTTAAAAGCCACCCCGCGAGCAATGAAAAAACGCCTGACATGAAGAATGTGATGTTCGCGGCGTTCGAGATGAACGTTTCGGCACGCGAGGCATCAACGACGCCGAGCAGAACGAACTCTTCGCGCATCGGCTTGTAAAACGGCGGCAGCCCGCCGATCGTCAGGCCGTTACTGATAACCAGTGCAAGCGTCGCAACCACGACGATCACCCAGCGGTATTTAGATTGGGGTTCGGTCATTGAATCTAGCAGAATCCTTAGTCGTCATACCGCTCCTTCACCGGTGCGGTGGCGAGGAAATCGTCGGTGATCCGCGTCGTGTACTGAGCGAGGAGTTCGTCGATGCGAGCGGGCGATTTGGACTGAAAGATGATACCAACGTGCTTCGGCTTGTTGACCTTGTAGACGATCTCTTCGTCGATGTAATGCGAAGTGTCGGGTTCGTCAACGTTCGCAAGTGCGAGCGTAATGCCTGCAAATTCCTTTCGCAGCTTTGGCAGTTTGTACGGTTTCGCGTCAGTCGCGGTCTCGATCTTTGCCCATTCGCGCCAGAGGTTAAAGTTGCAGGCGTGCTCGAGAACGTTGGCGATATAGGCTCCGCCAACGCGGCACGCAACCTCGAGCAGGAAGAATTCCCCCGTTTCATCGCTCTGTAAAAACTCCGCGTGGCTGACGCCGCGTTCGTATTTGAATGCCATCAACAGCGCACGGTTGAGCGTCTCGAGCTGTTTGCGTTCCTTTGAATTATAGGGAACGATCGACGACGTAAAAACGCCTCCGTAATGCGAGACCTTGAACGGCGTCGTACCGTATTGACTGACTCCGCACGCGATAACTTTGCCGCCCTCGACGATCGAATCGATATGATAAACGCGCCCTTCGATGAATCTCTCAACCAGAAATTGCGACGGGTGATCACGCCAGTTGTTGCGCGCATCAAGCTCGTTCAGCACATTCCAAACCTCGTCGGCTGTCTCGCATTTACGAATGCCAAACGCAGAAACCTCGCTTCTTGGCTTCACGACCCAAGGTGCGGGGACTTCGCTAAGGAACCGTGTGATCTGCTCGGCATTGAAAGCTCCAATAAAATCGGGACACGGAATGCCCGCCTTAAATGCTATGTTGCGCATCGCGAGTTTGTCGCGAAACCTTAGAGCCTGCGAGCGGCTCATACCGGGTAGATTCAGATGTTCGCGGGCCATTGCGGTTGTCAGCACGTCAAACTCGTCCATCCCGACGATTCGGTCGATCGGCCGCGAACCCGCAAGGTTTGCAACCGCCCG
>JAYSZT010000067.1:0-5472 GCA_043737915.1 Acidobacteriota bacterium
AGCTCAGCCCCATCATTCAGACAGAAACTCAGTGTGTCGTCGTAATAATCCCGTCTGCATTCAGGGCATCGTTTCATAATTCAACAATCTGCCTTGTCGATATTCCTAATCGCTCACATTACACAACCCAATGATCGGCTGATGGAGCATCGTGATCTCCGCCGAGCGGCCCATGTAGCTGCGGCCCATGGCGATGGCTTCGGTTAGGTTGTCGGCACGTTCCCAGCCGAGCATTTCGGGGACGTGGGCGTTTTCGGCACCGGCGACGATGACCTTGCCAACGTGCTGGCGGCCGTTTTCGCCCCAGTACCACATGAAAAATGGGTGAGCTCCGTGATAAGCGTTGCCGCGGCGGTACATTTCGATGTATGCGGGATTCGAAGCGAACTCACGTTCGTATTTTTCACGCAGGTAGAATGCATCTCGCGATTCCGGCAATAACCGATGGAAAAATTCGATATACGACGGGTGAAAATTATGATCAAACTCGTCAAAACACGGGTGCGTAATGATCATCACGCCGCCTTTTCTCAGCAAAGGCTTGTTCCGGTACATATTAAAGTGATACCCAAGCGCCATCACCTGCACCAGCAGCGGATTCAAGGCCGAATAGACGTTGTACGGCGAAATGTCAGGGATGCCGGAGATCAGGATGTCGCACTGGCCTTTGACCGGGATCTCGTACTGCTGATAATTCTTCTCTAGGATCTTGTCGTGGACCGGCTCGGTCTTGCCCGCGTAACAGGCGATCAATTCGTACTGAGCCGGGATCGCATGCAGTAATTTTCGTCTCGCAGCACGCGGAAGGTTTGAGAAAGTCCGCTTCATCGCCTCCCATTTCATCCGGTCGCCAAATGAGAATTCGTCCTCATTTCGCGTCAAAATGTCATAACCGTCAGAGAACATCTTATTGTTCAGAGCCGTCTCGATGTGAAAAACCTTACAATTCTCATCGACCAACGCCCCGAGACGAATAACTTTGTGATTCAAAACCGAAGCCGGCGGATCCATGTACGAATTCGAATCGCGGATCGTCTGCGGCTCGTGGTGGGCACGCAAACTCTCGTAATCGCACAACCCGACCGCGACCGATTTGTGACCGCCGTCCATCGGGACGAGATTGATATTGAGATAGATCAGCAGATCGCTCTCGATCGCACGTTTGTTCACCCGCAGCGGTTCATTGTGCCGCGTGTGGCCGAGCGTCAACAGATTGTCGTCGTCCTCGGCATCGTGATTGTAATATCGGTCGGGGTAATATTCGTTATAGATGTCCGCACCGACCATCCGCTTCATTTCCCACGCCGTCATTTTGCGGTGGAGGCTGTTCGCGATGATCAGGTGAATGTCATCGACGCCATTCGCCGAACACATGTCCAGCACTACCTCAAGCATCGTCTGCCGCATGTCCGGAATCGCCATCGGGGGCAGCGGCAGCGAAATGTCGTCCATCGCGATCGTCACCCGCATGCCCGGTTCGAGCAGCGCATAAAGTGGTTCCATCTCGAGCGGATGATTCACCGCGTACCGGATCGCCGCCTCACGATTAGGCAAACCCTTGATCGGCGGATTCGGATATATCACCCGCGTCCCCACCGGAATGTCCTCAATAATAAAGTCCTCACCAAACGGCATAATCCGCGGCGCCGAGTCTTTATCAATATAAACGATCGATTCGTGTGTTTTTCTGCGTAGTTGCAATGCCATATTTCTACCAGTACTTGTTAATTAGGTCTACAAGCTTTTCTCTGTCAATTAGTCCGATATTGTTTGGAATCGAAAGATCCCTTGCTGATTGAGTAAAATAGTTGTTCGTCACGACCATGCCATAGTCCGCCTGATAGAGACTTATCGCTCCCATGATTTCCTGGACTGCGTAGTTTCCGATACTCCCCTGGGATCGCTTTGCCTGAATGACCGTCTTTTCGCCGAACTTAACGACAACTAAGTCCGCTCCCTGATCGCCCGAAAGTCGGGTTTGCTCAACTCGATACCCCATTTTTTCGAAGAGTGTCCTTAAGAAACCTTCGAATTCAAACCCACCTAGCTGGTCGACGTCTCCTATTGCAATCACTTCGCTTTCGGCGGCCAACCTCTCTTCGAAAAGTCGCAGTTCTATTTCATTGGCCACTTCGGTTACTTCGGAACCCAAGGCGGTTACATCCTCAAAAACCAAACCTTTTTCCTGGAATATCTCGACCAAGATTTCAAGGCCGTCAACGTCGTCACTATGTACGAAGTCTAGGTAGGATTCGATTAATTCCTTTCTATTTTGTGGACAATTACTTAAAACCTTATCTTTAATTCTCTGACGACTTTGTTTCCGATGTTCCTCTTCTGTAAAAAACATCAACTCGCCCAGTGAAAGACGCCAATTTCGGTTGCTAAGAAGGATCTGAAGTTTGGACAAATCGTCTTTTGATTCGTTTCCGCCATACCTTTTCACGAACTGCCGAACATAAAGATATGCTTCACTTTCGGGAAAATCTGGGTGTTTTGCCGCCGCAGTGCGAAAACCTTCATTAATCAAGAATGTCTCATTAACATCGTAGGCTTCTTCGGAAACGTTCCCTTTCAGTTGTGACTCAAATGCTTCAAGCTCCCGTTCCCGTTCAATACCGGTGATCTCGGACTTCAATGTTTCTAAGCCATCAAACCACAATCCTTGCTCTTTCAGAGCCTTGCCTAGCCCTGACATCGAGTCAATATCGTCAATCCGCCAGTATGTTAAATAAGTATCGATGATGTCCTTTCGGTCATGGGAAGGCGCCCGAAGCAAAAGTAGGGATCGCACTTTCTCTACCTTTTGATTTCGAAACTCTTCTTCAACAAAAAATCGCAATTCGCCATCGGAAAATTCACAGCCTCGATTCTTCATTAAAAGGATAAAATTGGAATATTCGTCGCCATACGAGTTCCCATATTTCTCTACGAATTGTCTAACGTAAACGTACGCCTCACTGTGCGAGAAATCAGGGTAGGTTGCAGCCGCGTTATGGAAGTCAACGTCAAATTCCGAATAGCCGATCTTTGCTTCCAGAATCGGTCGTAGTCCACACGCTTCAACATCGAACCCCTTACCATTAACTACAACTTTCAAGTTTAGTTCATCTATCACCTCGAAGAAGTGTCTCAGCCTTATCGGCCCTCCTGAGTTATGTATTTTTACAAAAGATTGAACATACCCGCTCAAAGTGGTCGGTCTGTCGGCCACCAAAATATTCTTGATTCTTTCTCTTTCAAGTTGGCGGGGCGTCTTGTTTATCATTCGAGTCGTAAAAAAAGCGTTCGCTTATTACATTTGGTAACTTTAAAATTCATGCGGTCAGAGCGTCCCAAACTCAATCGGGAAGGGCTTCAAGGCCACCTGAGAAATAGAATCTCGGCTCATCTTCAACGAACGAAAGATTCGGAGACTCAATTCCTCCCTCAACGGCCTTTTTGAAGGCAACTTCAAAGTCAATATCTGCTGCAATCAATTGGTCACCGTTAAGACAAATCCACTGGTTTACATACGCTTCATAATGCCGGTCAAGCCACCTGCGTTCTTCATTCAATTTGTCAAAGTCCTCTTGAGTCTTCGGAATTTGGTTTTCAAGCCACGTATAAATATTCCTCTTCTCATGAAGCGGCAAACGTTTTATCAATTCAATGATCTCTGCCTTTGTCGTTTGCATACGCCCTCACTTCAAATCTAAAACTGCCCAGTCATGCTGCATTGCCGCTTGCTTTAGCCTGAAATCAGGCGAGACCGCGACCGGGTGACCAACGATAGACAGCATCGGCAGGTCGGAGATCGAATCGGAATAGGCGTAGCTGTCGGAGAGGTTGATGTTTTCGCGTTCGGCGTATTCGCGGATCCACTGTGCTTTGGTGGCGGATGCCATGACGGGAGGCAGGACGCGGCCGGTGGCGTAGCCGTTGACGAATTCGAGCCGGTTGGCGACGTAATCGTCGATGCCGAGGTAGTCCATCATCTTTTCGATCGTGAAATCGAGAGCACCGGTCAGCACTACCTGCCGCTGGCCGATCTTTTTACCCGACTTGATCAGATCGAATGTGCCCGGAAAGATCGCCGGTTTCAGAACCTCTTCGAAAAGCTCTTCTGAAAAATAACGCAGTCGATCTTGCGAAAAGCCTTCGTAGCTTTTGAAGAAAACCTCATTAAATACGTTCCGCGAATAGAAGTCGGTGATACCGAAAAACGGCAGCTTGGCGAGCGTTCCAACGCTTTTTTTCGCCGTTTGCCACAATCCTTGCTGGCGCTTCGCGTAGAAGGCAAGCGTGTGAACGAGATTGGTGCTGACCAATGTCCCTTCGAGGTCGTAAAATGCTGCTGGCTGTCCGGTTTTATTCATGTCCGATCTTATGCTATGTTTATCACGCTGAAGAGCAAGTAATAAGCTAATTTGCGATACCAGAATAATAGCACCGATCTGCAAGTTTTTACAGCCATTTCTCGCAGCAGCGACAAAATAATTACACTTCGTAATTACATTGTAACTACATTTTTTCACCATTTATGCGACGAGCTATCTTTCCCGGTTCATTTGACCCTCTGACGAGCGGTCACCTCGACATCATCAAGCGCAGTTCGCCGCTTTTTGACGAGATCATTATCGCCGTCCTCAATAACGCGGATAAGCACCCGATGTTCTCGGTCGAGGAACGCTGCGAAATGATCCGCGAGGTCTTGCCATCAGTCGAGACGGGAAATTGCGTGCTCACGGTCGATAGTTTTTCCGGCCTGACCGCTGATTTTGCGAAGCGTTCGGGCGCGACAGCTATCGTTCGCGGAATAAGAGCCGTCAGTGATTACGAGTACGAACTCCGAATGGCACTGATGAACCGCCGTCTCGAACCAACCATCGAGACCGTTTTCCTCATGGCGGGCGAGGAATACTCCTACGTTTCATCTACGCTTATGAAACAGGTCTTCGAATTAGGCGGCCGCGTCGAAGGCCTGATCCCCGATCTGGTCGAACGCCGAATGCGGGAAAAGCTCGGAAAATCGATTTAACCGAAAGAAACTAGATTGCAAAGCCAAAAAAGAAATTCGTTTTAAATCAATTCTCACCTCGCGTCTCTGCGACTTTGCGACTTTGCGTTAAGATGTCTCTTATGACTTTCCCCGTATCGGACAACGTAGCCCTGATGAAAGGTTCATCAACGCTGATCGCCGCCGCTGCCGCCGCCGACATGCGTGCCCGCGGGATCGACGTGATCGACCTCTCGGTCGGCGAACCCGATTTCGACACGCCGGAATTTATAAAACAATACGCGTGGGAAGGCATGCAAAAAGGGTTGACGAAATACACCGCTACAGCCGGGATGCTGGACTTCCGGAATGCGATCGTCGAGTTTTACGCTGAAAAGTTCGGTGCGGATGTAAAGGTTAATGAGGTCGCGGCGGCGTGCGGCGGTAAACAGGCACTCTTCAACGCCGCCTGCACGTTGTTAAACCCGGGCGAC
>JAYSZT010000068.1:0-5464 GCA_043737915.1 Acidobacteriota bacterium
TCGGCGGTGGTTCGCTGTGGTTGATCGGTTCAATATGGAAGGCTTTGCGGGGAGTCGACGCGATGGGACTCGGCGACGTCAAACTACTTCTCGGCATCGGAGCTTTGCTTGGGTGGCGATTGACGATATTGACGATATTCCTCGGTGCATTTACCGGAGCCATCGCCGGTGTTATCGTCATCGCCCGGCAAAAGGAAAAGGACATGCAAACGCAAATACCGTTTGGCATCTTCCTCGGAATCGGTTCAATTGTTGCGTTGTTATTTGGCGATCAGATAATCGCTTGGTATCTGGCGAAATTTATTTAACTACACCGATTTGATCGACCGCTGCAGGCAAGCGTCCGTGCAGAAGAAGGTGTTCCCGCCAAACTTGATCGCTTTCGACTCAGGAACCCAAGTCGCACATTTGGTGCAACTCACCAAATTGCCCGACGCAATTGGTTCAGCACCGATCGACTCTCGACGATTGGCATTCCCTGTGGCCGCGTCCCTGATCATTTTGCCCACGCTGATCATCGTTCCGATCTGCCTGCGATATTTGTAAGCAGTAAGAGCGATCAGGATCAGTAAAACGATGAGGATAACTAGGGCTTCTCTCATTGTTGCGGAGTGTATGTTCGAGTTTCGATCTGTGTTGTCAGATCCGGAATCGAATCGTTTTTCGGATTTGCAGACTTTAGTTGGTCAAGCGTTTTCTGCGCCGCAGCAAAATCAGATCCGCGAATGTAGGTAGAGGTTAGGAATTGAAGCGCACGTTCCTGCTTCGGCTCGATCTTCAAAGCTTTTTGAAATTCTGCCACCGCCCGTTTCAGGTCGCCCGGCTCATCCACATAAAACGACAAGGCGTAATCCGTCACTACATCGGCATCATTCGGCTTAATAGCCATCGCCTTTTCATATGTTTCACGGGCCAACTTAAAACTCGCCGGATCTTTTTTAAAGTAACCTGTGTCAAAGTGTGCATTGCCCAGATCAACCAAGATTTCGTAATCCTTTGGGTCGAGCGAGTTAGCCCGGATCAAAAGTCTCGTCGCTTCTTGAACGAGTTCTGTGTCTTTTTTAACGGTAGCGAATCGGTAAAGTCCTCGGCCGAGACTTTTTTGATAAGCGAGATCGGTCGGATTCGCATCTGCCTCGGCGATCTTAGATCGTATATCCTCCGCACTAACGTTTAGATCGTTAGGATTAGCCGACGACCCGGTAGTGGCCGCAGGGGTCGCGGTCTTTTTGTCAAGCTGAGCTTTTAATGCGTTGAGGGTTGATCGATTGAGGCCGTTCGCAAGTAGAAATCCACCGATCGATCCGGCGATCGCCGCGAGAATGGCAACTGTTAGTATCCTTGAATTCATTGATTCTAGTTTAGCAAAAAGCACTCACCAACAGAAAAGCGTCGCCCACGAAGAAGTGAGCGACGCAAGATACAAAAGCAAAATAAAACCTATTTCTTCTCGCCAGGAGCTATATAAGGTAGATCCTCGGCACGGCGGCGAATCGGCGGATCTGTCGCACGACGTCGTGGAATAACGACGCCGTCTCGCCTATCAACGCTTCCGGCGGGCAAACCCTTTCCGTGAACGGCCTCCACCAATATTCGAGTGATCTCCTGTGAAAGCGTCCGATGTTCGCCCGCAGCTCGGCGGCGAAGTGATTCTTTCAATTCGTTTGGAACGTAAGCTCCGATAAATACACCTTTACGGTTAGCCATATCTAGGATTTTTCTCCTGTTTGCGGAAAATAAAAAATGTGCCAAAAACTATGAGACACGCCTGTAAGCCGAATTTTGTATTCGCCTTGCGGCGAACGGCAATCATTCATCTAGGCCGGAAGTTACCCGACGGCTCAAGCGATCTACCCGGAATCTGCGGCTTCCTAAGAAGCGTTGTACGGGCCGCACAAATTACGCAATTCCCTATTTGATCTTGCACCACGAGGAGTTTACCTGGCCGCGACTGTTACCAGCACACGCCGGTGAGCTCTTACCTCACCCTTTCACCCATCACCCCAACGAATCGAGGCTGGTTTACTCTCTGTTGCACTTGTCGTCACGCGGCTTTCGCCACGTTCCCGGACGTTATCCGGCTCGCTGCCCTATGGTGTTCGGACTTTCCTCTCTTCGCTTTCACGAACAGCGACTGCCCAGCGTGCCTCATAGCAAGGCTTGGAAAGTATAACAAAATATGTTGAACAATTAAATACTTGTTACAAGAATATAGCCGAGTGGTAAGTCACTCTACGTAATTTTTCAACGGCATTACAAATAAAATGATAAAGAGCGTGAGATTCTAGTTTTTGGGCAAGATTTCGGAAGGTTTTGTCTTGTTTGGTGACAAAAGGTCCGCAGGAAATAGGTCCGGCCATTTTTCCAGATAGAATTCTCTTAGTCTTTCTTCCGTTTCGAAAGCGGTTTTCGACGTTCGAATACTATCAGCGAGTTCAACGGTGTCGGAGTAAGCGATTCCTTCTATGATCTTCTGAACTTCGCTTATCGAGTGGAGATTCATACTCAGGTCGGTGGCCCCGAGACCGACCAGAAGCGGAGTGTAAAATGGCGAACCGGCCATTTCGCCGCAAACGGTTGCGGGAATTCCTGCCGAGCGAGCAGCATCGAGGACGATTTTCACGGAGCGTATCACTGCCGGGTGAAGGGTTTGATAGCGGTCAGCAATCGACTCGTTATCGCGGTCTACGGCTACGAGATATTGCACAAGGTCATTCGTTCCGAGACAAACGAAGTCGACGAGTTGAAGGATCTCCTCGATGCAAATCACGGCTGCCGGAACCTCGACCATAACCCCGATCGTAGGCTTTCCAAACTGGATCGAATCCCTAGAGAGATTTTCATACTCGCTTTCAATAATGGCCTTTGTTCGAATTATCTCATTGATGTCAGAGATAAGCGGCAATACTATCTGAACGTCGGCTTCAAAAGACGCACGAAGAATCGAGCGGAGCTGGATTCGAAAACTATCTTCGTCTGAAAGACTCAAGCGAATCGCCCTTAATCCTAAGGCCGGATTCTTTTCAGAACCGCCGGTTTTCGTAGATATCTGGTCGATTCCCAGATCAAAGGTCCTTATCCGAATCGTTTTACCGGCCGCCGATTCCACTACCTCTTGAAATGATTTGAACTGCGTATTCTCATCTGGCAAGCCATGAAGAATCTCAAACAAATATTCCGTACGCAATAACCCTATGCCGCTAGCACCGATCTCGACTGCTCGACGGCAGAGGTCTGGTTTGTCGACGTTCGCCGCAATGATAATCTCTCGGTTATCAATTGTCTTGACAATGCCGGAGACCAGCTTTGGGTCTCTTTCTAATTCTGATCTATTCTCGATGAGCGACTCAAGTGTCGCTTGCGTTTCTATATTTGGCCGGAAAATTAGACTACCGTTAAGTGCATCCACCGCTACGAATTCCCCCGTTTTGACCTGGCGGAGTACGTTCTTGATTCCGGAAACGGCAGGAATTCCCATTTCTCGTGCCATGATGAAAGCGTGCGAGGTCCAACCTCCGTGTTCGGTTACCAGCCCGGCGGGATGATCATTAAAAAATTCCATCAAGGTCGACGGTCTTATCTCGGATGCAATAATAATGGCGTTCTCAGGAAGCCTCGGAACTGATTCTTCATCATATAGAGCGTTTAGAATCCGTTCGGTCACATCTTCAATATCTACTGATTTTTCCTTTAGGTGACCTTCGGGAATCTCTCGGTATCGAGCGAGATAATGTTCAGAAACGGTTTTTATCGCCCATTCAGCATTGACCTTGTCTGTTTTGATGGCTCCTTTTAGGCTCTGAACAAGAGAGGACTCCTGAATTATTAGCAAGTGAACATCGAATATGTCCGATACGATATCCGGCAACCCTTCGACGTTTGGATAGGCCAGGCTGGCTAGTTGCTGCGTCGCTGCCTTAACCGCAAAATCGAGCCTTTCGATCTCCGGGTCGATCTGAGCACTGTTCAGTGCAATACGATAGAATTGTCGTTTTCGTCCGTAGAGACAAACAGCCTGACCGATCGCAACACCGCGAGATACTACGCTGGCCGCGATTCGCGTTTCGCCGCCATCTGTGGAGCCCGGAAGTGTGGCTTGATCATTCAAAAGATTGTGCTGTCATGATTTAGTTACCAAAACTAAATCCGCCACCGCTACCGCCCTGCGTCGGGAAAAATGGTTTTAAGAGTCCTGCAAACGCTGCGAGGTTTCGCGTTTGGATCAGAATCTCTCCGGGACCGGTGAACTCTGCGACCATACCTTCGCCGCTAAGCATACTCTTGAAGAAACCACTTGCTGCTTTTCGCAGTTGATACTGCATATGACCTTCCCACGCGACCAGATGTCCGGTGTCGACAACGTATCGTTCGCCCGGTTTGAGAACTTTCCGGTGGATCGCTCCGAAAGATGAGACTAATAGCAAACCAGCACCTGAAACGTGCAATACGAAAAGACCTTCGCCGCCGAAAAAGGACTTGGCCCCGCCGAATTTCGTATCAACCACCAGACTAGTGTCGCCGGCTAGATATGAGCTCGACTGAACCATAAACGTCTGGTTGTTCATTTCGATTCCCGCCACATCGCCGGGTGCACCCGGAGCGAAAGTAACTTCTCCAGGGCCACCTTTGGAGGTGAAAGTGGAGACAAATGCAGACTCGCCGCCGACTGCCCGTTTCAGCGCACCGAAAACTCCGCCCTTCATCTCCGAATTTAGATCGACGTTTGCCGACATCGAAACCATCGCACCGGCTTCCGCCGAGATCGCCTGTTCGGGTTGAAGGTTTACGACCGCCAGTGCGAAGGCTCCTTGATACTTGATCTCCCAAGTATAGCCACGGCCTTGCCCGCGACCGTCCACGTCGAACTTAAAGGCTCCGTTCGCGGGAGGATTTGCCGATTGAGGCTGGAACGCGGGTGCCGCTGGCGTAGTTTGCGGCGCTTCAGATGTGATCGTAAAACCACAAGAGCCGCAGAATTTCGCCCCGTCGATAAGGCTCATTTCACATTTGGGACAATTCATACGGTTACTTCCTTCGATTTTTTCATTAAAATGTCACAGGCCTGGGCTGCATCCTCGGCAAAGTCGAGGATCGATACATCCGAATCGCTAACCGCAAGGGATTTTTGCCACGCTTCCACTATCGGCGGCCAGCAATCGCCTACAAGAATTAACGGACGGCTCCCCAAAACTTTTGTTTGCAGTTTGTTCCAGACGAGTGAGATCTCGGTAACTGTTCCCATTCCGCCACGAAATGCGACAAACCCAACAGACCGGGTTATCAGATTTTGTAATCGGTCATAAAAATGATCGCTCGCGACCTTGTCAGTTAGATATCGATTTGGCTCAGACTTAAATTGATTCATGACAATGCCATAGACGCGACCGCCTTTTTCCCTAGCACCACGAGAGGCCGCCTCCATCACACCGAGATAACCACCGGTGCAGATCGTGTAACCAGCCTC
>JAYSZT010000069.1:0-2253 GCA_043737915.1 Acidobacteriota bacterium
AAGTGGCGGAGAGGACAGGACTCGAACCTGCAAGGGATCACTCCCGGTAGTTTTCAAGACTACTGCATTACCAATTATACTACCTCTCCGCATTAAGAGGTGATATGAGAATATACCCTAAACCCGGTGCGAGTGACAAATACTTCTGCTATTTTGCTGTCCGCTCGACGAAACTTATCGTTGCGAATTACTTTCGAGATCACGATTTGCAGGTTCATTCAGTCTCAAGTTCCGACTCTGAGATCATTGAGACACAAAAGCGACGAAGCACGCGGGTATCCTGAATATAGTCGGATCAATGAGAAGCGGATCGGTTAATTAGCGATCAGTTTATCGATTGCAGCGGCAATTGAGCCGGTCTTGTCGTAACCGCTTGCCCGATAGGCGATCTGTCCCGCCTGATCTACAACGTAAAATGCGGGAAAGCCCATATTCATATTGCCTTCCTTTGTCCGGTCGGCGTATTGCAGAAGAACGCCGAAACTGTTCGGAAGTATCTGAAACTTGAACGGATTTGAACGAAGATACGGCGCGATCTTCTCCTCGTTTTCCATGGTCAAGGCCAGAAAAACGACATTCTTTCCTTCGTATCGAGTCGTAAATCGGTTCAGATTCGGGATCTCGCTGTGGCAGATCGCACACCGTGTCGACCAAAATGTCATTACGACCACCGATCCTTTCAGAGCTGAGAGGTCATACGAATTACCTTCGAGTGATTGGGACGAGAATGTCGGAGCTGCCTCACCCGTTTTTAGGCTTGTCTGGGAGAAAGCAGAAACGGCGAGCAATGCGGTGATGGTAAGGATTAATAGTTGTCTCATGTTGGTAGGAGTTAAAAGTGTTTTAACACTCCATCTATAAGATACAACTATTCAAGAAGGATTACCAGAAAAAATATCTGGGAATTCATCAGAAAATTAGACATGTTAACATCGAAGAATGCACTTATTGTCGGTCGAGGGATACGGTTTTCGTAATATTCATGGAAAACTTACCTGTGGTCGCGGCCTGAATATACTTTTTGGCGAAAACGGACAAGGCAAAACGAACTGGCTCGAGGCTATCGGCCTGCTGGCATCGACGCGGTCATTTCGTACGAATAAACTGCAAGATGCAGTTAACTTTGACGAGGCATTGGCGATCGTCAGCGGGATGGTGGAAGAGTCGCCGGAGATCACGAGAAAACTTCAGGTATCGATACAAGGAAACACGAAATCACTTACGATCAATGACAAAAAAGAAACAGTCCATGGTTATCTCGGACAGTTACACGCAGTAGTTTTTAATGCCGACGAACTTGAGATCGTCCGCGGTCAACCGGACGCCCGGCGTCGCTTTTTGGACGCCGGGATCGTGTCGCTTCACCCACCGTTCATTCAGACATTCTCTAATTATAGCCGTGTCATTAAACAGAAAAATGCACTACTCCAGCGGGCACGTGACGAGGAGTATACCGTAGATAAAACCGCCGGCCTGCTTGCTCCGTGGAACGAGCAACTGGCGGCATTGGCGTCTCGAATACATCGCGCCCGAATGCGTTTTGTTGAAAGGGTAAATGGCGTGCTTGAGAAAAAACTCTTTGGCCGCGAAGAGCTTTCGATACGCTACGTTTCATCCCTTGAAGGCAAAGGCGACCTCGCCGAATATGAGGCGTTAATTGCTGAGCGGCTTGAACTTCGAGTTCAGGCTGAGATCGTATCCGGGCATTCACTGATCGGCACGCATCGCGACGATCTGGATATCAGCTTCGACGGACATGATCTGCGCAAGTTTGGATCGGCCGGACAGCAGCGGTCCGCACTACTCCTGCTCCAGCTCGCTAATATCGCCGTTTATCAGGCGACGCACGGCGAGTATCCGCTATTTTTGCTTGATGATATTGATGCTGAGCTAGACTACAACCGAATCGGCCAGCTTTTGGAATATCTTGACGGAAAGACCCAGACTTTTGTCACCACCTCAAAGGAAAGCTTCGTCGAAAAATTCGCTTCGAACGCATCGGTCTTTACGGTCAGTACCGGAACCGCTAAACCGTTATAAATACGAGATATTGATTGCCTTTCCGGCCTGTTTTTATTGTTAAGAAAATGCTATAATTAGATTTTGTATTTCGCGTTATTTACGGTTCTACTGTTGCTTACAATGAACAACAAAAACCCGCGAACAAAGACGCAGATAGATTAAGGTACTTTCAAAAAGAGGTTTCAAAATTGGCTAAAGCACAACCGGAATACGGAGCAGATCAGATAACAG
>JAYSZT010000070.1:0-5431 GCA_043737915.1 Acidobacteriota bacterium
CATCTTCACGAAGACGGCAGTCGGCGGCACCTCGGCCTGAAATATCACCGAATCACGGGTCGCGATGTCGAGCAGGATCAAAAGGCGCCGTACGATCCGGCTCTGGCCCGCGAAAAGGCCTCCGAAAATGCGATGCATTTCATCGGCGAACGCATCAAGCAAGCACACAAACTTCGCGAGACGTTCGACGGCCATCCGCCGCTTGTGGTTTCACCTTATGATGCTGAGCTCTACGGACACTGGTGGTTCGAGGGTCCGCAATTCATCGACTTCTTTTTCAAGAAGATCCACTTCGATCAAAACGAGATCGAATGCATCACACCGGGCGATTTTCTCGATTCCGGGCTGCCGATCCAGATCCAGCAGCCGACGGCGTCAAGCTGGGGCGAGAATGGCTATTACAAGGTCTGGATAAACGAAGGGAATTCGTGGATGTACCCGTACCAGCACGATGCCGAGCGGAAAATGACCCATTACGCCGACCGGTTCTCTTACCTTGGCTCAAATAAGGAAGACCTGCCGGTTCGCATCTTGAACCAACTTGCACGCGAACTTCTACTTGCTCAATCCTCCGACTGGGCATTTCAGATCTATCAGGGAACGACGGTCGAGTACTCGTCGAGACGCTTTCAGTCGCACATCCATCGGTTTGATATGCTTGCGAAAATGCTTGACCGGATCACGAGCCAACCTTCGGTAAGTCTCGGTCACGAAGATCTAGATATCCTGACTGAGATCGAAAACCGCGATAATATCTTCCAAGAGATCAATTACCGAGTTTATTGCAGTTAGTTTCTGCCGGATTACCCTCGGCTCGGCGTAACCACAATTCGGTTGGCGAAGTTGCCTTAACATCATTGTAAAGTTATTCTTTTCATTATATTTCTTGGAGGAATCAATGATAGAAAAGGGTGTGGAGATCGCTCCGGCTGAGGGTAAGCTTGGAATCTTATTGGTTGGACTTGGTGCGGTCAGTACGACCCTGGTCGCCGGCGTTGAGGCGATAAAGCGCGGAATTTCGCAGCCGGTCGGAAGCCTGACGCAGTTGGGCACGATCAGGTTAGGCAAGCGGACTGACAATCGCAGCCCGAAAATAAACGATTTCGTGCCGCTCGCACAGCTCGAAGACATCGTCTTCGGCGCGTGGGATATCTTCCACGACAACGCCTTCGATGCCGCGATGAATGCCGGCGTACTCGATAAAGACCTCTTAAATCAAGTTTCCGAACCGCTATCGAGCCTCAAGCCGATGCCGGCCGTTTTCGAACAGAATTACGTCAAACGGCTCCACGGCGAGAATGTTAAAACCGGCAAGAACAAGATGGAGCTCGCCGAGCAGTTGATCGCCGACATCGCTAAGTTCAAATCCGAAAATGGCTGCGACCGTCTGGTGATGGTTTGGGCCGCCTCGACCGAGATCTATATCGAGGAATCTGAGGTTCACACCTCCATTGAAGCCTTTGAAAAGGCAATGTACGATAATGACGGACGCATCGCTCCGTCTATGATCTATGCTTACGCGGCAATGAAAGCAGGCGTTCCGTTTGCCAACGGAGCTCCAAATCTCACGGTCGATATTCCCGCTCTGACGGCTCTCGCCGAGCAAACCGGAATGCCGATCTGTGGTAAAGATTTTAAAACCGGTCAGACGCTGATGAAAACGATCCTCGCTCCCGGCTTGAAATCAAGAATGCTCGGCCTCGATGGTTGGTATTCAACAAACATTCTGGGCAATCGCGACGGCGAAGTGCTTGACGACCCGGATAATTTCAAATCGAAAGAAGTTTCGAAGCTGTCGGTGCTTGAACACATTTTTCAGCCTGACGTTTACCCGGATCTCTACGGAGATTTTTCGCACGTTGTGAAGATCAATTACTACCCGCCGCGTGGTGATAATAAAGAGGGCTGGGACAACATCGACATCTTTGGCTGGCTTGGCTATAAGATGCAGATCAAGGTGAACTTTCTCTGCCGTGATTCGATCCTCGCCGCGCCGCTAGCTCTCGACCTGGCATTGTTTATGGATCTTGCTCAGCGTGCCGGGATGAAAGGCGTTCAGGAATGGCTTTCCTTCTATTTCAAAGCACCGCAAACTGCTCCAGGGCTTTACCCCGAGCATGATATTTTTATTCAGCTAATGAAGTTGAAAAATACTCTGCGGCATATGATGGGCGAAGATCTGATAACGCATCTCGGCCTAGAATATTACGATTAACACGTAAGTTCCAAAAAAAGTTTAAGTTCTCCTCTTCTTTTAAGTTGCACACCCGTCAGCGGGTGTGCTATTTCTATTTATGGGACGGGCCTTCATACCCGTTGCCAAACCCTCTGGGCTAGCCCTTCCAGTAATCAAAGTCCAGCCAACGAAAAATCTTTTGATATCATCATTATAGACGACATATTTGCCGTTCAATTTGGGCAAATAAGTTGAGTGGGAACGTCTTTGAGGTAATCGGAGTGCCAGACTCCGGCGAGGAGATAAGAAGATGAAGCAGGAAACGGCAGTAAGTAGCGATAGAGTCGAAAGCGGAGTTTTGCTCGACCCGGAACGCAAGAGTGTTCGGGCTGGGGAGTTTGAGGATAAACTTCTTGGGCAAATTGTCGGACAGGAACGCGCGGTTCGCCGAATGAGCGGTCTGTTTCAGATCTATCTTGCGGGAATGAACAATCCGTCGCGCCCGATCGGCACGATGCTTTTTCTCGGGCCAACCGGCTCGGGTAAAACCCGCGTTGTCGAGGCCGCGTCTGAGGTTCTGTTCAACGAACCGTACACCGTTGTCAAGATCGATTGTGCCGAGTTCCAACACTCGCACGAGATCGCCAAACTGATCGGTTCACCTCCAGGATACCTCGGCCACCGAGAGACCGCTCCGATGCTCACGCAGGAAAATCTCGACAAGGCCCACACCGAGGACACGAAATTGACCTTTGTTCTCTTCGACGAGATCGAGAAGGCATCTGATTCGCTCTGGCAACTTCTTCTTGGGATCTTGGACAAAGCGACGCTGACGCTCGGCGATAATCGTCGTGTCGATTTTTCTAGAACGGTCGTTATCATGACCTCAAATCTCGGTGCTCGCGAGATGTCCGAAATGATCTCGGGCGGCATCGGCTTTGCCCCGACGAAATCGGACAAGGCTCGGGATGACAACGAGATAGATACTAAGATCTATCGCACCGCACTCGAAGCGGCGAAGCGTAAATTCTCACCCGAATTTATGAATCGTATCGATAAGGTGGTCGTTTTCCGCAGCCTCAAGGAACATCACCTGCGGCAGATCCTCGATATCGAACTGAGGTCGGTTCAAAACCGGATCACCGAGTCGGCGGGGACGAAATTCGTTTTTGAATGCACTGACGAAGCGAAAGAATTCTTGCTTAGCGAGGGCATCGATCTTAAATACGGAGCACGCCACCTAAAGCGATCGATCGAACGATTCCTTGTTTACCCATTGTCGAATCTGGTTGCGACTCAACAGGTTGAAACGGGTGATTTGGTCCTCGTCGGATTCGATAAGGAGAAAGAGATACTGTCGTTCATCAAACAGTCCGGCAAATTGATCATCTCCGATCCGAAGGACGATACGACTGACAACGAACCCTCGATAAATGCTGATGCTATCGGACTGCCTCTGCCGCAGGCGGAAGCCGCAACCGGTATGAGCAAGTCGAAGGGCGAAAACACTGACGTATAGTTCGTAATTCAGGTCTTCAAAAAAAGGTAAGCGATCGATATCGCTTACCTTTTTTTGTTCGGCTGCGATCCAATATCTAAAATTTTCCCTGGTTCAATTGTTCTGATTCTGAACTCGCTCCACTTTTCATTTATAATCAAGGTAATGAACGAAGTAATTAACGTCATCGGCGGCGGCCTCGCCGGAGTTGAAGCGGCCTGGCAAGCGGCGGAGCGTGGGGTGAAAGTTCGCCTTTTCGAGATGCGCCCGGTTGTCGAAACGCCCGCCCATCGGACGGAACATCTGGCTGAGATCGTCTGTTCGAATTCCCTGAAAACTGACGAACCCGGATCTGCTCCATATTTGCTGAAGGAAGAGTTGCGTCGCGGCCGTTCGATGGTGCTTGAGGTTGCCCACGCGACGAAGATTCCGGCCGGGGCGGCACTGTCTGTCGATCGCGTGAAATTTGCCGAGATGATAACCGAACGTGTCGAGGCTCATCCGAATATTGAAATAGTAAGGGAAGAAGTCGTTGAAATCCCGAAGGGCAAGCAGGATGCGCGCCCTCCAGTCACGATCATCGCGACCGGACCGTTGACTTCGGATGCTCTAACGAAAGAAATAATGAAGCTGACGGGTGACGATCAGTTGTATTTTTACGACGCGATCGCACCGATCATCGCGGCTGATTCGATAGATATGTCGATCGCTTTTAAGGCGGCGAGATATGACAAGGGCGGTGACGACTATATTAACTGCCCGATGGATCGCTATCAGTACGAGATATTTATCGACGCCGTTCTGAATGCGAAATCGGTTCCGCTGAAACGATTTGAAGACACGCACTGGTTCGAATCGTGCCTGCCGATCGAGGAGATCGCCCGACGCGGGCCCGAGACCTTGCGGTTCGGCCCGATGAAGCCGAAAGGTCTGCGGCACCCGAAAACCGGCGAGGAACCGTGGGCTTGTGTGCAACTGCGGCAAGAAAATATGATGGCGGATGCGTTTGGAATGGTCGGTTTTCAAAACCATCTGCGTTACGGCGAGCAGGAACGTGTGCTGAAACTCATTCCCGGCCTGGAAAGTGCGGAGTTTCTCCAATTCGGGCAGATCCATCGCAATACATTTATCAATTCGCCCAAGATCTTGAACGAAACATTAGGAACGCGTGAGGATCCGAGGTTGTTCTTCGCCGGTCAGATCACCGGCGTAGAAGGCTACGTCGAATCCGTCGCCACCGGCTGGCTCGCCGGCATTAATGCCGTTAACGTTCTCCGAAATCAGCCAATGATAACCGCACCTTTGACATCAGCGATTGGTGCTTTGTGCCGCTACGTTTCAAATGTTGAGACGAAAAATTTTCAGCCGGTGAACATCACGTTCGGATTAATACAGGAACTTCCGCCTGAGCTTCGTAAAAAATATCGCAAAAAACGCGAACGGCACGCGTTTCAAGTCGAGCGGGCGTTAGTCGATTGGGATGAATTTATTAGGCAAGTAAGTTGAGGGTAAGAAGGAATACGAGATTTCATGGCTTTTTTGCAGCAGGAGATGGGCCGGAGTGGCTGACATATACATTATTTTTTGTTTTCGTCGCTCTCCCTATTATTATCGTTCTTTCCTTTATCGGTTATCTATTCTTTACGCACAACAGAGGACAGAAATAATCTCCGTATGGAATCAACAGCCATCTTCATAATTTTCGCGATCTTCATCGTCGCCGTCCTGTATTCTTCGGTCGGGCATGGCGGGGCTTC
>JAYSZT010000071.1:0-2231 GCA_043737915.1 Acidobacteriota bacterium
TTGATGAGGTGCTCGCGACCATGAAGGAGCAAAAACAATGAATAATCAACCTATGGATTTTGTAGTCGACAAAGAGACGAAGACCGTCTCCATAACCAAAGAATTTGCGGCCGGGCTTTCGCTGGTCTGGGACGCATATACCAAACCGGAACTCCTTGACCAGTGGTGGGCGCCGAAGCCCTGGGCGTCGCGAACGAAGGTTATGGACTTCAAGGTCGGCGGCCGCAGATTTTACGCGATGGTCGGCCCGGAAGGCAACGAACGCTGGGCAGTTCAGAAATATACTTCGATCACTCCGAAAAGCAACTTCAAGATCTTCAATACCTTCGCGGACGCGGCGGAAAACCTCGAATTGCCGGGTTCCGACTGGGACCTGAATTTCACCGAGCAGGACGGCACGACAACGGTCAGTATCTCCATTTACAACGAGTCGTTGGAACGCTTAGAGCGGATGGTCGCAATGGGCTTCAAGGAAGGTATCGAGGCGACATTCGACAACTTGAACGAACTGCTCGCGACGTTATCGCAAAGATAGTATAGGAAAAGGGTGACTATGAATTTCTTAATAGGTCGTCAGTGTATTGAAGTAATTTAGCACGAATATAATTGGCAGTTTGTTTTTGGCGAAGGATGCAGTTTGACAATGGAAACCCCGTGGCGCATTTTGGCAAGCGGTCGGATTGCGGTTGCTCATAGTGATCATGAGCAAAAGTTTGGCTTACCGACACCGATCGACGTTCCGACTGAAACCCTAAAGTTGTTGTCCAACAAGGCAATTGTTAAAGTCTCCGTCGACCAAGAAACGAGCGATTTATTTATCGAATTTGATGGCGGCGCCCGATTCCAGTTGTTTGCGGACTCGTCAGGCTATGAGTCGTGGCAAATACAAGATCCCGATGGGCAATCGTGGATTGGACGGAATGAATAATAGATCCTTATATGAAGGTACAAGAACAGATCGAAAACTATATTGCGAGCCAACCTGAACCAAAACGCAGTGAAATGGAAGAGCTGCACGGCGTCATTGCGCAAGTAAAGCCAGGATGTAAATTATGGTTCCTCGACGGAAAAAACGACGAAGGTAAAACAGTTTCGAATCCCAGTGTAGGATACGGACTTCACACGATGAAATATGCTGATGGAACATCCAGAGAGTTTTATCAGATCGGTTTAACCGCAAACAAAACCGGGATCTCTGTCTATATCCTCGGTATCGAAGATAAGAAATACTTAGCCGAAGCCTATGGAAAACAACTCGGCAAGGCAAGTGTGACCGGGTATTGCGTCAGGTTCAAAACTCTAAAAGATATAAACATCGATGTTCTCGAAGCGGCGATACGATTCGGGTTTGAGAATCTGAGTGAACAAGGTAAGCTGACGAACTGATTATTAGTAAACAATGACCCAACAAGAGGCGTGAAAATATGGCATTCGATTCACAAACCCGTTTTAGCCTCGCAGCATTTATGACAGTTTTATCTGCACTTCTCGCAGGTTATTTTAATGTCGGATCGCTTTACCTTTTTGGACTTCCGCTTGTCCCGTTGGCGATCAGCGTACTGATTCTCTGGACGACAAAGACATCGATCTTTCAAAAGGCAACCGCGACGCTGGTAGCGCTCCTTTTTTTACCCGCCGGCTTCTTTCTGTGGGTTTGGTGCAATGAGATCACCGTTCATTGGAACTGATGAGACTCGGAAACATAGTCATAACCTACAAACGAGACAGCGACGTAAAAACCGGTGCACCTCGGATAACAGAGAACTGAAGAATCAGAAGATTTACCATAAAGACACAGAAAGCAGAAGATCATTCAGAATTTGAGGAGCTAAGTACTATGTCAAAAGTAGTTGTTCAAAGTATCGGGATGTCGCTAGATGGATTCTCGGCAGGCGCAGACCAAAGTATTGACGAACCGCTTGGAGTGCTTGGGCGGGATTTGATGGATTGGTATTTACCGACGAAAACCTTCATCGAACAGCATGGCGGCGAAGGCGGCGAGACGGGCATCGATGACGATTTAGCGGCTCAGAGTATGTCAGGTAAAGGAGCTTGGATACTTGGGCGAAATATGTTCGGGCCGATCCGCGGGCCTTGGATCAACGAAGACTGGAAAGGTTGGTGGGGCGAAGAGCCGCCGTATCATGTGCCGACATTTGTCCTGACACATCACGCCAGAGAACCGCTTGTGATGAAAGGCGGCACTACATTTCACTTTGTGACCGACGGTG
>JAYSZT010000072.1:0-5314 GCA_043737915.1 Acidobacteriota bacterium
GTTTTATTAGTTTCAGACGGTGTTGATACATCGAATGGAACGTCGGTAGCGAGCAGTTTTCAGTCGGTCGATTTTGACCGGGCAATTACTCGGGCTCAAAAAATCGGCGTTGCGATATATTCCTTTTTCACGCCATCGGTACTTTCTGAAAACGGAAATTCGCAAGTTACCCTTGGCGGTCAAGGAGCTTTGAACAAATTATCTGAGGAAACAGGCGGGCGGGCGTTCTTTCAAGGAACGATCGCACCGATCAGCTTCGATCCTTTTATAAAAGATTTGAATATACTGCTTGGTCGTCAATTCGCGTTGACCTATCTATCGACCAATATGAAGAAGGGATATTATAAGATCGCGGTTACCAGCACTAATCCAGAGATAAAGATCGAGCATCCGAAAGGATACTATTACCGCTAACCAACCCGCGAATTGCAACTCGGACACATACGCGTGTCTTCTTTGATAAGCAATCCGATCCAAAATAAAGGAAAAAAGAATACGAGCAGAAGCGAGAACGTTATCCAACCGGCGGTTGAAATGCGACGTTCGATCCGTGGAAGGAACTGACTCATACAATGCGGACATCGGTAGGGCTGACTCAGATCCTGCTGAGCACGAAATCCCAGTCGCTGGCCTACGTTTGCTGTCTGGCCTAGTTGGAACTGAGAATTTATTGGTGACGTCCCGGAGGAATTCATCGTCTTTCGAGCTTCATTTTGGGTTTGAAACTCGTCTGTCTTCCACGCGTACGGTTTCGGAGCTGAGAAATCGTATGGATTGTTTTGCGCCGGCGAGAACGGTTGCTGGACAAGGAACTTAGTGCCGCAGAATCGACAGAAGTGGCTCTCTGGATTGTTTGTGTTACCGCAATTTTGGCAAGTGATCATAAATTGCCTTGTTCCGAACGATATTTAACGATTCAATTTGGTAAAAGTTCTAAAACTTTATTCGTTCACCGGTTTGAATCGCCTTATAAACAGATTCAACTAACTCGACCGACTTAAAGCCGTCAAGCGCCGTAACGGGCGACGGTGTCCCATCAAGTATCGCGCTTATAAATGCTCTATCCTCCTGAACGTAGCCCCAACGCTCATCCCACGGCGTCATGTGAAAGGTAGTAGTCTCAAAGTTCGCGTCCATGCCGCGAGAATCGAGTATCCGTTCCATTTCCTCGGTCATTATCGTTCGGTGGTGGCAGAAAACCTCGATCCGTTCAAACGGAAAGTGCCAGCTTGCGTCAGACGAAGACGCGAAGGTGCAATGAAAACCGCTCTTAAATTTAAAGATGATCGAAAATTCGTCTAGTTCCGGATACTCGTGTTGCGAACCGTACGCTGTAAGTTCCTCGATCTCCCCGAACTGAAACCGCATCATATCGAAAAGATGAATCGTCGTTTCATAAAGAAACCCGCCGGTGACATTGGTATCTCCTGTCCAGACAGGATTTTTTAGCTCTCCTCGATTCATCTTAACGTGAGCGGAATGAGCTTTGTCGGCAGCTAGCATTTCCTTTAGTTTTTGGTAAACAGGAGCATAGCGGCGGTTGTGGCCGACCTGAAACACACCTGTGCCTGCATCTGCGATCTGTAATAGCTCGCGGGCTTGCTCGATGCCGATCGCGAACGGCTTCTCACAAAAAACGTGTTTGCCCGCAGCGACTGCGGCGGTAGATATTTCCGGGTGAGTTTTGTTGGGCGTACATACGAGTACCGCGTCACAAATGTCGAGCAATTCCTCGCGGGAAGAACATACTTTGCCGCCTATGCTCTTCGCCGTCTTTTCTGCCTTTTCAGGAACAATATCGTACAAAGCGGCGATCTCGGCCCGCTCTTCGCGGGCATAAACGCGGCCATGTAAATTGCCCGCAAAACCAGTTCCGATTATTCCTATCCTAACTTTATCCATTTTTTATCTGCCGTAAATACAAACTGACGAACGACCGAATAAATTCGCCGATAGTTTTTCGCTACCAACTCCCGCCCGCCGCATACCTTCCTATTCCGAGCACCTCTTCGGTCGCAGTTTTCGCTTTGACGGCAACCTCGAACGGATCTTGCTCCCAATACTCCGGTCGGAATATCTCGACGCTAACCGGGCCGTCGTAGCCGATGCCATCGAGGTGCGATTTGATCTCCTTGATGGGGAGAATGCCTAGCCCTGGATAAAGTCGTTTTGAGTCATTAAGCTGATCCTTCGGCAGATCCTCGGCGTCATTAATATGAAAAATAAACAGCTTCTTTGGATCGAGCCTGTCGATCGCCTCGTATGACGAGCCTCCGGCATAAAAATGATACGTGTCCATGACGTTGCCCACGCTCTCACGACCTACGAGGTCGACAATGCGGCTTCCGAGGTCCAGCGTCTGAACCGAATTCCCTGCTTCGCCAAGAAACTCGAAACCTATCTTGATGCCGAAAGGCTCCGCAATGTCAGCCAGTTCGTTCAAAACACGAACCGATTCGGTGACGGTTTCTTTTTCTGTCTTCGGTCCTTGACGCAACGATCCGGGGACTGAGAGCACATAGGGACAACCGATCGCAGCTGATATCTCACACAACTTCTCACATTCGGCTTTTATCGCGGCATAGTCCTCATCAGATCTCCAGGTTATATGCTCAAGCGTGTTAATAGATAAAATCCCGATTCCCGTGTCATCAAGTAAGGCGTTTAGATCTTCAACCGTATGCACCGCGAGGTAGTCGTAAAGCTTATTAGACCGAAGTTCGACAAGGTCGTATCCGGCCGCTGCTGCCGCTCGAATATCGGTTTCAAGGTCAGCCTGCATCGTCGTTGCGCCATTTAATGCAATTTTCATAAAGACTCCAAGCCGAGATTCTAACACGATGCGTATCAACGACGAAAACTCAGCAAATCAGCTTTAGCGATTCCGCCTGGCAACCGAGACCGTTGCTCTTTCGTCTAACAATCGTGTAAGCTTTCTTCTTACGCAACTCTCATCAGAAAGCCTATTATGGATAAAGTTTTTGGTCTTGTTTTCGCCGCAATCGTATTTTCGTCCATCGTTTTCGGACAGCAGACGGATGCCGCCTTGAAAACCGTGATAGAAAAGGATCGAATGAGTCGTACCGCGAATGGTAGGCTCATGACTCTACCGGTCGCGGATCACATTTATCGCGGAGATGTTTATATGGTTAATCGGGCATTCCCCGAGGCTCGCGAGCATTTTCAAAAGATAATGGAGGTTTATCCTACGGACGCGGGTATGTCGAAGGCTATTTTTGGAATGGGCCGTTCCTATATGTGGGAACGCGAATACGCAAAGTGTATTTCGTTTTTAAGTAGAGTATCCAAGGAATATCCGGCTACAAAGGATGGTCGCGAAGGGCTGTACTTTGAGGGTTCGTGCAACGTACGTCTCAGCCGAAATACCGAGGCTGCTAAGATTTTTGAACGATACACGACAATGTATCCGTCCGGCGAACGTATCGACGGTGCTTTTCTTAATACGATCGATGCTCTACGCGAGTCCGGTCAATACGAGCGGGCGAATGTTTGGGTCGACAAGGCAAGGAGTCGTTTTTCCGGGAAGCCGACGGAAGTGAACGCACTACACGCACGCCTTCGTATGGAGATCTATCGCGGCCTGTGGTCCTACGCAGAAACGACCGCGAACGAAATGCTTTCCATCAACAAATTTTCAGGCACGATCACAGGGCCCGACGAAGTAAAATATTTGAAAGCTTTTGCGATGGAAAAAGCCGGAAAGAGCAAAGAATCGATGGCGGTCTACGCCTCGATCCCCGATAAGGCAACATCCTATTACAGCGGGCTCGCGGCTGATAAATTATCAGGAAACACTGGCAGAGTTAAAACCATTGCTCAGGTTTCTCCAAAGGACTATCCCGTAATGTTCCGCGTTGAGGTTTTGCAGTATGCGAAAAAGCATAAGATCGATCCTCGATTTATACTCGCGATAATGAAGCAGGAGAGCTCTTTTCGGACGGACGTTAAGTCGCCCTCAGCCGCCCGCGGTTTGCTCCAGCTCGTTATGGATACGGCGCTCAAATATAATAAAAAGGCCGGATTCCCTTCCTTGCAACCGGATGATCTCTACAACCCAAGGATCAATATCGCGATCGGTTGCGAATATATCGCCGACCTTAAAACCGAGTTCGGTGGACTTTACGAAGCTATTGCGGCGAGCTACAACGGCGGCGAAGACAACGCCCGCCGCTGGCTAAATCGCTCCAAACCCAAAGACGCCGCTATCTTTACTTCCGAAGTTGGTTTTCCCGAGACCAAGAATTACATTTTCAAAGTCATGACAAACTTCCGGATCTATCAAGAAATGTATGACGAGAATTTAGAACGTCGCTGATCGTTAAAGGATCGTTTTGCCTAAGGCCGATAATATCAGCTCGCAAGCCAGTTCGACCGTAATATTACTTTGATCGAGTAACGGATTGACCTCAACGATCTCGAAGGATCGCATTCCGCCCTGGGCGGCGATCATCTCAAGAGTAAGGTGAGCTTCGCGATATGTTGCACCGCCGCGAACGAGAGTGCCCGAACCGGGAGCGAATCGAGGGTCGATGCCGTCTACGTCAAATGTCACAGCGTATCCGCCCGGTGCTCTGGACGCGATCGCGATTGCATCTTCGACACAGGCCGCCATACCGCGCTTGTCGATATCACTCATTGTGAAAAAGTTATCGCGAAGCCCTAGTTTGTGAACCTGATTCCGTTCGCCTTCGTCCAGATCGCGAGCTCCGATGTGTGCAAAATATTTTGGATTTAATTTGGGAGTGAAACCGCAAAGATTGACTAGATCTTTGTTTCCGTGTCCGAGGATCGTGGCGAGAGGCATTCCGTGGATGTTACCCGACGGCGACGTTTCAGGTGTATTAATGTCGGCATGAGCATCGAACCATATCAATCCGATCTCAGCATTTTGCTGACGGTAATGGTCCGCGATCGCTGAAAATGTCGGTATAGCGATCGCGTGATCACCGCCGAGAATTATCGGAAATTCACCATTCAGTAGGATCTTCCTCAAATCCTCAATTATATTTTCGCTCGACTCAAGCATTTCAGCGAGATGTTTCGGATTCTCGTCGTTCTCGTCTGACTGCGGGATAACGATCTTCGAATCTCCGTGATCGTTAACCTCGAAACCAAGTTCGCGAATATGATCTACCAGATGCCGACCACGGATCTTTGATAGGCGCATCGCGTTCACACCGAGCTCGCTGCCTGTCTGTCCCGCACCAAAACCGAGCGGTACGCCCAAAATACCAACTTTTGTATAGTTCATATTAATTTTACTCACAACAAAACCTACAGTTTCTCTTCTTTC
>JAYSZT010000073.1:0-11622 GCA_043737915.1 Acidobacteriota bacterium
TCTATCCTTGCATTAATCTGATGACAAAAGCATACTTTTCTTTGCACGAAAACAGCTCCGTAAAGTTGCGAATATCCATATCAGATGCCATTGAACATCGAGAAACTGTCGAAACGCTATGACAACACATGGGCGCTCCGCGATATCGAATTAGAGATCGCCCGCGGTGAGGTATTTGGAATTTATGGCGGAATCGGTGCGGGAAAAACAACGCTTCTAAAAATCATCGCCGGTACGGAGAAGACAAACAGCGGTGCCGTGACCCTGACCGGTGAATTGTCCGGTTCCGACTTCTATCTTTTCAAACGCGAAGAACGCTCACGATTAACATCCATTTTTCAACGGGAGAAAGCCGCAGGCTCGGATGGAGAGATCCGCGTGAATGAATTCGTTCAAGCTCTCAATTGCAAAGAAGACATCTTGCTGCTGGACGATCCGTTCTGTGGTGTAGACCTGGCAGAGCGTGAAACCCTCCTCAGCCAGATAACACAACTAGCGGGCGAAGGCGGAAAAACGGTCATTTTTGCCTCGACCGACTTCGAACAGATCGCAGCCATTTGCGACCGTGTTGCCGTGATCGTAAAAGGCGAGATCGCCCAGATCGGGAATTCGCAGGAAGTTTATCAAAACCCCGCGTCGCGAGCGGTAGCGGCTATAGTAGGACGCAATAATATTTTTACCGCGCGCCGTCTAACGTCAACCAACGCGGACCTTCCCGAGTTTCAAACGATCGAAGGCAGCCATCGTTTACACGCCAAGCCAACCGCAAAACACGCCCTTGGGGCGATCAATCAGAACGTATCTCTCGCGATCCGGCCCGAACAGCTGTCGATTTCCTTCGAAGCCGCCTTCCCGGAGGACAACATCATCAAAGCCGTGGTCACCGCGATCCGCTTTCTCGGTTCAACGACGATGATCGAATTAGACGCAAACGGCCTCCGTCTCGAGTCCCGCGTCTTCCGGGTCGTGGGCTTGAACGTAGGCGATGAGTGCATGATCGCGATGCCGCCGCACCGCATTCAGGTCTTAAAAGATTAGTAGCGACAATAGATCGAATTCATCAAAAAAAGCTGCCCGGCAACAAACGTCCCGGACAGCTTTTCTATTTTCCGCAGATCTTGAATTAACGATTATCGATATCCAGTATCACGTTAATTCGCCGATTCTTAGCTTTATTCGCGTTGGTTGTGTTTGCCACCGCCGGAACCGTTCCGCCGTAGCCCTTGGCACGAATGCGGCCTTCTACGACACCCAGCGAGTTCAGTTTTTCAGCGATCAACTGTGCTCGTGTGTCGGTCAAAGTTTGCAAAGTATCCGCTACGCCCGTGGCGTCGGTGTGGGCCTCGATAGTTAAAAGATAGTCTGGATTATTCGCGAGCAACTCACCCAAGAGTGTCAGCTTACCGTCCGATTGAGTGGCTAGTGTATCCGAACGCGTTCCCTGCCATAGAGTTTCCGGCAATACCAAGACGATCGATTGATCGACGCGGGAAACCGTACCGAAACGTTTTAGAGCCGTAATGAGACCGGCTTCCGCGGCTTTTATTTTTGCCAATTTCGCATCTTTATCACGAGCATTCTCAAGATTTTGCTTTTCGGTCTCAAGAGCGGCAAGTTTCGTTTTTGCGTTCTCAACGTCCATTTTTGTCCGAACGAGTTCTTCACGAAGGCGACTATTCTCATCGCGTAGGTCTTTTACCTGATTTGAATAATTAAGAACGTCGCGTTCGGCGAGTTCGCGATTACGCGTTTCGCGGGCAAGTTCATCCTTGATGTCGCTTATTTGATTTTGAGCGTCCGTTATCTTTGACTCGGACTGACGGGTTTCGGCATCTGCACGGGTTTTTTCGTTCCGTTTATCGCGAGCTTCTTTACGAACGACCGCCGTATTTTCCGCTTTCACCGCCGAACTGATAGCCTGCCGGGCCGTAATATCGACCTGATCTTCCTGACGTCCGGCTTTCCAGGACGCTTCGGCATTCTGCAGGAACGTCTCCGCCTCGGTCAATTCGCTGGTCGCGTCCCGATCTGCCCCCGCATACCTTGCCAACGCGATCGCTTGCTTAGCCTGCAAGATCGTCGACGGAGTTTTGGAATAGTCTAATTCAGCTATCTCCGGCGTCCGTCCATCCCGGAAGTAGTCGCTCGAGTTGCCAAAATACTGAACTGCCGGCGTCGTCTTTATCGTTCGACCACTGGTTGTGAAGGGATTTAGATTCTCAAGCATTATCGCCTGACTCGGACGGCGAACAAGAAAGTGCGGCTCAGCCGTAATGATAAGTGCAAATGTCTGAAGCGGTGTCGTGACACTGATCTTCGAATCGAACTCAAAAAAACCACGGCGTTTGATCTCACCTAAATTATCTACCTGCCCATCGGGCGAGATCGCCCACAAGACATAAGTTGCGTAACCCGCACCAAGCTCAAATGGCCGCGGCATTTTTGAGACTGAAACCTCGACCTCGGTTCCGTTTCGACTTGTCCGTTTGAGCTTTGCAGAGCCTTTCATTCGCGGAAAACGCGTTGTCCCGCGAAACTCCAGGTTTACTGGCTCATCGAGCGGATATGTCACCGCCGTTGTCCGTCTCGCCACATCGACCTGACCAAAAACCACGACCGACGACACGATCGCGAATAGAAACGATAAGATAAGCTTCGGGGTATGAGTTGTATTCATATTTTTTATGCGGCTACGCAGACGTTATGAAAAAGATGCCATAATTTCCGTGTAGGTTGCAAACATCGGGTTTGGACAGACGGACGGCAACTAAAGTATATTCAAGTCTTTACGCTCCGCGATGAAGGATTTCAAGCGATTATTAAACTACGTTCGGCCATATTGGCTGACGTTTGTCTTTGCCCTCATCGCCATGTTTTTAGTTGCCGTTTTCGAGACTGCGACCGGAGCTTTGCTCGTACCGATCTTTAACCAGTTCCTCCCGAATCCGACGAAATCCAAAACGATCTTTGACCTTTCGGGAATGATCCCGCTGAACGATTGGTTTCGTGCGTGGGTGCTGATCTCTGTTCTCCTCCTCGCGTTTACTATCTGCAAAGGCATTGCCGAATATTTTTCGTCGTATCTGATGGCGAAGATCGGCCAGTCCGCGGTCTTGAAACTCCGGCAGGAACTTTACGATCACCTTCTCCAACAATCGTCGACCTTTTTCGAGAAGCACCGCACAAATTTTCTCGTTTCGCGACTCGTCGTTAGCTGCTCGGCGATCGAACTCGCAGTTTCGTCCAACCTTCGCGACGTCTTGCGCGAATCGTTCATGCTCGTCTTCTTCTTTGGAGCCGCGTTCTATTTCAACTGGCGTCTGATGCTCGGAGCGCTCATCATTGCACCGATCATCGGATTCATGACGACAGAATTCAGCCGCCGCTTGCGAAAATTGGCTGAGATCTCTGTCGAAGGTAACAAAGCCCTCACCGACACTGCCCAAGAAGCGATCGCTAATCACGCTATCGTCAAAGCCTACACCGGCGAGGAACGCGAAAAAGGCCGCTTCTTCAAAGTTGCTCAGATCATCGCCCGGGCGAATCTTCGTTCGGGACGGATCGCCGCCTTGTCGCCACCGACGATCGAGATCGTCGGGATGATCGCTCTCGTTGTGATGTTCTATTTTGGCCTCCGCGAGATAAACGCGAACCGGATGGACGCCGCACAATTCTTTACTTTCCTGTTCTTTCTCTTCCGCAGTTACGATCCGATGCGTAAGATCTCGCGGCAGCATAATGAGATCACAAAGGCATTCGCGGCCGCTCGTGACGTTTGGCAGATACTGGATCTCAACGAAACGATTCCTGAGAAAAAAGACGCCGTCGTTCTCCCGCCGCTCAACGAATCGCTGGTGCTCCGCGACGTCTCATTTCATTACAACAACAGCCGCAAAAGCATCTTGCACAACATCGATCTCGAAGTGAAACGCGGCACAATGGTCGCTCTCGTCGGCGAAAGCGGCGGCGGAAAATCGAGTTTGATCAAGCTGGTTCAGCGTTTATATGATCCGACGGATGGAGTTATTCTCTGGGACGGGATCGACCTTCGCGATGCCAAGATCTTGAGCCTCAAAAAGCACATCGCCCTTGTCACGCAGGAAACCGTACTCTTCAATGACACCGTCGGCTACAACATCTCATACGGCAATCCGGATGCGACACAGGCTGACATCGAGGAAGCCGCACGCGTCGCCTTCGCGGATGAATTTATCGACCAGATGCCGGAACGTTACAACACTATCGTCGGCGAACGCGGAACGATGCTCTCGGGCGGTCAACGCCAACGCATCGCGATCGCCCGGGCCGTCCTGGTCGATGCACCGGTCCTCATTCTCGACGAAGCGACCTCCGCCCTCGACACCGAAAGCGAACGCCTTGTCCAACAGGCACTCGAGGGCCTCACCCAAAATAAAACCTCCATCGTCATCGCCCACCGCCTCTCCACCATCCGCCGTGCCGACCTCATCGTCGTCATGGAAAAAGGCAAAATAATCGAAACCGGCACCCACGACGAACTCCTGGAAAAAAGCGGCAAATACAAACGCCTCTACGTATTCCAATTCGAAGACGACACCACAGAATAGATCACGAGTCCTTAGCCCACCCGTAACTAACGGCTCAACCGCGAGCAGATCGCATTCGCGACAACGTTGGAATTATAAAATCACTGTAGGAAACCACAAACTGGTGGCGAATCCCGATTATCTAGCCACCCTACTCCTCACGTACGCACTTCGGGGAGATCGGACTCTGTATTTTATTTCTAGGATGAGGACGTCCTCTTCGATGATGGCGGTGGGGAAACGGACGGTGTAGTCGAAGGCGATCTGGTGACTTAGGAGGAAGCGGCGGGCGTGCATGCGGCATTCGCCGGAGGTGCTGGGGTAGAGCTGAAAAGCGTTGATGGTGCGTGGCGGGACGGAGCGGATGCCGATCGTGTCGGTTTCGCCATCCCACAGCAAGACGACGTGGGTCGGCTTTCGCAGGGCTTCGTGGGCGTTACGGCTAATGAGGATCGTCCCGATCCGCGAGATCGAGACGTGCAGATGCGCGATACGAGCCGTGCCCGGTTCAGTAAACTCTTCCCATCTGCGTGCCATATTTCTAAATATACCGCGAATGGGCATATGTGTCAAGAATGATACGCCAAGTCAAAAGAGTGTGAGAACTGCGTCAATATTTTTTACGCCACAAAGTGTGAAATTTCCGGACTTTGTCGAAAAAAGCGGGTAGTTTTAGCTCTATTTTGGTTACAAAATGAGCCATAAATGGTCACATTTGAGCCGTTTTTATCATCAATTTGAGGCAGAAATATCGGATTTTTTCCACGAAGCGTAGTTGAAATAGTAGATCCGCCTTCCCGATTTTATCCCTTCGAACCGGTTATCGTTTATCAAAATTCCGTAGCTGCCGCGGCAGAGCGGTTCGATCCAGTCGTTGCCGTTGCGGAGGTAGTTTTTGATCTTGTCGCTGTCTGCTCCCATCTCGAAAACCATCGGTACGGCCTCGTCGACCGGGAAATCGTTGAACCACGCATCGCCCGTACACCACGACGCGAGCGAGGTCATCGTCAGCGGAGTACGGACACTCTTATCCGTTCCGACATCGAGCTTTTTCCGCAGATCCACCATAAATCGCCGGTAAAAATCCCGCTCCGATACAACCGCGTCGAAATCGATCTGCACCGCTTTCACGTCCGGCAGATCAAGAGTTCCTTTAACCAGAGCGACCACTTTATTTGCCATCTCGGGCGAGAATGTCGGCCGCTCGGCGGTCGGTTTTTTCGTCTCGATCCGCGTGACGGCGATCATATACGTTCCGGGCGAAACGTTGAGCGGTTGGCGTCGCGGCTTCGGTATTACCGAGTCTTTCTCAAGAAAGATCGTCTGAGCAAGGAACGCCACGCCGTATTCCTTCGCATCCAAAAACGTCAGATCCTCCGGCCGTTCCCACGCCCAGATGATCTTGTTCGGCATCGTCACGGAAAGGTCAGGATTGACGGAGTTTTTCGCCCCGCAGCCGGATAAAAACACTGCCAGCACAAGGGCGGAAACATGAGCGGTAGCGAGTATGGAGATTCGGGTCATTAGTCACCTCGAGTGTAGCAAAATTCTGACGCACACACTCCCTGGCGGTCGTGTTTCTGCCTTGGGTTTGGTATACTGCCTGCGTACTGAATGGTGATTCATTTATGAAAATCGAACGCGAACAAATCGAGATGGATGTGGTCTTTGTCGGTGCCGGGCCGGCAAATCTGGCGGCGGCACTGCATCTGAAACAAGAGGTTGCACGGCACGACCGAATGGTCGAAAAAGGCCTGAAATTCGGCACTAAAGTCGGTGAACTTGAGATCGCGATCGTCGAAAAAGGTGCTTTCGTCGGGGCTCACATCTTGTCGGGAGCGGTGATGGACCCGATCGCGATCCGCGAATTGATGCCTGATTTTCTCGATCAAGGCTGCCCGATCGACACCGTCGTGACCGAGGACGCGTTCTGGTATTTGACCGGAAAACGTGGCATCAACGCTCCGCTCGTTCCGCCGCCGCTTAAAAATAAAGGAAAATACATCGTATCGCTCAGCAAGATCTGCGAATGGCTTGGCGAAAAATGCGAGGAAGCCGGGATCAACATTTTCCCAGAGTTTCCCGCCGCCGAGGTTTTATATGATGAAAATGACGCCGTGATCGGCGTTCGCACCGGCGACAAAGGTATTGATAAAGAAGGCAAGCCAAAGGCGAACTTTGAGCCGGGCGTTGACCTTTTGGCGAAGGTGACCGTGTTGGGTGAAGGCTCGCGAGGTTCGCTCGCGAAGCAGATCGTCGCTCGGCTTGGCCTTGATCAAGGCAAAGAATCGCAGGTTTTCTCGCTTGGGATCAAGGAACTTTGGGAACTACCGGCTGGTAATTTTCCCGAGGGAAAGGTCGTTCACACGCTTGGTTTCCCGTCCGATACTCGAACCTACGGCGGCGGCTGGATCTACGGCCTCAAGGACAACGTCGTCAGCATCGGCTACGTGACCGGCCTCGATTACGAAGATCCGAACATCGATCCGCACGCTGAATTTCAGAAGTTCAAAACGCATCCAAAAGTCGCCGCGGTGCTTGCCGGCGGCAAGATGATCAAATACGGTGCGAAAACCATCAACGCAGGCGGCTATCACACAATGCCGCAACTTTATGCCGACGGTGCGTTGATCGTTGGCGACAGCGGTTCGTTCCTCAACGGCCAGCGGATCAAGGGCATTCACACCGCGATGAAGTCCGGCATGCTCGCCGCTGAAACGATCATCGGTGCATTTGAGCGAAAGGATTTTAGTTCAACAACGCTCAGGAATTTCGAAGAAAAGGTAAAACTAAGCTGGATCTACGACGAGCTTCACCCAGTGCGTAACTTCCACGGAGCATTCCAAAAAGGCCGCTGGATGGCACTTGTGAATACGGGACTGCAGTTCGTGACAGGCGGATTAGCCTGGGGCTTCATGCCAAAGGAACATCACGTCGCCGGCCACGAGCGAATGCAGAAATTACCGGAAAACGGGAACGGAAAGTCGGTGCGAGCCCTAGGGCCGTCGGATCATCTTCGTTTCGAAAGATACGCCGAAGTGCCGTTCGATAAAACCCTGACGTTTGACAAGGCAACGGACGTTTTCTACGGCGGCGTCGCGCACAACGAAGACCAACCCTCGCATCTCCACGTCCTCGACCCCGAGATCTGCGCCACAAGATGTGCCGAGGAGTACGGCAATCCATGCCAAAGATTCTGCCCCGCAGCGGTCTACGAAATGGAGGAAAGTGCGGTCACGGGTCGAAGGGAATTAAAGGTCAATTTTTCCAATTGTGTCCATTGTAAAACGTGCGATGTGGCCGATCCTTATCAGATCATAAACTGGGTCACTCCCGAGGGCGGCGGCGGTCCTAATTATAAGGGAATGTAGAACAAAGAGAGTTGCCACAAAAGGAGCAAACAACACAAAAAAGAGGTTGGAATTTTAATGATTCCGACCTCTTTTCCTAATTATGTGTGCCCGTGTCCCTTTTGTGGCAAAATCTAAAAAGTTAGTTCTCTAGAATTTCAAAGTTTACTTTCTTCTCGAGAAATTCTTTCATCGCGATGCGGGTTGGCTTTGTCTTTCGCATGTCGAGATCGACTCGGGAAATTGCTCCGCGTTGCAGTTGTTTGCTACGCTGGGCGGCAAGAATGATCATGCGGTATTTTGAATCGATTTCAGGCGGATTAATGACTTCCGCGACTTCTTCGCCATTTTCGATCTCAGTTTCGTTGACCATAATTTGATTATTCTCCCTCGTAAAATCCTTTCGACTGCTCGAAACTTCCAAGTATATCGCGAATTGCATCGGATTGTCTATCTACACGCTGTCTTTCGGCTAGGATGATCGAAACGATCTGCCGTGTAGCGGCGGGAAGATCCTGATTGATGACTACGTATTTCGACTTATCGTATTGAAGTATTTCGTTGAAAGCATTCGTGAGCCGGGTCTTGAGTTCCGCTTCACCCTCGGTACCGCGAGAAGTAAGCCGAGCTTTCAGAACATCGAACGACGGTGGCAGAATGAAGATCGTGATGCTTTCCGGCAGCTTCTCCATTATCTGGATCGCTCCTTGGACATCGACTTCGACGATAAGATCCTTTCCGCTACGAAAAACCTTTTCACTTTCTAACAGTGACGTTCCGTAAAGATTGCCGTGAACCTCTGCGAATTCAAGAAACTCGCCATCGGCGATGCGGTTCTCGAAATCGGTTTTGGAAACAAAGAAATAGTCACGACCGTCTTCTTCACCGAACCGCTGCGGCCGCGTCGTGTGCGATACGGAATAGGCGAGATCCGGAAGGCAAGCCCTGACCTCCTTGATTAATGTTCCTTTTCCGCCGCCGGACGGGGAACTAATAATTATTAACCTTCCAGTCATAGAGATAATAGCCACAGATTAACACGGATTTTCACAAACCAGATCTGTTGGTTTTTCGCGGGTTGTCGAATATTCCTATTTTTTTTGGTCAATTCTTCGTGTTTCAATTCCTGATCCGTTAATTACGTGAAAATCTGTGGCAAAGCCCATTTCATTCCACATTTTGAACTTGTTCGCGGATTTTTTCAATTTCGCTTTTTATCGCGAGGGCGTTTTCTTTGACGGTCATGTTGTTTGTCTTTGAGGTAATGGTGTTCGCTTCTCGGTTTAGCTCTTGAGTGAGGAAATCGAGGCGTTTGCCGACGTCGCGGGTTTCTTTAATTATTATCCGGAAATGTTCAATATGGGTGGTCAGGCGGTCGATCTCTTCGAAAATATCCGCGCGGTCTGCTAAGTAAGCGACCTCTTGGGCGAGCCGCTGCTGATCGACCTCGATCTGCGATTCGCTTTTTGCGAGCATGTCGGCAATACGTTTGTTGAGGCGGACACGGTGTTCGTCGGCGATATTGGCGGCCTCGGCTCTGATGGGCTGGAGATAGTTTTCAATTGCAGAAAGATTGCCGGCGAGAACGCCTTCGAGCATTTCGCCCTCTTTGTCGCGCATTTTTTCGAGGTCATCGAGTGCTAGTGTGAAAGCGGTCTCGATGCCGGCGAGGAACTCTTCGCTCGGCACTTCCTTTTTCGTGCTGAAGACGTTCGGCAGCTTGGCGATGACGTTCAGATCGGGTTCGCCGATCAGATCGAACTCATCCTTCATCTGCTTCATCGCGGAGAGAAAGCCGCTGATCACGGGGCGATTTAGTTCGAAGCTGACTTCCTCGGTGCGGTCGTAGTTCAGATTTACGTCAACCCGGCCGCGCGACAGGCGATTGCCGATCAGGCGTTTTATGGTCGATTCGAGCTGCTGAACTTCACTGCCCAAACGCAGGTTAACGTCGAGAAAACGATTGTTCACCGTCTTCAACTCGACCGCGATAGAAAGATTTTTACCCGTGACCGTAGCCCGGCCGAATCCTGTCATTGATCTCATAATTTAGTTACTTTACAAATGAACGCGGAACCTCGGAATCGCAGCGTGTTTTGTGCTCTTCTAACCGCCCGCTTACGCAGGCAGTTCTGCCTCGAACTGCTTTTTCAAGCTCTCAGTGTACGGAGCTCTTGCGACGCCTTTTTCGGTGATGATGGCGGTGACTAGGTCGTTTGGCGTGACGTCGAAGGCGTAGTTCGTGATGCCGACGCCCTCGGGGGCGAGTTGATGGCCTTTCACGTGGGTGACCTCGATGCGGTCGCGCTCTTCGATGGGGATCTCGTCGCCGGTTGGCGTGTTTAGATCGACGGTCGAGAGCGGAGCGGCGACGTAGAACGGGATGCCGTGGCGTTTGGCGAGGACGGCGACCATGTAGGTGCCGATCTTGTTGGCGACATCGCCGTTCGCCGCGATGCGATCGCTGCCGACGACTACCGCCTGGATCGAGCCTTTTTTCATGATGTGGCCCGACATATTATCGGTGATGAGCGTGACGGGAATGTCGTCTTCCATGAGTTCCCATGCCGTCAGGCGGGCGCCTTGCAGATACGGACGCGTTTCGTCAGCGATAACGGAAATGTTCTTGCCCTGATCGACCGCTCCGCGAATGACGCCGAGTGCGGTGCCCCAAACTCCGCCGGTCGCCAAAGCTCCGGCGTTGCAATGCGTGAGAACGGTGTCGTTGTCAGCGAGCAATTCCCCGCCGAACTGAGCGATGAGGCGTTGCGATTCGATGTCTTCGTCGTGGATGGCTTTGGAATCTGCGATCAGTATCTGCTTGATCTCGCTGACCGATTTTCCATCAGCTTTCGCCGCTTGAAACGTGCGGTTCATACGGTCGATCGCCCAGAAAAGATTGACTGCCGTCGGACGTGTTTTAGCTAACGTTTCGCTGACGAATTCGAGTTCGTCTTCGAGATCAGCGACAGCGGTGCCGACGAAATTCTTCGCACCCAAGGCAATTCCATACGCTGCCGAAACGCCGATCGCCGGAGCTCCGCGCACGACCATATCTTTTATACCGGCAGCAACTTCTTCGTATGATTTGAGCGTCAGCCAGACGGTTTCGGTCGGCAGCAATCGCTGATCGAGCATTAGAACGCCTTCGTCGGACCATTTTACGGGGATGATGTTGTATTTCATAAAGGGCAGATTATAACGAAATGCTCGACGATTGTGAATCCTTTGCGGAACGTTTGCGACTTTGCGACTTGGTGGTGAATGGCCTGCGCCAAGTCGCAAAGTCGCAAAGTTCACCGCAAGGGAAGAAAAGAACTTTTGATCGACGTTGATCGTTTCTATTTCCATGAAACTCGAAAACATTCTCGACGACCTGCATATTGCCGTCACGCGGCGTTGGTGGACGCAGATCTTTACGGCGTTCACGCGGTGTTTGCTCGCGGTCGCGTTTATTCCGCCGAGTTATAAAAAGATAATCCACGAGCCGTTTACCTCTTTGCCGGATTCGAACCCGGTCGGGCATTATTTTAACGCTTTGCTGGCGACCGGTTTCTATTACGAGTTCATCGGCTGGTCACAAATGATCGCCGCTATCTTGCTATTAATACCGCGTGTTTCGCATATCGGAGCATTACTTTTCTTGCCGATAATCGCAAATATCGCGGTACTGACGACGTCGGTCGGATTTCAGGGCACGTGGGTCA
>JAYSZT010000074.1:0-2176 GCA_043737915.1 Acidobacteriota bacterium
TTATGAGGACAAGAATATTTAGTTTCGCAATGCTTTTCGCAACCATCAGTATTGGCGGTGTGATGCTGGCTAATGGTCAAGTAGAAGTAAATCAATTGAATTCGCCTCAGAGCGTGGTGAAAGTGCCGGCTGACGCCAGGCCGAACATGCTCGCTCAACTAGGTCTGGCACGAGATCAAATACAGCAGATCCGGCGGCTGAATATGGAAAGAAAGCCGTTGATGCAGGCCGCCCAGTTGCGGCTTCGCGATGCGAGTCGATTATTGGATGAGGCGATCTACGCCGACAACGCCGACGATGCTCTTGTCGAGGTTCGGCTAAAAGAAGCTCAGTCGGCTCAGGCAGAGGTGCAGCGTATTCGCTACACCAGCGAACTCTCGATACGCAAAATCCTGACGCCGGATCAGTTGGTTAGGTTTCGAGAAATGCGTCAGCGTTTCGAGGGCAGCAAGATCCGCCAGGAGATCGTTAATCGCCGTCAAAACGGAACTGTGACAACCCCGACCAGTAATGAACCGATTCGTCAATACCTAAAACAAAAACGGCAGCGAGCGGTTCAATAGTATCGAATTACAAGTTTTACGCGGGCATTTTTGCCGTTCTCAGTTGAGAACGGCATTTTTATTGTTTGATGTTGACGCGGGTTCGTTATATTCTTGAGCAGTAACAGACTTTGTCTTCTTCTTTTGATGAATCCGATCTCCAGATTTCTTTTCGAGCTTCAGGGGATAACCTTGCTGTTGTGGCGTGCTATCAAAGGCCTGCGCAAAAAGCCGCGTTATTTTGGAGAGATCATTACACAACTTGATTCGATCGGCGTCGGTTCGATCGGGATCGTCGTGCTGACGGGCTTTTTTACCGGCGGCGTCCTTATTTTGCAAGCCTTCCCGACGCTTCAATATTATGGTGCCCAAAGCAGTGCGGGACAAAGTGTTGCGACCTCGCTAGTTCGCGAATTGGGACCGGTTCTCACAGCATTGATGGTTGCCGGACGAGTCGGTTCGGCTATCTCTGCAGAACTTGGCTCAATGGTCGTTTCACAGCAGATCGATGCGATACGGGCACTTGGAACTTCTCCGGCCCGGAAATTAGTAACGCCGCGAATTATCGCTTTGGTATTTTCTCTTCCTCTGCTAACCGTCGCGGCGGATATGTGTGGAATATTAGGCGGAGGGTTGATCGCCCAGAGTTTGTATAACTTAGACCTTACGGTTTACATCAACTCCGCTCGCCTCGGCCTTTCGATCACCGACCTTCTCGCGGGCATCTCCAAGCCACTCGTCTTTGGACTCATCATCGGATTGATCTCATGTCACAAAGGTCTGACAACAAGTGGAGGCACGGTCGGTGTCGGACGTTCGGTTACGAATGCCGTCGTGCTTTCCTCGGTTTGGGTCATCATTGCTGACTTTTTCCTCTCCAAGCTGCTGCAGAGTTTCTTTAGTGGCACGATTTTTTAACTTAATGACGATCAGCGATAAGACGGATTACGAAGGGCAAGAAAGGATCGAAGCGGAAATGATCGACCGGTTCGCGGGGCGCCTTACACCGGCGATCGAGTTTCGCGATGTGGATCTGGCGTTCGACGATCAAGTGATTCTTGACAATGTCAGCTTCAAATTGCGGCGAGGTGAAACAAAGCTCGTCCTCGGCGGCTCCGGTAGCGGTAAATCTACGATCATCAATCTCGTTCTCGGACTGTTAAAGCCGGATTCCGGTGAGATTTTTGTCGATGGGGAGGAGATCACTCGCCTTGACGATCAAGAATTGATGAGGGTTCGTAAAAAGATCGGGATGGTCTTTCAGGAAGGTGCCCTCTTTGATTCACTGTCAGTCTATGAGAATGTCGCATATCGGCTTACCGAAGAAAATGTTGACCCGGAGGAGATCGAACATGAGGTCCGGCGAATGCTCCACTTCGTCGATCTTGATGAAGCGATAGACAAAATGCCGTCCGAACTATCAGGCGGTATGCGTCGCCGAGTCGGTATCGCGAGAGCGTTGGTTGGAAATCCAAGCATCGTACTTTTTGATGAACCGACAGCGGGACTAGATCCGCCGACTGCCAGAACGATCTGCGAACTAGCAATTAAACTAAGAGATATCGAGGACGTTTCGTCTATTTTCGTTACCCATGAGATGAACAATCTTGAATATATCTCTTCAGAATATGCTA
>JAYSZT010000075.1:0-11580 GCA_043737915.1 Acidobacteriota bacterium
AGTATCAAAATTTAATTGATCTTGAAATCTGCGTCATCTGCGTCATCTGCGGCTAAAAAACCGTCAATTGCTTTTCAACTCTCAAGTTTCAGAATCCGAACGCCATTCCGATCCGCGCATTCGCCTTCGCCGTGCGAAAGCCGTTCTCGTAGTATTCCTGGTTGAAAATATTCTCGATCGTGCCGTATAAACGCAGCGTCAGTTTCTCCTGCTTAAATCCAAACGTGTATCCGCCGGTCAGATCGCCTTTCCGGTTACCCGCGAATCGATAAACGTAAGTCCTGAAGCTAGTGTTGCTAAAGATCGGAGCGAGGTAAGAATTTGTTGCGAGAAAGTCGAAGTTCACCCAGAATCGCTTGAACCGCTGAGTCGCAACGAGCGTGAACTGTTGCTCCGGAATGCCGAGCGTTTTGATATTCTGATTTCCCGTCACTTGCGGCGAACGCTGATCGCTGTTCGTGTAAGTGTACGAAGTGAAAATATCTGTCGAACCGGTTGGTTTAACGGTCGCACTAAATTCACCACCGCGAGCAATGCCGCCTTTTTGATTCTTATAACCGCCGCCCGATTGAGAATTAAGACGTCCAAATGGATCCGGCTGCGGCAGTGTGCCATAGCCGATTACGTCGGTCAGCTTTGTGTAAAAATAAGTTGCCGATAGCCGAACGCGATTTTGCATTAGGTTTTGCTCGATCCCCGCGTCAACTGCGATCGTTTTTTCCGGTTTCAGGTCAGGTGCGCCGATTGGGACAAATCGTGCACCGCCAAAGGTAGTAAAGAACGTTCCCATCCGCTCATACAGCGAAGGCACACGATAGCCGTTGCCAACGTGGGCCCGGAATTTCGTGCCGCTCTGCGAAATAAAATACGAAGCCGACCCATCGAACGTGTAAGCCGTCGGCGGATTATCCAGTACGAGGTTGGTGTAAGGAGCATTCACCAAGCTGAATGTCGGACGTTCTAAACTGTACTGCTGGATGCGAAAACCGCCCGCGAGCTGCAACTTGCTGTCGAGCAGACGGATCAGGTCCTGCACATAAAATGTGTTGCTTTTCTGACCGGCCTTCGCGAAAAAGTTACCTGTGCCAGTCGGCGTTTTGCCATCATTTCCGTAGCTTTCGCTCTCGAATTCGTAGCCGATCGTCAATTCGTTTTCTTGAATCGGCGTCCAGTTCGCGTGGATATTTCCGGTATGAATCGTGCCGTCAAAAACGCTGGTCGACGCACTCTGAAAACCAGCACCCAAAATGCCGTTGTCATTCGTTCGCTTCGTCGTTAAGCCCTGATAATAACCGCTGATAACGAGCTTGCTATTGATAACCTGATTGATTGCAAGTTGCCCGCTGAAGAATTTTGACTTTTGCGAGTTGTCCGGATCGTTCGGATCGGCGAGGAAATTCACGCCTTGGTTCGCGTTGATGATCGTCGCATTCGTAGCCGGCAAAATGCCGAACGTGTCCGGGCTTGAATTCAGCCGGACCTTTGCATCGGAGACAAAAAATCTTCCTGAGATGTTAGTTTTCGAGAAAGGATTGAACTCTATCCGCGACTGAAAATTCGTGTTGCTAGCGTTGTCCTGTCCGTCGATACCTTTTGTATAAGCGGTTCGCGAAACGCCGCCGCTGATCCCAAACTTCCCGTTTTCAAGACCGTGCGACAGGTTCGCCCGAAATCGTCCAAGCCCGAGTCCACCTAATGCACCCGAGACTTGACCGTGTGTGCCGCTCACCGGACGCGGTGTCTGAAAATCAACCGTTCCTCCAACCGCGTTCGTGCCATAAAGCGAAGAACCCGAACCCCGTAGAATCTCGATCTTGCTTACGCTGGTGAGCGTAAAATCACTCAAAAATGGCGATGCGTCCCCTGTAATCGCGGACGGATCTCGAAACCTGATCCCGTCGATCAATATCGCCGTATCCTGATTCCGCAACCCACGAGTCTTAATTGTCGCCGTCCGCCCAAACCCACCCAACTGCTGAACCCGAAACCCCGGAATCGTCCGCAATGTCTCAGCAAGCGAAAAATCTGCCCGATCACGAAGCTGTTGCAAATCGATAACATCGACCGTTTTCGAGACCTGCTCGATCGTCTGATTCGCACCCGCCGAGACCGTTACGAATGCATTGATCGTCGAAACATATGATCGCCTTGCATCCAACTTCAAATCGAGATCGACCGTCAGAACCTGTCCGGAACCAACTGTGATGATCCGTGTCGTCACACGATTTAATTGGCCAGTTATCTCATATTCGCCAGCCGCGACATTAGCGAAACTATATTTTCCTTCCGCATCCGACTTCGTCGTCCGTGTTTCGTTCTGCTTGGATTTCAAGGTCACGACCGCATCCGCGACCGGACTATCATTGACCATCACAAGCCCTGCGACTGCACCACTTTGCTGGGCAAATGCCCCAGCCGCTAAAATAAAAATAAAACTTACTACTACAAATACCTTCATAAAACTCCTTTTCTGCCCATCGCAGAATGGTTCAAATCCCAGACAAACGAGCAAAGTTCCAGGCTTAACGATCTGAAATTTTAAATGTGAGATTTTGAAATTCCCTATCGCCTCACTGTTGCGTGGGCAGCGTTGGCTTTGCACCAAAACTTCCTTTGCGTCGTCTGTCAACATAAGAAGATCTTTGCCACAAATAACACGAATATCACGAATTAAGATTTCTTCTTGATTTGTGTCATTCGCGTAATTCGTGGCTAAACTTCCTAAAAAATGGCCGTAACTCTTACCTTACGGCTTGCCGGATTTTCGTCCAGCAATACATCGACGCCGAAAACTTCCCTTACGTTTTCGGCCGTTAAAACTTCTGCGGGAGTTCCTATTGCGGAGATCTTCCCGCCTTTTAGCATCATTATCCGATCCGCAAATTCCGATGCCAGATTGAGATCGTGCGTGATGACGACTGCCGAGCAACCGCAATCGCGGCAGCGTTCGCGAACCAGACGAAACATCAGCGCTTGGTGTGCCAGATCGAGATTCGCAGTCGGTTCGTCGAGAAGTAATATCCGGGCATTCGTGGCAATCGCTCGTGCCAAAACAACTCGCTGCCGCTCGCCGCCCGACAGCTCGTTCATAAGTCGCGTCGCAAAGTCAGCGAGATCGCACTCCGCGAGTGCCAGCCTTGCCGACTCGATATCCTCATCCGTCTCCCAACCAAACGCCCCGCCGTGAACAAACCTGCCCGACAGCACGAATTCCAATACCGTCACCGGAAACCGCGTCTCATTCTCCTGCGCGACCACTGCGATCTTTCCCGCGATCTCACGTCGCGACTTTGCCGAGAGAGTCTCGTTTTCTAACAAAATTTCACCCGAGGCAACCGGCAGCGTTCCGTTCAGAGCCTTGATCAGCGTGGTCTTCCCAGCCCCATTTGCTCCCAGCAACGCAATGATCTCGCCCTCGCGAAGCTTGAACGACACGTCGCCCACCGCCTCGCGCTCACCGTACTCTACATTGATTTTGAATACCTCAAGCATTGTTCACGAAGCGACCTTCCCCGATAACACACGGGACCTTGTATCCCCACCCTGAAAGAACCGGCAGATCATCGTCGTCAGGCGTCTGTGGGCGAACGGGACTGAATCCCCGCATGACCTGACTATTTTTCCAAAACTCCGCGCCACGAAAGAGCCACGGCTCAATCCGATCTTCGCCAAGATCGCGATAACCGAGAATCTCGCCGCCTGTTCTCGTTATTGCCCTGATATGCGCGGTACCCTGTTTCAAGCATTTGGCCTGAGCAATCGAAAGAGACGTGGGCAGTTCGGTCGAATTCCAATCAAGAACGCCCGCTAAGAACTCCATCGTGGATGTGCGTGTCTCAGCGGCCGGCACCTCGATGACGCGCCCACAACCAAAAGTTCCGTCGGACAATGGCAATGCCCAAAAGTGTCCCGCAAGAAGCCAGTTCGCCGACTTCGGAATGAATGGATAGATGAGGGGCTGCGTCTTCATGGGCTAACTCCTTCTTAACAAATAAATAAACAACGGCGCTCCGATCAGAGCTGTAATTGCTCCGACGGGTAACTCTCTCGGTGCGATCGCGGTCCTCGCTATCGTGTCGGCAAATACTACAAATATAGCTCCGACGATCGCCGAAAACGGCACGACCAGACGGTTATCGCTACCGACCGTAAGTCTAACCAAATGCGGCACGATCAGGCCGACATATCCCACCGAGCCGCTCGCCGCGACCGCCGCTCCGACAACCAGGCTCGCCGACCCAAAAACGAGCATCCGAACCCGACCGACCTCGACGCCAAAATCAAACGCATCACGCTCACCGACCATCATTAGATTCAAAGCCCGAGCCTGCGACATCAGAACGATCGTGCCAATGATCACGGCACCGAGGCTGATGTAAACGCCATTCATAGTCGCCTGCGACAGATCGCCGAGCAGCCAGAACGTAAAACTCCGCAACTTCGCCGCATCGAGCAGCGTGGTTAACATCACGATGATCGAGGATAAAAACGTCGTTACAATCACGCCCGACAGCACCAATCGCTCGACATTCATTCCCGAACGGCTTTTCGCCATCCGGTAAACGGCGACCGTCGCGATTCCGGCTCCCGCAAATGCCAAGATCGGCCGCAAGATCTCCAAACTCTGAAAGAAGACGAATGCCAGCATCGTGCCCAGTGCCGCACCATTCGAAACGCCGAGCAAATAGGGCTCCGCGAGCGGATTTCGCAACATCGACTGCAAACCCGCACCGGCCACCGCCAAACTTGCTCCAACACACGCCCCGAGCAATATTCGCGGCAACCGAATGTCATACAGGATCGACCGCTGTTGCTCAGTGAGATCGAACAAAGGCAGACGCTCCGCGCCAAGCATCGCCGCCGCTAGTATCACGACGACTAACAACGCGAGCAAACCCGCCCCGATGATCAAACCTCTTTTCATCCTACGACTTAAAGAACAGCCATCAGCCGACAGCTATTAGCTATCAGCCGATCTCCAGCCGACAGCTCACGGCTAAAAGCTGAAAGCCGTTCCCCACATTCCTAATTAAACTTCTCCGGATGCAGATCCCCCGCGATCTGCTCCAAAGCGTCAACTAACCTCGGCCCCGGCCGCGATAGCAAGTCGGCATTTACCTTGAATACACGCTTGGTCTTGACCGCGCGAGAATTCTTAAAAACTTCGTTCGGTTCCAAGTTGTCTTCGCTCTCCGAGAGAATTATCACTTCGGGATCAAGAGCTGAAGCAGTTTCTTTGCTTAGTTTCGGGTAAGCCGTCTCGACATTTGCTGTGACCGATTCTGCAAGTACCTCTTTCAATATTGACGTTAGAAACGATTCCTTCCCGATAGTAAAAAGAGGTTCTTTCGATATTTGAACGAAGACACGAGTTACCGCTCCTGACTTCGCGGACTTCTCAGCAACCGCCTTGACGCGGTTTTGCAGATCATTGGCAACTCTGTCAGCCGTCGCCACACTACCGAAAACATCGCCTAATTGCCGCAGATTCTTGAAAACGCCGTCCATCGAGGTTGGATTCATGATATAAACTGCGATCCCGTTCGCCTCGAGTGTCCTCGTAAAATTCTCGATCTGCGATGCCGTCGACACGAAGACGATGTCGGGTTTGAGAGCGACGATGGATTCCATGTTCGGGTTCATCGTGTCGCCGATCTTGGCGATTGCCTTTGCCTGTTCGGGATAGTTACAAAATGTCGTAACACCAACGAGGCGATCGTCTGCGCCGACGGCGAAGATGCTCTCGGTAAGGTTCGGTGCCAGTGACACAACGCGAGTAACCTTTATCGGAATATTAACCGTTCGGCCCAGATCATCGGTAACGACCCGCATCGACCTGATCGATTCAGCCGTCGATTCAGCATTCGCATTGGAATTTACGTTCGCACTTGCACGGCACGCTCCCAATAAAGCTACCGCAAGCAGCAACACCGCCAAGACTTTTTCACTTTTCAACATTTTCACTTTTGAACCCTCTCCTCAACGCAAAACGCCCTGCATCCCGCGTCGAAATAAATCGATAACGAGAAACAAGGCGAGCGAAGAATTAAAGGTGGAAAGCTTAAAAAGTGAAAAAATTACGGTATCGACGCACTAACTTTTACTCTTTTTCACGTTTCCCTTTTCCGGGCCGTGTTTGCCGCGATGTTTTGACGCGAAACATCTTTTCTAGGCAATAACTTATGAGGCAGGCATTCTGACTTTGAAATATAAATTTCATCACAGTGACGCGATCGTGCGGGAGTTTCACCCGGCTTTCCCTGTTCGGCCGGATCTTGAAAAACCGGCACCTCAAAGCTAAAAATTGATAAAGAACAAGTTACGGATTATTCACTTTATATAAAATAAAGTCAATCATCATCCAAAAACGCTTCGCACGGCGCGTATCGTGTTGCAATGAATATCGACGGTGTCGTCTATCTCCGAGGCATATCCGCCGCTCATGGTTGTGACGATCGGCGTGCCAAGATCGCGGGCAAATTCGAGCACCATTTCGTCGCGGCGTTTCAGGCCGTCTTTGCTGATCTTCAGACGACCGAGCTTGTCCTTTTCATACGGATCGGCTCCGGCGAGGTAAAAAATTATGTCAGCGTCGTGCAATCGAAGTCGTGAAAACGCGTGTTCAAGCGTGTCGAGGTATTCAGCGTCGGCGGTGCCGTCAGCGAGTTCGATATCGAGCGTCGACAGTTCCTTGAACAGTGGATAATTCTTCGCTCCGTGCATTGAAAAAGTAAAAACTTCGGGCTCATCCCTAAATATGAACGCTGTTCCATTCCCCTGATGTACGTCGAGATCGATGATCAGAAAACGGCCCGCGAGCCGCTCCCGCTGGAGCACACGGATCGCGACAGCAATGTCGTTGAGCACGCAATACCCCTCGCCGCGATCGGGATAAGCGTGGTGTGTGCCGCCCGCAAGATTGGACGAAACGCCATCGGTCAACGCACATCGCGTCGCATTTATCGTGCCTGAGATCGCGTGAAAAGAACGCCGCACGAGCGACTCTGACCAGGGCAGACCGAGCTTTCTGATCTCCTTCGGGGTGAGGCTTCCGTTGACGAGACGGGTTATGTAATCCTCGGTGTGAACGAGCAGGAGATCCGCCGCGTCGGCCGCCTCGGGAGCAATGATCTCATCGGGGATAAGTGTGCCCTCGCCAAGCAAAATATTCTTAGCGATATCGAATTTTCGGATCGGAAAAACATGCCCTTCGCCGATGTCAGCGTAATAATAAGGCGAATAGAAAATGCGGTAGATCATCTGTTTCTAATCGTAAACGGTGGCGGGTATTTAGTAAATCCGCCTCGTTTCCGGCAGCCGTCTCGATCAGTAAAATACCTTTCAGAAATTCGTACAACTTTTTCCTTGATTTGCGACACGAAAGGCTTATAATCGCACTGACCCGTCGATTAGAGGAGCTTGCAACATGAAGAAACTTATTCGCGCCGCCGCGTTTTGCTTTTGTTTACTCGCCGTTTTCTCGGTTTTTCTATTGCATACCTCAGCAGCGAAAGAAGATCTGGTCACGCGGTTGCTGCAGATGCCTGCTCCGCCTCCGCCGAATCCGCTGGTCAGCACGCCGTCGACGCGGGACGTTGCATTTTATAGCACCAGCAAAACGCCCCTCGATAACGCCTCGACGGAAGACCTACTCGACTACTGGTCAGGCCAAAGCGAACGCTACACGAGGCTCCGATATACACCTGAAATTTCCGACCGAAACCTCGTCCGCATCAAAAAAGAGATCGAAAAAGATCCAAAGCGTTTGCCTCAACTCCTGAACGTATTTGTAAACGACAAAGAAGGCGGCGACTTTGTCAAAGGAATATACGACCGTGAGGGCACGACCGGCGCATTCGATAAGGACGTGCGGGAACAGATCAAAGCTTGGTTGACGCTAAACAGCCGTTTCTTCAGCGAAGATCTCGCGCGCTCGGCCGCTCAGGTCAACGATGCAGACGAGTATGTGACCAATCAGGAGGAGCTTCTCGCCCTCGCTCGACATGATTTCGACAGAGCGAAACCTCTGATCGACCGTCTGCTGGCAAATAACGACGCCAAAGTCTCGCAAGCTCTCGCAAAATGGGCGTTATATAGACATGCCGTCGATACAGATTCTCTTGGTGACATCGAACGTTACCGTGACGAGCTCAAAGCCATCGTTGAGAATAAAGATAACCCCGACGGAATGCGTGATCTTGCGATGGACGCTCTGGTGAGCGAAAAGGAGTTTTCTGGCCGTGACGATTGGTATTACTCGCTGATGACCGACGAGTCGCTGGTTAAAATGCAGCGATTCACCGGCCTTACGACTCTGATTCAAGTTTCGCCGGACGAAAAATACATCGAAAAGATGATCGAATTTCTCCGCAGCGACAATCCGCTCATCCGCGGTGCCGCGATTCGCAACCTGACGCTTCGGCTCGACACCAACAATCCCGACATCATCCGTGCCCTGCTACCGTGGCTCGAAGATCCAAATTGGGCCGTCGATAATGGAAACACCAGGGAAACGATCGTCTCAAAACTCGGCGAGATCTTTATGCCCGAAGCCGTGCCGGGATTGATAAAGATGCTGGAAGAAAAAACAAAGCGGGTTACTCGAACCTATTCAGCCAATACGATGGCAAATGTTGCAAGTTTGCCGGCGAATTCGATGGCAAATGCGGCCAGGTCAATGGCGAACGCTGCCAATTCCATGAGGCCGGCGAACGCAATTTCCACGGCCGCTTATTCCGACGACGAAGCAACCCTTTTTCGAATGTCTGCCGTCCGAGCCTTAACGAAACAAAAAGACGGACGGGCGAATTCTTCTCTCCGGCGGATCCTGGCTAGCGGCGATCTTTATGAACGGATGCAGATAATGAGTGCGTTGCTCGCCTGCGGCGGGTTTTCCGTTCCCGAGCAGATGGATGCTCTGGAATACGCGGCGAAAGGAGTGCGTGACGATATGGACACCGAGGACGCAGTCGCTGCAGGAGCGACTTCCGATCCGAGACTTTCGAACGCAAACTTCGCTAACGGAGCGAATGTTTCTAACACTGCTCCAATTAGTCCTAATCGCCCACTGACGGCTGCCGAATTTAGAACGATGCTCGCAACTCAGATCACGAGTTCAACCGAGATCTCCGACGAACTCGCAAAGGCATTGGTTGACCGAATTGAAGGGCTCGATAAGACGAATCAGCGACTTTCGCAGGCATTCCGCCGTATGGCTCTCAAATGGCAGAACTCCGTGATAAATTCCCTTCTGCTTCGTGACATCAAAAACGATAATGCAGGGATCGATTCGGTTGTCAAAATTTTAAGCCAACGAAAAGATCTTCGCGAAAAGCAGCCCGCCGACGTCGTCGATCTGCAAAACGGCACGCCGACAGCACAGGGTTTTGCTGCCTGCCTGCTCGAAGCTGAGGACGCCTACACCGCAGTTCTCGAAGGAGGAAATGGGCAGTCGAAAGCATCGATGCTGGCGTGTGCACGGATGATCCGGGCACGTTTGCCGGTCGCGAAGGTCGGTGAAAGCCTGCGGTTAGACGACAAACGCCTCGCGACAGCCGCCGAGCGTTATCTGGAAAGCGAAGATTCACCCGAGGCCCGCTCGATGGTCTTGGCCCTCCACCCCGGAGAGGCGAAGATCCTCGGGGCGACTACGGCATTTTTCGTCGATGGAGCGGGCGATGTCTATAACGATTATCTTTACGCTCTGTATCAAAGCATCGGGGACAATTCGATGTATAACGGCTGGGGCGGTTCGGAGAACGAATCTATCCGGGGGAATGAAAAGAAGATACAGGCTGAACTAAAAAAAGATCCGGACCTACTCGGCGTCTATGGATACGATGTGAATTACATCCGAATTTACGCCGACCGCGTAATATTTAGCTGGGATGAGGACGAGTCTCGCTATCGCGAACGTGAACTGACCAAGTACGAATTTGACGAGATCAAAACCTATCTCACCACCAATCGAGTCGAAGACCTGCCGCCGTTCCTCGGCTGTGGAGGCGACTACTGCGTTTCGAAAGAACTATTCATGGTCGGCAAGAATGGCGGCCGCCGCGTCTTCGTTAACGGCGAGGGATATGAGTTTTTCGACGGCTTGAATAAATATTTTGAACGTTTGAAAGAAACTCCGGCGACAATCAAATACGCAATGAGCCGCGATTTTCCGGGCCTCGAACTCGTTCTGGCAGATGACACGAAACACGTTGAAACAGTCTGGGCAGGCAATGGCGAGATACTCGTCGCTGTCAGCGATAAAGCCGTCAGAAAGAAAATTGAAGAGGAACTGGACAAGGTTCTGACCGACGACACCGAGGAAACCATTAAGCCCGAAGTGGACAAATACGTCCTTCGTGAAAAGCTAAAGGATAAGCGTAAATCCGAAGGCCTGTCGTGGCACAAGGTCACGAACGGAACACTCGGCGAGACCGTCCCTCAGCCGTTGAATGTAGAGATCATCCCGCCCGTCGACGGCCTCGCCGTTCCTGCTGTTGTAGATCAGTGGAAGGCCCGTGCACCTGGCATTGAGATCCGCTGTTCGTCAGATGGCCTGTTCAAGGTCGTTCGCGGCTCCATGACTAAGGTTCGGGCGGGTTCGTATTCGTATCCCATCATCACGCCGAACGGAAGATGGGTCTTAGCGAACAAAGTTGAGGAGGAATTCGGCTATAAACTCGTTCGTATCGACCTCCTTAGTAATAAAGAATATCCGGTCGAGATCGATGGATACGGCCGACCGACGCCGCACGCCTACATCGCAACGCTCAATAAGATCCTGGTGGTCAACGAATTCGAATACGAAAATTATGAAAGCTATCAGGACGAGAATGACGACACCGCACCGCCGGAGTCTGACCCCGACGCGATGTTCCTGATCGATCCTGCGACCAGTGTCATGCAGCCAGCCAGCGGAGAATTTCGTCCACTCGCTCAAACGACATTTCGTCCGTTGCAATCTAACGGAAAGGCGAACGAGTACTGGTCGGCGATGATCGATTCGGAGAAAAACATCACACGTTTAGGCATTTATGACACGAAGCTATTCAGTTTTAAGACGGTCATGACGCTGCCCAAGATCGCGTTCAATAGTATGGGAATGTTCGTTGACGAGCCCGGGAAAAAGGTTTATTTCGTCTATCGTGGCCACTTGCTGTCATTGCCGTTGACGAGATGACGAGCAGGTTTGGGCATTCCGAGCTTGCGAAATCAGGCAAAAACGTGTCTAATTGTGGATTGCTCATTTGAGCGAAAATTTAGCCGAAAGGAGGTGAGAAAATAAATGGCATTTATTAACGTTAACAATAACGAATCGATCGAGTCGGCACTACGCCGCTTTAAGCGGAAAGTGATCAGCGAAGAGATCATCAAAGACTTGAAAAAGCATTCTCACTTCATACCACCTGGTCAGAAAGCGAAATTGAAATCGGCCAACGCCCGCAAGCGTAACCGCAGACGTTTCCGTCAACAGCGTCCGATGGGCGGTGGAACAGGTGCCGGCACCGGCACAGGAGCATCACGTCCGCCGATGGGACAGAATCGGTAAACCTGAAAGTGTAAAAACGAAAAGGTGAAAAAGTG
>JAYSZT010000076.1:0-11558 GCA_043737915.1 Acidobacteriota bacterium
ACTCTGCCGAACGATAGCGATATTCAGGTCGGTAAAGAATGGAAGACCGTTTATCAGGCAACGGGCAAATCACCACTCGGTGATATTTCGTCGGATGTGACGCTCAATAATAAAGTTGTCGCGATGGACGATGAAGTCAAGGTTCCGGGCGGCACCTATCAAGCCGTCAAGGTCGAGGTCAACCTCGATGTGGCGATGAAGATAGGCGGCAAGAGTATTCCTGTTCCAGCGATCAAGTCATACGTTTGGTTCGCTCCGGGCGTTGGAATGGTCAAAAATAAGGTTGGCGATGGCTCTTTTGGTAATTCATCGATGGAATATCTGGGCGATAAATAGTTGGATCGGAGATTATTATGCCGATAAATGTGATCGCACATGACGTAAGGCTTGAGGGCCGCACGCCGCTATCGACCTCGGGGAGCATTTCATTCGAGGTGGATGAGCACACACGAATGCGTGAATTCATCGCACGCACGCTGACGATCGCCAATGAGAATAATGGCATCGGAAACCTCTACATCATGGCCCACGGCGTCTACTTTAGGGATGACGATACGTCGGCGATCGAGTTTACCGGCGATCTGATCAGTTTTCGCACGATTCACATGTTCCAGCAACTGCGGGACAAGATCGACCGCATTATTTTGTTCGTCTGCCATGCTGCCGAAGAAGATATGTCCAGTCACGGTGACGGCGACGAACTTTGCCGCCAGATGGCAATGAACGCACACGCCGAGGTGACGGCTGCCCGCGAGAGCCAGGCATATCTCAGTGTCGAGGATTGCACTTTGTTCTCATGCGAAGAAGCGGCGATCGAATTTGGCGAGTGGGAAGGCCCAGTCGTCGTCTACGACCGCAACGGGATGATCATCGCCCGTTATAGTAATCCGAGCTCCTGGCACGATGCGTCCGGGGTGATCCATGATCCGCGGATCGACCCGAGTCCATACCGCGACGGCGAAGGTGCGAGACACGCGAGGACGCATTGATCTAAAGCTCGGCAAAAGATCGACGTGCCAACGTCTATACTCTGCAACCGCTTTGTTGCTAAAAAGATATGTCAACGACGCAAGAAGGTAGATTATTAAGTTTAGCGACGCCGCTGGCGGCCGATTTTTTATTGATCAAACGGATCCGTGCGGCCGAGGGCATTTCGCAACTTTTTCGTTTCGAGCTTGAAATGCTCCACGAAGAGGATGAGGTCGGCAACGAACCGACGCTCGTCGATCCGCAGCAATTACTCGGACAGAAAATGACCGTCAGCGTCACCCAGGCCGACGGTGCCGAACGCTTTTTTAACGGCATCTGCGTCGATTTTACTCAGGGCAACCGCAACGAACGCTTTTCGAAGTACAAGGCAGAACTCGTACCCGAGATCTGGCTTCTCTCACAAAACTCGCAAAGTCGTATCTTCCAAAATCAATCGGTGCCCGAGATCTTACGCCGCGTTTTCGACGGATTCGAATACGATGACGAGATCCAGGGAACATTCGAACCGCGAAATTACTGCGTGCAGTATCGCGAATCGGACTTCAACTTCGCCTCGAGGCTGATGGAAGAGGAAGGTATTTACTATTATTTCGAGCATACCGCCGATTCGCACCGGATGATCATTGCCAATACGCCCGGTTCCCATCGTCCGTGCCCGACGAAAGCCGAGATACCATTTGCCGAAGATGTATCGGCAGATCAGGAAGAGTGGTCAGGACATGTCACTTCGTGGCGGGTCGCGAATAAGATACGGGCAGGTAAATTTACGCTTCGTGATTATAACTTCCAACTGCCGACGAATTCGCTCGAGGCCGTCCAGATGAGCCGTTTCAACATCGGCGGTAATCAGGACATCGAGATCTATGATCATCCGGGCGAATACGCAAAGCGGTTCGACGGCATTGCTGCTGGTGGCGGTGAGCAACCAAGCGTTCTCCAAAAGGTTTTTGACGACCGAACGCGAACTGTCGGCATTCGGCAAGAAGAGATCGACGTCGCGTACAAAAGCAGCCCCGGTAGCTCCGATTCTTGTGCGATGACGGCTGGATATCGGTTCCAACTGACGACGCATCCGATCGCCGCGAACAATCGCAATCACGTCCTTGTCATCGTCAGAACCGAGGCCGTTCAGTCGCCGGGGTATATTTCGGACGATGCCGTAATGAATCCATACTCGGTTAGTTTCACCAGTATTCCGCAGGGCGAGGGACAGGCACCCTTTCGCCCATTGCGCCGGACCGAAAAGCCGATCGTTTACGGCAGCCAAACGGCGACCGTCACCGGGCCGTCGGGTGAAGAGATCTTTGTCGATAAATTCGGACGTGTAAAGGTGCATTTTCACTGGGACCGGCTCGGCCAGACGGACGCGACCTCGTCGTGCTGGCTGCGTGTCGCGACCAACATCGCCGGAAATAAATGGGGCACGATGTTCATCCCGCGTGTCGGCCAAGAGGTCATCGTCGATTTCCTCGGCGGCGACCCCGACCAGCCGATCATCATCGGCTCGGCATACAATCCTGAGACGATGCCGCACTACGACCTTCCGAAATTCAAAACGCTGACATACATCAAAACGCGTACATCACCCGACGACGGGAAAGGTTTTAACGAACTGCGGTTCGAGGACAAGGCCAGCAAGGAACAGGTCTTTATACGCTCGCAAAAGCGTTATGATCTGCGTGCTCGCGGTTCGATGTATGAGACCTGCGGCGGAAACCGTCAGGAAGTGATCGGTATGCGTTCCGATAATCAGCCGGGCGGTAATCTTGCCATCTCGGTCGGCGGCAACTATGACCTGCACGTCAAAGCCGACCATTACATCGGTATCGACGGAAAGCGAAATGAAACAGTAACCGGTGACGTGATAAACGACTACCAGGCTATATTTCACACGCAGGCGGGTACCAAGGCGGAATTGACTGCCCCGCAGATCACGCTTGAAGCGAATACAAAGATCACATTCAAATGCGGCTCAAGTTTTTTGACACTGGATCCGTCAGGAGTAACTATCTCAGGGCCGATGATCAAAATTAATTCTGGCGGAGTTGCCACTGGACCCAGCTTCCCGTCGATCGATAGTCCGCTTGACGCTGAAGCGGCAGACACCGGTGAGCCGGGGTACCTTGATCGACCAAGAACAGGCGGTGGGGGCGGCGGGCGACGTCGTCGAACGCTCACGGGTAATCGATTGCCAAATGTTCGACAGAATCCAGACGGCAGCTTTCAGGTAGGAAATAGCATCCGAGTCGAGGGAACGCCGGAATTTTGTAACAAGGCCCTGACTAATCTGTCGACCCTTAGCAGCACACGTACCGGAAACAGTGTGATAACCGCCCTCGATAATGGGACACATCAGACGACCATCCGCGAACTTGACATGGCGAGGGCACAGCAGAATGGAGCATTGGCGACTCGAGTCGACCGGGCGGGTTCGACGACGCCCGGAACGGGAAGCGACACAATTATTGAATACAATCCGGATCTGGTCGACAACTCATACGTTGATGAGAACGGTGTAAATCACACAGTGCCAATTGAATCGACGCTCGGTCACGAAATGATCCACGCCGTACACAACGATCAAGGAACTAACCTGCGAGACAACGCGGAACCGGCCGAAGCTGGTAGTAATGAAGAAGAGTCTCAGACGATCGGAATTCATGGCCACGCGGATGACCCGATGACAGAAAACAATATCCTCGAGGACATGAATCAACCGATACGACGTGACGATCACGACTCGACCGTCCATACCGTCCCTTAGAGAGTGGAGTAGTGCAAATGAAATATGCTGTGTTGGTATTATTTATCCTCTGCTCGTTGACGATCGACTGTCGGGTCAATTCCGCAGATGCGGAAAATATGATAGGTAAATCGGTTCCAGAAATGACGCCCCGCCCATTTGCGACAAATTCTGCAGGGAAAAAAACAGGGGCAAACACGGAGAAAGCTATGGTAGAAGATTCAAAAGCGGTGGTAATGAAAGCAAGTGCCAGCATTTCCGGAGACCGTCTGGTAGTAAATTACGAGCTCAAAAATGAATCCGATCGAACGGTATATGTCTGGGATCAGATGATCGCTTACGCGGGGAGCGACCAAGTTATCGACGAAAACGCCGCATACGTTTTCTACGAAGAGCCGAATACTATTCGTTTGGTAAGAGCAAACCTTGCGTTACCGCCCGAGATCGATGTTGCCCGCAAAGAAATTCCATTTTCGCGGATCCTGGCCGCAAAGGCAAAAATTACAGGAGCGATCTCGCTCGAAATGCCGCTCAAAGAATACAGTCCATTCTACGGCAGACCGGAAGGCGAAAATGCTTTGTTACACAAATGCACTTCGGTCAGGTTAATGATCGGTTGGCTCGAAGCCAAAGACGGGATGAAGATCAGCGAAAGGAAGGTCGGCGATAAGACGGTACTCGCGATCAGAGGAGCATGGCCGGGTGCATACCATCATTTGGCGGAACAGAAATTACCAATTGACGTTGATCTGGTTATGTTTAAGTCCATATTTGATCGGAGTCTTCCGCTGCATTAGGAGAAAAATTATGCCGACAGGCCCAGCCGCGAGAGCTTTGGTTGATACGACCGCACATCCGTTGCCGCCGACGCTTAGCGTCGGTCCGGGCAGCCCGAATGTGTTGATCGGTTTTGCGACCGCGTGGCGCGGAATACCGCTTGCTGCAGTCGCTGCGCTGCAAACCGCAAAGACGGCGGCTGATACGGCGGTTCAAGTAGCGGTTGCCGCGAAAGTTGCCGCGGCTGGGACTCCCGGAGCTCCGGCAGCCCTGGTAGCCGAACAGGCCGCAAAAGCAGCGGCGCTTTCTGCAATGTCGAGTGCGATCTCGGGTGCATCGGCAGGTGCGGACATTCATACATGTGCCGTTCCATCCCCGGTTCCGCCGCACGGGCCGGGAGTTGTAATAACCGGCTCAGCCACTGTGATGATAAACAACCTTCCCGCATCTCGAATGGGCGACACGATTCTCGAAGCCCTCGGCCCACCAAACAGCATTACCAAAGGTGAACCTACAGTTATTATTGGTGGATAACGACGAAAATAGCGTTCCTCTTATTCGTCTTTTTATTCGTGTCTTTTTCTAGGGGTGCGTCATATCCTCGGCTATCACAAGCTCGTCGAATTTCTCCGCGGTCAAAAGATCAAGCCCAACGGCGGACTCTTTTAGCGAGATGCCTTTCTTGTGAGCATTTTTTGCGATCTTTGATGCATTGTCGTAACCGATGTGCTGGTTTAGAGCAGTCACAAGCATCAACGAATCCCGAAGGTAATGATCGATCTGGTCTCGATTTAGCTCAATTCCATTTATGCAGTAGTCCACAAACCCGTGACACGCGTCTTTGATGAGCCGCACGGAATTCAGGAAGTTGTGGATCATCACCGGCTTGAATACATTTAGCTCGAAATTTCCCTGCGAGCCTGCAAATCCAATAGCTGCATCATTTCCAAATACTTGTACGGCGACCATAGTCATCGCTTCCGACTGTGTCGGATTGACCTTGCCCGGCATGATCGACGAGCCGGGTTCATTTTCCGGCAGCGTCAACTCTCCAATACCGCAACGCGGGCCGGAGGCGAGCCAGCGAATGTCGTTGGCGATCTTCATCAGACTTCCGGCTAAGGTTTTCAGACCGCCGGACGCGAAGACGACCTCGTCGTGAGCAGAGAGAGCGGCGAATTTGTCTGGGTGCGATTTGAACGGTAATCCGGTCAGCTCGGCGATCTTATCAGCCGCACGCTTGGCGAATTCGGGATGTGCATTGAGTCCCGTACCGACCGCCGTGCCGCCGATCGCGAGATCGAAAAGCCCCGGCATCACCATTCTCAGACGGTCGATGTCACGCGATACCAGCGAAGCCCAGCCGCCAAATTCCTGTCCGATTGTCATCGGCGTTGCGTCCTGAAGATGCGTGCGGCCGATCTTAACAACGTCCGCAAACTCGACAGCCTTGGCGTGGATCGCGTCGTGGACCTTTTGAACCTCCGGAACAAGAGCCGTCATCTGCTCGGCGGCGGCGATATACATCGCTGTCGGGAAAGTGTCGTTGGATGACTGCGATTTGTTGACATCATCGTTTGGGTGAACCGGCGTTTTCGAACCCATCTCGCCACCGGCGATCTCAATCGCCCGGTTTGAGATGACCTCGTTGGCGTTCATATTCGTCTGCGTGCCGGAACCGGTCTGCCACACACGAAGCGGAAAATGCGCGTCGAGCCTACCCTCAATCACCTCGTCGGCCGCCTGCACGATCAGGTTCTTCGTTTCTTCAGGCAGTTTACCCAGATCGAAATTAACGATCGCCGCCGCCTTCTTTAAAACGCCCAACGCCCGAATAACCTCCCGCGGCATCACATCAAACCCGATGTTAAAATGCAACAAAGACCGCTGCGTCTGCGCCCCCCAATACGCATTTGAGGCTACCTCGATTTCTCCCATTGAATCAGTTTCGATGCGTGTTCTAGACGATTGCTCTATTACTTGTGACATATAAATTTCTTGCTCACCTCCGATGCCTAACGATCTCTCTGTCATTCGACGCTGTCCCTCTTTGTTGGCTTCCGAGGTATGACATTCAGCGGTTTTTCAGCAAAACGTCCAACTTATCGCTCAACACAATATACTACTTTGGTTGCGGCGTATTGTGCGGCTTTTTCGTCTCCATTGGAAGGTTTGCGGCTTCCCAGGCAACGGTGCCGCCGGTGACGTTAACGACTTGGTTGAATCCGGCGGCCTTGAGTATCTCGGCGGCTTTTTTCGAGCGGTTGCCGGTTTGGCAGATAATATAGACCGGATCTTTTTTGTAGAGCTTGTTGAAATTCGCGTTCAGCGTGTCGAGCGGAATGTTCTCGGAGCGGGCCGCGTGGCCGGCGGCGTATTCTTCGGGAGTACGGACGTCGATGAACTGCGAATACGCCTGCGAAACCGCGACCTGCGCCGCCGCGGGCGACACCTCTTTGATCTCGGTTGCTGCCGCCGAACCGGCGGTTTCGGTCTTTTTCGCCGGATCACTTCTGCAGGCGGCGAATAACAGCAGGGACAAAGCGACGGTAAAAAATAATGGATATTTCACTTTTTTTCCTATTTCGAATTCGCACACGTAGCAGGGGCCGCTTCGCTTTCGAGGCCAGCCTCGACCCAGGCGGCATTTCCGCCAGTGACGTTATAAATTTTCGTAAATCCAGCATTCTCAAGGATTCCCGCTCCAATGCTCGAACGGTAGCCGCCCTGGCATATTACGTATGTCGGTGCCGTCGGATCTAGTTTGTCGAAGTCGGCGGCCAGTTTGTCGAGAGGCAAATTGATCGTACGGACCGGATGACTGGCGGCGTGTTCTGCCGCTCGCCTGACATCGACAAACTGGAGAAACTTCTCGGTCTGAGTCAGTTCGCCGACCTCTTCGACCGAAACCTGTTCGATGCTTTTCGTCGCCCCGTCGAAATTGTGGATGAGGATAAATCCCGTGACCGATTCGTGGCCGACACGGGCGAGCCGTGTGCTGGATTCCTCGACCTGTGTTTCATTATCGGCAACGATCGCAATAGGAGTTCCGATCGGAACAAGTATCCCCGCCCACGAAGCGAATTGCCCCCCGAGCCCGATGTTTACGGAATTCGGAATGTGACGTTCGCCGTAATCGACCGCCTGGCGGACATCGACCACCACGCCGTCGAACGCTACGATCGCGTCGGAGTCTAATTCGCGGGGTTTTGAAACATCTGCGAGAGCAGCCGACCCTTCAAGATTTTTTGCTGCACTCTTTGGAAAATACGCCGGAACCTCCGGTTGGTCGGCAGCAACGATCTTTACAAACTCATCTTTCGTCATCGGCTGCAATGCGTAGTTAAATTTTCGCTGATTGCCGAGCGTCGACCAGGTTTCTTTCGAGAGCGATTTGCCGCACAGGCTGCCGGCACCATGGGCCGGAAAGACCTCGCTTTCGTCAGGAAACTTCAATATCTTATTATGGAGCGAGTCATAGAGCATGCCGCCCATTTGCTCCGCTGTAAAGCCCTTTGAACCGATCAGGTCAGGTCGACCGACATCGCCGATGAATAATGTATCGCCGGTAAATATTTTCAGCGGAGCAGACGAGTCTTCGGTATCGGTCGCCAGGATCGTGATGCCCTCGGGCGTGTGGCCCGGCGTTTCGAGGAATTTGAGATCGATCTTACCGACAGTCAACTCATCTCCATCGCTTACCTTATGTGTTTGAAATTGAGTATTCGCCCGCTGGCCGTAAACGATCTCAGCTCCGGTTTTCGTCGCAAGCTCAACGTGACCGCTAACAAAATCCGCGTGCGAATGAGTCTCGATCACGTACTTGATCTTTTGGTTGTAGGATTCCGCTTCGTCAATGTACTGCTGAACGTCACGCTGCGGATCAATGATCGCCGCCTCACCCTCAGATCCGATGTAATATGAAGCGTGAGAAAGACACCCTAAATAAAATTGCTTGAAGTTCATACTCCTACTATACGCTCAAATCTATTGTTGGTTAATTATAAGAACAACGTCTCGCAGTAGCGTGCCGCGGACAAACGCAAACTGTTTTCCGTCGTGCGACCAGGCGAAATTGTATAGCTTTTCTTTCGGCAAATCTTCGACCCGTCGTGGTTCTCCACCATTGATCGACTGCTGCCAATACCCATAAGCGGCATCGCCATAAACAACTGCGGCGTTATCCGGCGTCCACCGGGCGCCGCCTTGCAACGAGCCAGTTTTTGGAAGGTCAAATTGCTTTATCGGATTACCGCCATCGGGCCCGAAGATCGCGAGTCGCCTTTTGTCGGTTCGATACGATGCGGCGATAAATCGGCCGTCGGGCGATGCGGCGGTCCACGACGTTTCCTTATCGGTCAAGGCAAACGATTCGCCGCCGTCGATAGAGACGCGGCGCATTTCACCTACTCCGTTAGCCCACGATTTGTAATAAACATAACGGCTATCAGCCGAAACAAACGGTTGGTAGCTCTTTTGAGTAAATGTTATTTGTTTTGCATTCGATCCGTCTGCATCGATCCGCCAAATGTCCGATCCGCCGCCGCGGTTCGAGTGGAAAATGATATACCGACCGTCCGGTGAAGCGTCGAGTGCGCTGTCAACATTTCCAGGTGCGGTTAACTGACGCCGATTGCCGCCGTCGGCGTCCATGATCGAGATCGCCTGACTCTTCTGATCAGAGGAATCGAAAACGATCCGACCATCCGGCAGCCAATCTAATCCCCAAAATCCGTCATACTTGCCAAACGATCCATTGGTGATCTGCTTTGCGGCTCCGATATTATCCGACTGGGCAACCCACACGTTGTTTAACTGCCGATACTCAATGCTCAATATATTATTGGCAGAAACTCCCAATGCATCGCTATAACTGCTGAGGTCGGATGTGATCATTCTGGCGTCACCACCATTTAAGCTGACGTACCAGACGTGATATTGAGGCACTGCCGCACGACTTTCTTTTTCGAATGCCGTAATGATAAGTCCGCTGCCATCCGGCAGCCATGAGCTAAGGCTAACGTTGCTGAAATGCTTATCCGTCACCACCCTAACCTCGCCAGTAACGATATTCGCCGTATAAACCGCGGCCGAGGTATCGCTTTCGGAATATGCGCCACCGAAGGCGACAGTTTTGCCATCCGGTGAAAATGAGAGTGCGTTGTATCCAAAAGTGACCGTTCCCGGTAGCGTAGCCAGAACTTTGTCTGTCGTTCCTTTCAGATCGCTGATAACCAGCTCGGTATTTTTTTCACTTTTGTCCGATCTAAAGTAGGCGAGTTGGTCACCGTCGGGTGCGAGTGAAAAGCCGCTGAGATCTTCTCGGATCTTTTCCGGCACACCGCCAAATGTCGGCAGGCGATAGATCGTCCATTTCGGATTGGAGTCGTCTAAAATTGAATAATAGATCTTGGTGCTATCGGGCGAAAAGCCGACGGTGCCATATGATGATTCGCCTGGCGGACGGAGCAATACATCGCTACCGCCATCGATGTGTCCGAGCCAAAGACTTTTCGTTCCGAGATCGTTAGTCACAAAGGCAAATACTTTGCCATCAGGCGACATTGCCGCGATCTCGACCTTGCCATTATTCGTCAACTGCCGGACTTGAATTTTAGAAAATGGTTCGATCTCGGGCCGCGATATCTTCAGATAAAAGAAATAACCTCCCACTACTAGGGCGAGGAATATTCCAGCCAAAAGCATTAATTGAATTGGTCGCTCGCGAACCGGTGAGAGTTGTTTCGGTTCAGGCTCGATCTCGGTAATTTCGTCAGAGACAATAATTCGAGAATAACTATGCTGCTCGATCGTTAACTCATCTTCGTCAGCACTCGGTTCGCCGACAAACTTATAACCCTTACCCGGAACGGTGACGATAAATTTATTCTCTCCGAGTGCCTCGCCTAACGTTTTCCTCAACGTCGAGACGTGAACAGTTAAATTACTTTCCTCGACAAATTGATCAGGCCAGATCTTCGTCAGCAGCTCCTCGCGACTTAGAACCCGGCCGCGACTCTCGATCAAAGTTTCAAGCAGATCGAATGTTTTTGAATTTAGGGGTACGATCTCGCCGCTCTTGAAAAGCAGGCGTTTCGCCGTGTCCAGTTCGAATTCTGCAAACCGAAAGTTGTCAATCAATTGCTCTCTCATCGCGTTTCGGATTATTTAAGATTCTTTAACCCCCAATTTTAGGACTTTTAATGTCGTCGGATTCCATACTGCTCGGCATTCGAGGGAATAACCGTTGCCTTGGAAATAGAAAACAATCGACGGTCAAACGTTTCTTATTATGTCAGAAAAAACACGACGAATCGAAATTCAAATTGAAACGCACGAGGTCACGATCCTGCGTTCACGCAAAAGCCAACCGGTCATTTATTGCGAACGGTGCAAGGCAGTGATCGCAGAGAACCAACCGGTCGCGGCAGCGTTGTTGACGCCGTCGTCAAAGACAAGCAAAACGCACCTTCTCGGATCAGACAACGCTTCGCCTGTTTGTTCGAATTCGTCTGAAAATAAAAATTAAGCACTAAATAAATTTAGGAGACAGTTCCATGTTCAAATTATCAGATACAAAAAAGACCCTATTCATTTCGCCTGTACTCTTATTACTGCTCGCTTTATCGGTCTCTGCACAAACTACGACCTTTACCTACCAGGGACGATTCAACGATTCGACCGTTGTGTCGCCAACCAATGGAACCTACGAAATGCAGTTCAAGGCCTTTGACACGGCGGCGGGCGGCAATCAATTTGGCCCGACTGCCCAGCTTTCGGCAGTGCAAGTCGTGAACGGCATTTTCACTGTCCAGCTTGATTTCGGTGCATCGACATTTCGGGACGAAGACAGATATTTGGAGATCAGCGTTAGACCGGTCGGCAGTGCGGTGGCGTTTACAACGCTCGCACCGCGTCAACAGGTGACGAGTGCACCGTTCGCGATTCAAAGTTTGAATTCGAGAAATGCGGTAATTGCAAATGATTCAAATAATCTCGGCGGTCTGCCGGCAAGCGATTACGTGCAACAAATTGACGCGAGGCTGAC
>JAYSZT010000077.1:0-2158 GCA_043737915.1 Acidobacteriota bacterium
GACCTACAAACGAACAACACCGAATATCCGGCGAGTTACGCAGGTTTTTACGACGACGAATCTTTTGCTAACAAACGTTCGCTTAAGCAGTATTACAACATAGTTTATAAGCGTCTGCCGATCATTATCGCAATCATGCTTATAATCACGGCGGCGGTCGCCTTTTACTCGTATCGCCTCCCGTCTGTATATCAGGCCCAGACAGAGATGATCATCGAGGCACGCAAAGCTCAGGTCACCCAAAAAGACGCGATCAACATTAATTTTGGCGGCGAACAAAACTATACGAATACACAGCTTCAACTGCTTCGAAGTCCTGACCTGATGAAAAAGGTTGTTGTCGCTCTTAATTTTCATCAGGAACCGAATTTACTCGGTCCGGAGAATCGCGGGATCTTCGCAAGTTTCAAAAGTATTTTTGTAAGCGATCCGAGTGATGTAAAGGCTGAAAATTCACTGCCGATCGTAAATGAATCAACACCGCTCGAAAAAGGGCAAAAGATCGAACTAACACCGGAAGAAGATGCCCGGGCGATCAAATACGCCGCAATACTCGGCAGCAAATTAAAGGTCGATCAGATCGAGAACACAAATCTGGTGACGGTCAGTATTGAAAGTACAAATCCGGCTGTAGCTGCTAAATTCGTCGATGCGGTCGCCGAACTTTTTATCGAGGACAATGCAAAACGCGAATTGGAAGGTGCTCAGAATGCTTATGATGAGCTCACCAAATCGATCGAAGATTTGAAAGTTACCATATTTGCCCAGGAAAACGAGCAAACGCAGGAAATGCAGAGCAACGGTCTCCCGCTACAGGACAAAGGCGGTGAACTGCGTGCGTCCAATCTGCTGACGTTGCAGACGCAATTGAACGAAGCCCAGCTAGAAATGGCCAAGCTCCAAGCTCTTAACACGGCGGCGATCAGTGCCAGCGGCCGCGGTGATATTTTATCCGTGGTTGGAGATAACAAGGCAATTCAGGACGCACGTAGCCAGAATTTGAAGCGTCAAGCAGATTTCGAAAAGCGTATCGAGGACATAGACCGCAAGATCAACGAGAGCAACGAGAAGCGTGAAAGCCTACTCGCGAAGTACACCCCTGAATATCGAGAGGTCTTGGTAGTAGATTCGCAGATCAAAGAACTTGAAAACCAGAAAACGCGGATAGCGAACGAAGTTCAAAGCCGCATTAAGTCGGAGGGCGTAAAACTTGAGAAAAATGCCGAACGCGAAGTGCTCGCCAGCCTGCGTTCGCAACTTGGAGCGGCCCAACAGCGTGAAGCCCGAGCCCGCGTCGCCTATAATCTGGCGGCTGATCGGGCAAATGGCGAAGGTCAGGCGGAAACCCGTCTAACGACCCTAAAACGAGGGATCGAAACTAACCGAAACCTGCTGGACACCTATACACAGCGCCAAAAGGAACAAGAGCTCGCGATTTCCGGCGGCCGTCCTAACAATATCAAAGTTTCAACTCGCGCTGACGTTCCGGGCGGGCCGATCGGACCGCAGAGGACGAGAAACATTATCGTCGCGTTACTAATCTCGCTTGCAGCAGGCATAGGGTTAGCTTTCTTAATGGATTACCTCGACGATTCCGTTCGAACTTCGGACGATGTCAGCCGACATCTCGGATTGCCTACGCTTGCCCTGATTCCACACCACAATTTTGCTCAGAAGAACGGACTCAGCCTTTTGTCGAAGAACGGGAATGGAAACGGCTCTGAATCGGGAGCCTCACCGTCGGCGATGATAACGCTTGAAGATCGCAATTCGCCAACGGCCGAGGCCTACCGCCACCTGCGAACCTCGCTGTTGTTCTCATCCGCCGGCAAACCGCCGCAATCGATACTCGTAACGTCCTCGCAGCCGTCAGAAGGCAAGACGACCACGGCGATAAATACGGCGATCACGCTAGCCCAGGCTGACGCGGATGTGATTATCATCGACTGCGATCTGCGTCGTCCGCGTTTGCACAGCCATTTTGGACTTACAAACACTCACGGACTAACCAACTACCTTTCGGGTGAAAAATCGACCGAAAACTTGATCAAGACATCGCCGAATCTGCCCAGACTTAAAATTATTACGAGCGGTCCAATCCCACCGAATCCGGCCGAACTTTTGAGTTCAACCGAGATGAAGAACCTGCTTCAGTTTC
>JAYSZT010000078.1:0-11522 GCA_043737915.1 Acidobacteriota bacterium
CGTGAAGGCTGTGCAGATACCAAAAGTTGCCTCGCCCGTGCCGGTTTCCGCAGGCGGTTATGCGTTCACCACGACGAATTTCGATGACGGGTGGACGAGCATCGTTCAGGAAGATTGGGTGCAGGTGACGAAGGGGACTACGAAGGTTCTAATCCACTATCCCAACAAACTCGCCGATGCGTACAATTCGGTCGTGCTCGACGGACTGAAAAATGCCTGGGACGTGCTGGTCGCTCCGCGATACAGTTCGGCGTCAAATCTTCAATTTAGGCCGATCACCGGTTGGCAGGCGATCGAATATGCCGAGGCGGATATGGTCGAGAAGAATAGCGGGAAGAGAGTTTATCTCGTGCTATTTAAGATGAATTACTCGAACGGCAGCGGGAGATATCTGGAATTCATAACGCCTAATAAGCAATCTTTCGAACAGGAATTCGGTGAGTACCGTTCGTCTACGTCCGGTTGGGAGAAGATGGAAGCTATGGCGAACTACAACAAATTCGGGGTTGCCGCCGCAGATCTTAAGGGCAGATGGACGAACGATTTCTCGGGTTCGCTTTCCTTCGTGAACGCCTACACGGGAGCCGCCGCCTACACGGACACGCATGCCTCAATCGAAAACTTTGCTTTCGGCGCGCGCGGCACTTATAGCTGGGATCTTGGAGTGGCGAGCGGGGCGGTGGGAAACATAAAGTTTCAAGGCGTTAAGGGCAGCGAGAACGTGTCCGTTCCTACGGTCTGGCAACTTTCATTCTCGTCGATCTCGGGCAAGCGGCGAACATACGCTGCACACTTCTCAGCCGTCAAAGGCGGACGAATACTGTGGCTCGACGGCCGGGCTTTTGGAAAACTGCAATAAATTGATCAAGTCAGTTAATCGGATAATCGAACAGAAAACCATATGTCCAAAACGAATCTCGCTATAATCGCGGCCATTCTTATTTCCATATCAATAGGATGTAAGTCGCTAATGCCGACGAAGTCCACCGAAAAAAACGCAGGTCCGGCCGTGGATTTTACTACGCCAGGAAAAGGGCTTGACGTGAAGGTGCAGCTTGATAAAAAACAGACGTCGAGCGCAAAGATCGGTAAAGATGGCGGAAGCGTTTCGCTCACCGGTAGCGATGGCAGCAAGTTCACGCTGGACGTTCCGGCTAATGCATTGGATGCGGAAACGGAAATAGCCATGACCGCCGTGAAAAGCCTCGACGGAGCTCCGATGGATAACAAGACGCCGACCGCGGTCCAGCTGGAGCCGTCCGGATTGTTATTTAAGGAGTTGGTGACGCTGACGGTAACACCGACCAAAGAGATTTCGGTCAAGAACCAGATAATTTTCAGTTATGAGGGCGAGGGCCAGGACTACCATCTCGCGGTGATCGATCCAAAGAGTAGGGAAATCAGGATAAAGCTGATGGAGTTTAGCGGGGCGGGCGTCGGCAGCGGCTCGGATTCGGCGTGGGCAGCAAATCTGGAGATCCAGGCAGCGACGGCTTCCTCACGATTGTCTCAAAAAATGGCCGCCTTGCTCCAGGCTGAGCGGATGGAGCAAATACTAGGAAATGAAAAGGGTATCGACGGTTTCCAGGAACGGGTAAGGTCGCTCCTGGATCAATTCGACGACCAGGTGGTGAGGAAGCAGATGGCCGCGGCGGAGCTGGATTGCAGGTTCGCCCGGCGGGCGCTTCACACGATACTGTCGGCGGACAGGCAAAGGCAATTGATGGGATTTCCGCCGCCGACCGACACAATGGAAAAAGCCAACAAGATGTTAAAGCTTGCCGAAGAATGCAAAAAACCAGCGGCGTTTCAGATCGTAGGCGGGCTCGACGATTGGAAAACGAGCACAAAAGTCTGCGACATATTGCAGCCGTTCGAGCTTACCGGAGGCGGTTTTAGTATGAAACTTTCCGGCGGTCTGGTAGGCACATACAGTTACACCGGCCCGTTTTCCGCACGCGGTACGGGGAAATACACGATCTCGCTGCCGGGCGGGCTCGATAAACCCGGAACAATGACCGGAACCGGCGACGGCACGATCACGGGCGACAAAGTATATTCCGGCAGCGGCACAGAGAATTACACGCTAACGCCACTCGAGCCCTGCGGTTAATGGAGTAGAAATTCATGAGACTTATTATCTTGTTAACTACACTCGCTTTTGGCAGCGTTCTGCAGGCTCAAACCGTAACGGCCGTTGCAGAACCGGAGTTCATTGCCATCGACAGTAAGGATAACGTTTTCGCGGCGCTAAAATACGGCATTATTAGGATCACGCCCGATGGAAAGATCAAGAACCTCACAAAGGTTGCCGGTACGATTGGCGATCTTGATCGTATCTGGAAAAATTTGATCGTTGACTCGAAGGATAATCTTTACGCCAACGATGGTAACCGCATTTTCAAATTCTCGTTCATAGACGATAAATTAAGCGCCAAGGTTTTCGCCGGTCAGCAGTATACCTATAAGCTCGAAGACGGACCGCTCGCGACCGCCGCGTTCAACACGATCTACGCGATGGCGATCGATCAAAACGATAATATCTATGTCATAGACAGCTACGACAAAATAAAAGACGCGATCGGCACGAATTTTATAACGGACCCGTATTACGCCGCGGCGCCCGCGAAAACACGCGGGAATCGAGATTATCGCGTCATCAGAAAGATCAGTCGCGATGAAATGGTTACTACTCTCAAAACGCGCGACGGCAAATACATCGTGCCTAACAATATTTTAGGCTTCGCGATCGACGCGGCAGGTAATTTCATTTATGCGTCGCACGGCCGATACGTCGGTCGCATCGATCTGGCAACCGGGGTGTTCAGCCTTGTCGCCGGCCAACCCTACAAACGTCAGTACTGCCCCGTTTACACTCAGGGGGCCGTCGCTATTGGCGAGCTTGTTAACCCCGAAAACATCATTATTAACAAATTAGGTGAAATAATATACGCGGATCAGCGAATGCATCGGCTTACAAAAATTGCGGGCGGCAAGGTATCGACGCTCGCGGGCAACAGCATTATCGACCCTTGTTCGCAGAACATCGGCGGCCGAGCACAGGAAGGCAATAGGGACGGCAAAGCTTTGACGGCACTTTTTAATTTCCCGAAAGGAATGGCATACGACAGCAAAGGAAATCTTTTCATCGCCGACATGTATAACCATTCGCTCCGCAAGCTATCTGCTGACGGTATGGTAACGACGTTTGCAAAGTGAATTGAGGCCCATACGTTTGTTTAAGCTCGTCTGAATTTAGTGTGCAAAATCATCGGAAACATTCGTAGCAACGCTAAGGAGGAATTTGTGAAAACTCTCGTTTGTTCAATTATATGCGTATTATCGATCTCTATCGCTGCCTCTGCTCAGGCGCCCGAGACCTTTGATGTCGCAACATTTAAATCTCCGAAAGGTTGGCAAAAACAGGCAGGGGCGAATTCGGTTCAGTTCTCGACCTCGAGCAATGCAGATTATTGCTTGATCACTCTCTTCAAATCTATTCCCGGCCTTGGTGATTCCAAAGAAAATTTCGACGCGGCGTGGGGCACTATCGTCAAAGAAACCGTAACTGTTTCGAGCGCTCCAGAAATGGCGGCTACTTCGACTGAGAACGGTTGGGAGATCCAGACCGGTTATTCGCCGTTTGAAAAAGACGGAGCGAAGGGTAGTGCGATGTTGGTAACTGCCAGCGGTTTTGGCAAGATGGTGAACGCGTTGATCCTCACAAACGCTCCGAGTTACGAACCAGCGATCAGTGCGTTTCTCGGATCGATAAAATTAAAAAAGCTCGCGGTGGTGGTTAAACCGCGGCTAGAGGACGCATCCGATGTGTCAGCGATCGTCGGCTCGTGGGGTATGGATTCGAGCGATCAAAGGTCGCCTGCTGTCGGTGGCGGCGGATATATTAAGAGGCAGTACGATTTCAACGGAGACGGAACCTACGTTTTCATGATCAAGACGTTTTCATATGTTTCGACGGAGCTTCTGTTTACGAAAGAAACCGGCACGTATCGGCTCAACGGAAACAGCCTCACTGTCACGCCGAAAAAAGGCTCGATACAGGCATGGACTAAAGGCACGGTCATCGAAGCTGGTGGACGCAAAGCACAAACAGATAATTGGGGCAACCTCGTCAAGACCCAGCCGTCAAATCTCGAAACGGTCACATATCAGATATCAAAAGAATACTTTTCCGGCATCGACGAGTGGCAACTCGTCATGCGAACAGCGACGCCAACGCAACGCGAAGGCCCATTCGTTAATAACTCGGCCTTTCCTAATTCTTATTTTTACAAGACACAAAAATACCCGATCGAACCGCCAAGATAACAAATATCCGTATGATCAAACGAACGCCATTCGCGAAGGCTGATAATCTAAGGAAAGCAGAAATTTTTGTTGCTGAGCTGCGACACGGGACCATTGCATAGGTTTCGTTAGCCATGATCCGGAGGATAGGAGCCTACACAATGATAAGACTTATCGGCAGATCGATCGTTTTCGTTTTTCTTTTACAACTAGGAGTCTCGATCCCGCTTTTGGCTCAAACCTCAGGCAACGCTGCCGAAATCACGTTGACTAACGTTTACGATGCTTTCGGAGCCGATGCCAAGGGACTGAAGCAGGATTTTGGGTTTTCGTGTGTCGTGCGGTATCGCGGTAAAGTGATTTTGTTCGATGCGGGAACGGACACTGATATTTTCGAAAAAAATCTAAAAGCTCTTAAAATAGCCCCCAAAAAGATCGATATTGCGGTGCTGTCTCACGGACATTATGACCACATGGGCGGGTTCGATTACCTGTTGAGGGTGAATCCGAAGATGAAGATCTATCTGCCTAACGATTTTTTCTCGCTTGGAGCACCGATCAAATTCCCGTTTCGGGAAACCGAACCGAATGTCGCGAAAACTCTGCCGAAAGATGAGCAGTATTTTCGTGGAGAACGAGTCGTCGAGGGAATGACGTCAGTTCCGACGGGTCGATTTAACCAGGCAACGGTCGAATACCTCACCGTCGCAAAAGAGGTCTTGCCGGGACTCACATTGGTCCCGACAACGTCGGCCTTGATGGGCACATTTATCAAATACCCACCGTTCGATAAAAATCCGCAGTTCATCGGAATGCCCGAGCTGTCGGCATCGTTTTCCACAAAAAACGGTCAGGTAATAATTGCCGGTTGTTCGCACAGCACGATCGAAGTAATTGTCCAGGAAACGAAGAAAGTAGTGAATGAAAAGATTCTACTAGTCGCCGGAGGATTTCACCTGATCCCATATAGTAGAGGATACATTGATGATCTGGCGAAACGGATGAAGTCGGACTACGGCGTCGAGTCTGTGGCTCCGGCTCACTGTACCGGGCATTTAGGGTTCTCGGTTTTCCGTGATACATTCGGTGAAAGCTACCGTGCGTTTGGCCTTGGTGCCACAATAAAACTTTGATCTCCACATTCAAATGATCTTTTCAGACAAACAGTTATCTCAGCGACTTGAGCGAACAGAAGCTAGAGCGAACGTCGATTTTGTCAAAACGCGGGCCGCATTATCCCCGGAAACCGGTGCAACATGGATCGAGGTCGGCGGGGCGTACGCGATGTATGACGGAGCGGAATCGCCGTTAACGCAGACATTTGGCTTGGGATTGTTCGAAGATGCGACCAATGAACACCTAGACGAGATCGAAGCCTTTTTCAAGGAACGCGATGCTCCCGTTTTTCACGAGGTCAGCCCACTCACAGATCCGAAATTGATGGAGTTATTGTCGACGCGTGGCTATCGGCCGATCGAATTGACGAGCGTGATGTTCCGCGAACTCGGTGGCGAGGCAAATCATCGTAGCCGCGAACCGATGTTGACTACGCGGGTCATCGCTCCCGACGAAGTCGAATTATGGGGGCGAACGTCCGCGAACGGTTGGGTAAGTGAGCACGAAGACTTGGCCGAATTTATGTACAATTTCAGCACGTTCAGCGCTCAGTGTAACGGAGCTTTCCCGTATATTGCTGAGCTCAGCGGCAAGCCGATAGCGACGGGAATGCTCTTCGTTTATGACGATATCTGTATGCTTGCCGGTGCCAGTACAATTCCCGAGGGCCGAAATCAAGGTGCGCAAACCGCATTGCTCGAAGACCGCCTCGTATTTGCCGCTGCTAAAGGCTGCAAACTCGCCATCATGGGTGCATCGCCCGGAAGCCAATCGCAGAAGAACGCTCAGAAAAACGGTTTTCACATCGCCTACACCCGGACCAAATGGCAATTAGCAGTTGATTAATAACGCCAAGCGTCGAATAAATAACTACGCTTGTCTTTCGACAGAAACCCCCGCTACCCCGGCCCCGAAAGTTTCCTGCACATCCAAGTGAGCGTCCTAAAATGTTCATTGAGCCTTTCTCTGGTAAATTCTCGTTTATGAGTATGAACTTCAAAAGTTGAAGTTTTTTGCGTTTTCGACGAAAGTTACTTTAATAGACCAGGAAGAGCTTTATGAAAATTCGACATTACCTTATGATTCACGCTATTTTCATGGAAAGTTTCTAGGCTCAAAGGTAAACCGAGGAGCACAAGTATAGCGGCGACCTTTCAAAAAAAATCTGATAAAGGTGGTGTTGTCATAGCGTATACTTTGACTAAATAGTTGAGTTGGCGGGCTGGCACGAGTTAGGTAACAGAGAGAGTTGATCGTGAATTGCAATCCGTTTCGTTAGGTTTATGATTGGAGTACCTTAGTTATGAAAGCACCGTTGCCGCCCGATGAAGCGGAAAGACTCCGAGCACTTCAGGAATACGAGATCCTAGACACGCCGGCAGAGAAGGCCTTTGACGATCTGACGCGTTTGGCTACTTATATTTGCCGGACGCCAATGGCCGCGATCTCGTTGATCGACTCTGAACGTCAATGGTTCAAATCGAGGGTGAATATCTCCGAATCTGAAACGTCGCGTGACATTGCTTTCTGTGCCCACGCAATTCTCGAAAAGGGCATGTTCATCGTAACGGATGCGCGCGATGACGCACGTTTTAAGGAAAATCCTTCCGTTACTTCAGACGCCAATATCAGATTTTACGCAGGTTCGCCGCTGACAACCTCCGAGGGGTATAAATTGGGAACACTATGCGTCATCGACCATGTTCCCAGGCAGTTGAGTGACGGGCAACTGGCTGCTTTACGAGCGTTAAGCAGACAGGTGACGACCCAACTCGAACTGCGACGGGAGATAAAAGAATTGCGTTCCCGCCTGAAAGATCTAGAGCAAACCACCGGCGAGAATACCAGAGAATTCAAGATCTCGATCAATCCGTAACGACATCCGCTTGATACATTAGTTTCTTGCGGCGTTCGCCTTGTCTGGAGGCGTGATCGCGCCCGCTGGACTATGCTATGACCGTAACCTTAATAAGATGAATATTCGACTTTCTGAACGGAGCCTGCAAACTAAGTTCGGCACATTTACAGAAATCTTGTACTATGACGGGCAAGCTGAAGCAATAGCCCTTGTTATGGGTGAGGTCGCAGACGGCGAGAATGTCCTTTGCCGCATCCATTCGGCCTGTATCGGCGGTCATGTATTCAACAGTATCGAGTGTGAATGTGCGCCGGAAATGGCTTCGGCTCAGGCTGCGATACAAAATGCCGGACGCGGCGTCGTCATCTATCTTGATCAGGAAGGCAAGGGTAACGGGCACCTCGCTCTGATGGAGAGCATTAAATTCAAAGAGGAATTTGGCCAAGCCGGTGCCTATGTCAAAGCCGGATATGACGCCGACGCCCGCAGCTTTCGCCCCGCGGCCGAAATATTGACGGCTTTGCGGATTGCTTCAATAATTTTACTGACAAATAACCCGGAAAAAGCAAAAGATCTGCAAAAAGAGTCTATACTCGTCTCAAATATTCAGACTTTTAACCTATGAACCAGTGCTTGATCGCAGACGAAAATACCACGACGATAATTGGGCGTGTCGTCGAGTCGATTGAAAATGCTTCGTGTAACGTGCCGGCCGACCAGAACTGCATTCGTTAGCGAGAGGGAAGTTGCAACAAGGCATTGCTGAAATAGAATAATCTGCCCTGCACGAAAGTAAACTATGAGCGAAGAACTTAGGCCGGACACAGTGCTTTCACATTACCGGATCGTCTCCAAAATTGGCGAGGGCGGGATGGGTGAGGTGTATCTGGCCGAAGACACTAAGTTGGACCGCAGGGTCGCATTAAAGGTGCTCTCTGGCGACGCGGCCGGCAATGATGAACGCATCCGGCGATTCATGCAGGAAGCCAAAGCTGCGTCCGCCCTCAATCATCCGAACATTCTGACAGTTTTCGAGATCGGGACGGTCGACGGCCTGCGTTATATTGCGACCGAGTTGATCAAGGGTGAAACGCTCCGCGATCGCCTGCACCGAGAGCCGATGACGATGGGCGAGATGATCAACATCGGCGTTCAGACCGCTGCCGCACTCAACGCGGCCCACGAGGCCGGAATCGTCCACCGCGATATCAAGCCTGACAACATTATGATCCGCAACGACGGACTCGTGAAGGTGCTCGATTTCGGCCTTGCGAAACTGACGGAACGGACTGCGACGACGGGTTCGTCCGAGGATGCGACGCGTCCCCTCGACAATACGCGGCCCGGGATGGTCCTGGGTACGGTCTCGTATATGTCGCCGGAGCAGGCACGAGGTAAGGACACCGATGCTCGTACGATGTCTGGAGCCTGGGCGTAGTGTTGTTTGAACTCCTGACCGGCAAATGTCCTTTTGAGGGTGACGGGCCGATGGATATCGTCAGTTCGATCCTCAAGGATCCGACGCCGCAGGTTCGTACTCTGTTACCCGATGTGCCGCGGCATATCGAAAGAATAATTGATAAGACGCTCCGAAAGGACCGCGAACACCGTTATCAAAGTATTAAAGACCTGTATATAGACCTAGAGGACCTGCGGGACGAACTCAAGTTTGAAGCAAAACTCGGACAGTCGGTTGAATTAACGCGGCCGGTTGTTAAGCAGAATACCGGCGAGGGTGACGCTGCGGCTACGCGAAACACATCCACGTTAATATTTCGTGAACGCCGGTTTACCCTGTTTCACGTGCTTTCAGTCACGATCGTGGCTGCATTGCTGATCGGCGTTGCTTGGTGGATGATGCCCGGTAGTTCGCCGACTGCCGCTCCGGGTTCGTACAAGACGAACGAGGTTGCCACGTGGACAAGTGCTCCGGGAGAACTTTTTAGCAACGCAAGCTTTTCACCGGACGGCAAGATGATCGCATTTTCCTCAACGAGGTCATCGGGCAAGAATATCTGGGTCACTCAAACTGCCTCGACTGAGGCGATCCAGGTGACCAATGATAATTTTTCAAATAAGGATCCTATTTGGTCGCCAAAGGGCGATGAGATCGCTTTCTATTCACAGAAAGGTAACGTGATTGATGGCCGTCAGAACGTGACAGGCATTTGGCGGGTGGGAGCACTCGGCGGCACACCAAAGTCGGTCGTTGCGGTCGCGGACGGTAATTTTGAACTACGGAGATGGACATCGAGCGGTAAGATCTATTACCAATCAAACGCCGATCTATATGCGGCCGAGATAACGTCAGGAGTCGTCGAAAGAGTGACCTCGATCGACGCCAAAGGCGGAAGAGTTAGATGGATCAACATCTCGGCTGACGAAAGATCGATCGCCTACGCTATCAAAAAGGACAACGACTGGCGGATATTTACCAGCGACCTCGCAAACACAACTCCGGTCGAAATAGTTTCCGGCTCCGGTGAGATCGACCGCGTGGTCTGGCTGGTGGATAAGAAGCGTTTGTTTTACAGCTCAACGGTGGATGGCGTATATCAGGTTTTCGTGGTCGACGCGTCAGGAAAATCAAAGCAGATCACGTCTTCCGCAACTGACAGTATGATCGTCGACGCGTCAGCCGATGGCGTTTCAGTCATTGTTAGTGCGGCCAAGGAAGAGTCAACTTTGTGGCAGGTGAATCTGTCGGACGTTCAGGAATCGCCGATCTCACGAAGCCTTAATTCAGAACTTTGGCCCAACGCGGCCCCGGATAACAAACGGATCGTCTATCAGTCAGCGAAAAATTTGAGTCGCGGAAATAACCTATTCGTAAGTGCGATCCTTGTAAAGACGCTCAATTCGCGTGATGACCGCCCGACAACTCTCGTTGAGGCGGGGTTCTTGCCCGAGTGGTCCCCGGACGGATCTTCGATCGCGTTCTTTCAAATAAGTACTGATAACCCAAATGATATTGCGTTAAAAACGGCCAATCCGAATGGCGGCGGAGAAAGGCGACTGACCTCGGGCGGAATTCCGGCGATCGGCTACTCCGTTTCGCCTTACAATCAGATTCAAACCCGAGCGTTCGCGTGGTCGCCGGATAGCTCTGCCATAGCTTATGTCTCCGGCCGAAGTGGGGCGTCAAATATCTGGAGTGTCTCCGCCCAGGGTGGAGCAGATACCCAGTTGACCGTAAATACCGACAACGAATACGCCTTCTATTGTCCCGTATGGTCCGCAGACGGTAAAAAGATGGCATACTACAGCCAGAAAAAGAGTCTGAATGAGAATCGTAAAACAGCACGGGAAATAAACATTATCGATTTTGCCTCTAAGACGTCGAGCACAGTCCTGAAAAACGATCGGAATTTTCGTTTGATCGGCTGGTCACCCGACGACATTGACCTTGTCATTGCCGAAACTGAGACAATGAACGGATTGCCGCCCGAGACTATCTTGAAGCGCATTTCGACGGCAAATGGATCGGAGACCATCATCGGACGTTTCAAAAATACGTATTTCTATAATATATTTCTCTCCAGTGATCGAAAATTTATTGCCTACGCCGCTCGAAATAACGATCGGGATGATATTTGGGTTGTTCCAAGCGCTGGTGGGGCAACTCGTAAGCTAACAAATAACAACGATCCCGGACTTTATTACTCCAGGCTTGCCTGGTCGCAAGATGGCAATTCCATAGTTTTTGGTAAGCAGACTCGTTTCAGTTTGCTTTCGATGATCACTAATATAAATTAACGGAGAAGAAAAATATGACCATCACACGTACGTTTCGTAGAGCCTTTTCTTTGTGTTTTTTCGCGATCTTCCTGAGCGCGGTCTCGGGCGAGCGTCCGGTACTAGCGCAATGTGAGAAAGTAACTGACACTCAGATCGTTTCCGATATTTATGGCAGGCTAAAGGCCGATAAAGGGGTTGCGTCCCAAATATCGCACATCAATTTCGCTGCAGTTAACCAGGCCGTTAAAATACAGGGATGGACATCCGATAAAGGTGATTACAACACCGTGTATGACATTGTCTCGAATACCGACTGCGTTCGAGTCGTAAATGTCAACGATTTTTACGATGCTCCACCGGCAGATGATAGTTCACAACGGGCGATGAGAGGCTGCTCTACCGGGACCAAGGCCTGCGGAGATATTTGCATACCTGAGAATGATGCTTGTAACATCACAGGGTTTCTCAGTTCCTACCAGCCGGTAGAGCCGTATGAACTCGG
>JAYSZT010000079.1:0-2155 GCA_043737915.1 Acidobacteriota bacterium
ACCCAGTCGCTACCGCTCCCGGTTCTGACAAGAGAACCCCGGGAAGTGAATAGCCTATCCAACCATTTCCCCAATCGCCGCATACGCCGCATCTATTGCGTCCGAAAGTTTTTCGGGCATGTTGCCGCCGCCTTCGGCCATGTCCGCCTTGCCGCCGCCGCGGCCGCCGATGATCGGGGCGATCTCTTTGATGACGTTTCCGGCTTTGATCCTTTCCGTCAGATCGTTCGACACGCGGACGATGATGCTGGCCTTGCCTTCATCGCTGCGTCCGAGGATGACGACGCCGGATTTTAGACGGTTCAGCAGCGTGTCCGAAAGCTGCCGCGTTCCATTTGCGTCCAAACCCTCAACGATCTTACCCAAAACCATTACGCCGCCGATGTCCTTAGCTTCGTCGCCGTTTGACGATGGCCCGCCGGTTCCGGTCGCGATCTTCAGTTTCAACTCGTCATTCTCTTTTCGCGTCCGTTTCAATTCTTCCAGCAGTCTTTCAATGGCACTCGGCAGATTATCACGCTGCGTTCTCAAAGCTCCGAGTGAACGGTCGATCAGCTTCTCGTCCTCGCGAAAACGCTCGAAGGCATCGATACCCGTGATCGCCCGAATCCGACGCACGCCCGAAGCGACCGCCTCATCCGACATGATCTTGAAGCTGCCGATATCGCCCGTCGCTTTAACATGCGTCCCGCCGCATAGCTCTTTTGAAAACACGCCCTCGCCGACGCTCAAAACACGCACGTCGGCACCATATTTCTCTCCGAACAAAGCCATTGCGCCGCCGCTCATCGCTTCCTCGATGCTCATGATATTCGTATTGACCGGGTGATTTTCGAGCACATGGCGGTTCACCAAATCCTCGACCTCCGTAAATTCGCTCTCGCTGATCGGCTGATAATGCGTAAAATCGAACCGCAGATAATTAGGCGCCACCACCGACCCGGCCTGCTTCACATGCGTCCCCAAAACTTCCCGCAAAGCCGCGTGAACAAGATGCGTCGCCGTATGATTCCGCCGCGTCGCATCGCGTTTCGGAACATCGACCACCGCCGTGACCTTATCGCCAACTTTCACCGAACCTTTTTCCACCTTCGATTTATGAAGAATCAGTCCCGAAACCGGTGCAAAAGTATCGACAACCTTAACACGCACCATCGCCCGGTCAGTACCATCGAAGGCTGTCGTCTTGTCAGTAGCGGGTGGGTGAACACCAGCCAGAATGCCCGTATCACCGACTTGACCGCCAGCCTCGGCATAGAAAGGCGTATCGCTTATGACGATTAATCCTTCTTCTCCTTCTTCAATTTCTTCGACTCGCTTATCATCTTTTACCAAAGCAATTACTTCAGTGTCCTCGATTTGTGTTGCGTCGTAACCGTGAAACTTCGAACGAACTGAGGTTCTTTCTAATGCGACATAGATTGGATTAATTTTCTCTGACCGTACGGTTTTACCGATTGCAGATTTTGCCTGCAATTTTTTTATTTGTTCTTGAATATCGACAACAAAGTCCTCTGAATCTATAAATGCCTCACTGGAATCAACAATCGAGTAACCCGGAATTTCTGTCTTTAGACGTTCCGTGTAAGCAACATAAATTAGATCGATGGGAACACCATAAGTATCATAAAGTTCCGCAAACTCAGTTGATGGATAGTTGGATATAGACGTGTTTACATCTCCGTCTACTTCCATACGAGCCAATATTTCGTTGAGCCGCCTTAAGCCTGCCGTTAAGGTATTCCCAAACCTCTCCTCCTCCAACCTCACCATCTTCCCAATAAATTCCCGCTGCACCTCAAGTTCCGGATAAGCTTCGCGCATCTGTTCGACGACGAAATCGCAGACTTTGTAGAAAAACGGGTCTTTGTAGCCGAGGTGTTCGCGGCCGTGATAGATGGCACGGCGCATAATTTTGCGGAGGACGTAGTTGCGGCCTTCGTTGCCGGGCAAAATGCCGTCGCCTATCGCAAACGCGGTCGAACGCGCGTGGTCGGCGATCACGCGGCAGGCAAACTGCTGGGTTTCATTCAAATTGTCGTAAACACTCATTGCCCGAATATTGTATCAAGAAACCGCCTGAACCGTTTAGGCCGCATTTCGGCGGCTAACGGTTTAATTAGTGGACGGCTGAACAGAAAGCCGTTAATATGTC
>JAYSZT010000080.1:0-11520 GCA_043737915.1 Acidobacteriota bacterium
GATTCAAAATTAAAAAATGAATACGTCGTTTTCTCGGGACATTGGGATCACCTTGGCATCGGTGAGGCGGACGCAAGCGGCGACAAGATATATAACGGAGCGTACGACAATGCCTCGGGCGTTGCGGCAATCTTGGGCATCGCGGATGTGATCTCGAAGTTGCCGAAGTCGGAACGACCAAAGCGTTCGGTTCTCTTCTTTTTCCCGACCGCTGAAGAACAGGGTCTGCTCGGGGCCGAGTATTTCTCTAGGTTTCCGCTCGTTCCGCTCAATAAAATTGCAGGTAATGTGAACATCGACGGCGTTAATTTCTTTGGGAAGACTCGTGATTTCGCCGCCCTTGGCGCTGAGCGCTCGACGATGGCCGACATCGTTCAAACAGTTGCGAATGAACGAAAGATGAAACTCGCGGGCGACAGCTCGCCCGAACAAGGTTTCTTTTTCCGCTCGGACCATTTTCCTTTCGCAAAAGTAGGTGTCCCGGCAGTTTCGTTGCGTCACGGCGATGATTTCTTAACTCCGCTGACTGGCGAAGCGTTAAACTTTTTTAGCGGTTACACTGCCAAATATTACCATCAACCGTCGGACCAATATTATGACTGGTGGGATGCCGCATCGATGGTGCAAAATGCCGAATTGGGCCTCGCAATCGGGTTAAAGGTGGCAAATGCCCCTAAACTGCCAAGATACAAAGATTCGGACGAGTTTTCGGCAGCGGATAAGAACCGGTTTGCTAAGTGATTAGCTAGAATTATTGATTCACTACAAGCATCTGCGGATCGACCTAAGGCACGTAACTCGGGTGCATTCGCTACCTCAGTTGCATCGCGACCCGTTTGATCGAATATTGATAACACAAGCGATCGTCGAGGACATGACGCTAATTTCCGAAGATCGGGTTTTCAAATTGTACGAAGTCAGTTCACTAACACTAAAAGATATCTCGTAATGGCCAATACCTTTTACATAACTACTCCTATTTACTACGCGAACAGTTTGCCGCACCTCGGTCATTTGTACACTACGATCGTGGCGGACGCTGTGCGGCGGTACAAACGGCAGCGTGGTTTTGACACTTACTTTCTTACGGGAACTGACGAGCACGGCATAAATATTCAGCGGGCCGCAGAGAAAAATGGACGCACGCCTCAGGAACAGGTCGATAACGTTTCTGATGAGCTAAAGCGTATGTTTCACGATTTTGGGCTTGATGGTGAAAACGGCGGTTATGACGTTTTTATGCGCACGACCGAACCGTTTCACTATGAAGGAGTCCAGCATTTTTGGCGTGAGATCGCCAAGAATAAAACACCGAAAGGGAATGATGCGATCTATAAAGGCTTTTACGAAGGCTGGTTCTGTGCTCCGTGTGCGGAATTTAAGACAGAGGATCAGTATGTTATTCCGGACGGATCGGACACGCCGTGTTGCCTGATCCACGAACGCCCCCTAGACAAGGTGGCAGAGGAAAGCTATTTCTTTCGACTGTCCGATTATGACGCGTATCTTATCGCAATGATCGAGGGTGAGGGCGGATTGGTTCGTCCTGAACCGCGTAGGAACGAGGTTTTGTCGTTTATTCGCGGCGGGTTGCAGGATCTTTCGATCAGCCGCCAGAGATCTTCCGTCTCCTGGGGCATTCCCGTTCCTAGCGATGATAATCATGTAATGTATGTCTGGCTAGATGCGCTTTCGAACTACATTACGGCATTAGGTTACGGAAACGTAGAGAAAAAGGCGGTTGGATTCGACAAATATTGGCAGAATGTAACGCATTTGGTGGGGAAAGATATTCTGCGTTTTCACACCGTCTATTGGTTTTCATTTTTGCACGCCGCCGGATTAGGTTTGCCCAAGACTGTTTATGCTCACGGAATGTGGCTCGATGCTGACGGTCGTAAGATGGGTAAAACCATAGGTAACGTTATCGAAGTTGATGTTTTACACGAACATTTCCAGGTCGATGCAATTCGCTATTTTGTGCTTCGGGACATGGTCTTCGGTCAGGACGGGAAGTTTGGTTATGAGAACTTGATCGAACGGGCAAACGCCGATCTTGCAAGCGGTTTAGGAAACCTCGCGAGCCGGACATTTTCGATGATCACAAAATATCGCGAAGGCCTGATCCCGAGCGGTAAGATCTCGGACGAAAATTATCTCGCGGCGAAGCGGGCGGGCGTCATTGCTGACGAACAGGAATTAGCGTCGGTAGTCCAGCATGCCCGCGATGAGTTTTTGCGGCGTTTCGATAATTTCGAATTCAGTCTCGGCCTTGAAACGCTCTGGACAGTCATCGCGAGGGTCGATAAGCTGATCTCGGACTCAAAACCCTGGGAACTTATTAAGGACGAAAAGCAGTCTGAGACCCTAAATGCGGTTCTCTATCGAGCGTGCGAGACGCTGCGATGGCTTTGCGTGCAGTTGTATCCGGTAATGCCCGAGGCGTCAAAAAATATTTACAGCCAGATCGGCCTTTTCGAAGACATTTCAACGCTCGACCCGGCGAAATTAGTTTGGGGCGAACTAGGGGCCGGTACTAAGATCGGCGAAACGATCGGTGTATTTCCGAGAATTGATAAAAATAAAGTTATGAACGAAATAAGTGAACAGAAAACTGTGAGCGGTGAGCAGTCAGAACCGCCGGCGTTAGCGGGCGGCCAGAACGTCGAGGTTGATCATGCCGAGCAAGTCAATAATTTCATCACGATCGACGATTTCCTAAAGGTTGACCTTCGCGTGGGTGAGATAAAGGTCGCTGAACGCATTCCGAAGGCTGATAAACTCCTTCGTTTCGAGATCGACCTCGGCGAACCTGAATACCGCCAGATTCTTGCCGGCCTTGCCGAATACTACGAACCGGAAACACTCATCGGCCGCAAAGTCGTCGTCGTCGCCAACCTAAAACCGAGAATGATGCGTGGCCTAGAATCCCAAGGCATGATCTGCGCGGCAAGTCTCGAAGACAATTCCGGCCCAAAACCAGCATTGGCGGCGTTTTTGGAAGATGTTGAGATCGGGGCGAGGCTAAAATAATGAAATTTTCATTCTTGTTATTATTCTTCTGGATATTTTTGGTGGGCGATACTTTAGCTCAGGGGCAAAAAGCCACGTGGAAGGAATTCTCCTCGAAAGATGGAAACTTTAAGGTTTTACTCCCCGGAATTCCTACGGATGTAACTGCCTCTGGAACACCGAGTGAACTTCGTTCGACTCAATTTGAACTTCGGACGGATTACATTTTATATAAATTAGGCTTTTCAAAAGTACCAATCTCGCCCAAGGCGGACGATGGTTCCGTCATGAAAGCTTTTTGGGATAAATACGTTGTGAACATGGAAAAAACCGAGGGAGTGAAAGTTATGTCCCAGACGGATTTTCAGGTTGGCGGTGTATTCGGTCGAGAGGTTGTTATGGATAACGGGGAATTAATTCTAGTCAACAGATATATTGCTAGAAACTATTATTTCTACACACTCATTACCATGACCTACAAAGAAAATACTAAAAATCCAGGTATTGAACAGACGCGCCGAAAATATCTTGATTCATTTGAATTCATTACGGGCGAGGGCAAACCGAAACCTTGATTTTAATTGATTCTCATTGTCATATTGACGGCGAGCAGTTTGACGAGGACCGCGACAAGGTTGTCGAGCGGGCTCGGGCGGCTGGTGTTGTCGCGATGTTGAATATCGGAACGGGCGATCCTCGTTCGGATGATTTTCGGCGAGCGGTGGCGGTGGCGGAGAGGTATGACGGTGTTTACGCGTCGGTTGGTGTTCATCCGCATGATGCGAAGCTTTACGATGACGCGGCTGAGGAGCATTTGAACGAACTGGCGAAGAGCGAAAAGGTGATCGCTTGGGGTGAGATCGGGCTTGATTATTATTACGAACATTCAGCGAGAGATGTGCAGCGGGACGTTTTTCGAAGGCAGATTCGCAACGCTCGAAGCCTTGATCTGCCGATTCTAATTCACAGCCGGGAAGCCGATGACGAGACGGTCGAGATATTAACAGACGAATGCTCGTACGACGGATTTCGAGGGATAATGCATTGTTTTGGCGGAACGCCGGAGATGGCGGAGGCGTTGACGAAGATCGGATTCTTGATCTCGTTTGCCGGAAATGTCACTTTCAAAAAAGCTGACAATCTCCGTGATGCGGCCCGCGTTGTGCCGCTCGACCGGTTGCTAATCGAGACCGACTGCCCGTTTCTCACGCCAGTTCCATTTCGAGGTAAACGAAATGAGCCTAGTTTTGTTACGCACACAGCGGCGTTTATGGCTGACTTTTACGGGATAGATGTCGAAACGCTGGCCGAACAGACTTCTCAGAATTTCCTGAATTTCTTCAGATTAGATCTAGCCACGAACTGACACGAAAATTCACGAACAGATCAAAAGGATTCTTGTTCGTGGTCGTTTGTGTCCGTTCGTGGCAAAATATCTTTATGGCAAAAGAAAATACATTTGATATTGTTTCGAAAACCGACTACGCCGAGCTGAATAACGCTTTGAATCAGACCTCGAAAGAGATCTCGCAGCGGTTTGATTTTAAGGGAAGTAAGGCGGCGGTCGAGCTGAAAGATAAAGATCTGATCATGACTGCCGAGGACGAGACGCGTCTGCGGAATATGAACGACATTCTCCAAAGCAAGCTGCTCAAACGCGGAATTTCGCTCAAAGCTCTCGATTACCAAACCATCGAGGCCGCGGCCGGCGGCACGGTTCGCCAACTCGTCAAGGTCCAACAGGGAATTCCGGTCGATAAGGCAAAAGAGGTCGTTCGGTACATCAAAGACAACAAATTCAAGGTCCAGCCGTCCATTCAGGGTGAAACGGTAAGAGTTTCAGGCAAGGATCGCGACACGTTGCAGGAAGTGATGGCAGCCCTCAAAGGTCAAGACTTCGGCATCGATATGACGTTTGATAATTTCAGGAGTAATTAGCGATGACCAGGGATTTCAACATTCTTATTGAGGAGGACGAGGACAGCGTCTTGATTGCTTCGGTACCGGAACTTCACGGTTGTCACACCCAGGCAAGATCGCTCGACGAGTCGATGGTTCGGATAAGAGAAGCGACAGAATTGTGCCTTGAGGTTCGGAACCTCTAGATTCCAATGGCTAGACTTGTTAACTTTCAATGAATTTCCATTTTGGAACGATGTTACGACTTGTCTTTCCTTTCCTAATACTTCTTCTATCGCTTTCAGCGATTGGATGTAAAAAATTCGTCGTGTTCGAAGGCACGTCGATGCGTCCGATAATTGACGATGGCGACGTTTTGATGATGGAAAAGGAGCTTGGTGAATTAAATCGCGGTGATATTGTGCAGTTTAAATACCCGAAAGATCCCTCGAAGGTTTTCCTAAAGCGAGTCGTGGGACTTCCAAACGAAAATATCGAAATTCACGAAGGCGTTACATTTATCAATGGGAAGAACATCTTGGAAGATTACGTTTCGCCAGAAATGAACACGCTAAAGTCCAGTTTTCCGTCCAAGAAAGTGGGAAATAGCGAATATTTTGTGATGGGCGACAACCGCGACAATTCTTCAGATTCTAGATATTGGGGGAATGTCAATAAGGGCTTGATTGTAGCCAAGTGGTCGGGAGAGATGAATAAGCGAAAGCGCTAATAGTATTTGATGCAAACATTCGCCGCTTCAAAAAAAGAACTTCTTCCAAATGCGACTGCTCGAAAGATATTCGGGTTGGTGAGCGGTGAGTTGGCGCTGGTTGAGAAGGAGTTTGAGAGGCAGGCACAGTCGAATATTCAGGTTGTTAATTATCTTGGTGATTATGTGCGGGCATCGGGTGGGAAGCGTGTTCGTCCGGCATTGTTGGTTTTGACGAATTACGGCGTGGGCGGAAAAGGCGATGGTGAAGGCGTGATCCGGATGGCGACCGTTATGGAGATGCTTCACACGGCGACGTTGGTTCACGACGACATTATTGATAATGCTGATGTGCGGCGAAATAGGGCGTCGATCAATGCTCGTTTCGGCAATCAGACAGCGGTTTTGATGGGCGACTGGCTGTATATGTCAGCGTTTGAAACAGCACTCCGCGAACGTTCGCTTGAGATCCTTGATATTTTGACGCGATTGACCCGCAAAATGACTGAGGGCGAATTGATACAAATGACGATGATCGCCCGACTCGATATTACGGTAGATGATTATTTTGATATCTTGAGGCGGAAGACGGCTTTCTTGTTCTCAGCCTGCTGTGAGATCGGTGCGATCCTCGGCGGGGCAACGCTCGAGGTTCAAAACGCAATGCGGGACTACGGCTTGAATTTAGGTATCGCTTTTCAACTCGCGGACGACATTCTCGATCTTACTTCCGATTCGGAGAGCATTGGAAAGGCGGCAGGAGTCGATCTTCTCGAGGGCAAACTCACACTTCCACTCATCAAGCTCGTTCAGATCGATCCGTCGATGAGATCCGTTTTTGAAAAGATCATGTTCGACGGAACTTATGAGAGTTATCCTCGTGAGAAGATAATGGATCGGCTCAAAAACGACGGGATCTTGAGTGATATCGCGGACGAAGCTGCGTCATTCGCAGGCCGTGCAAGAAAAAGTCTTGATGTTTTGGCTAAAACAGAGTATCGTTCTGCATTAGAAGAGATTCCGGACTTCGTTATTGAGAGAAATACCTAAATCTCCGCTGAATTTCGAATAACTCAAAGTTAAACACACCAAATCTAAAAAACGTCTGTTTGTAATATGTTAGACGAAGAATTTATAGCAACACTTGAGGTTGGCTTGCGTGAAACTCGCAACGCTCAAAACCGATTGATGGGTCGACTGCAGGAAGCTGAAAATGAAGTCGAACTGCTCCGTCAAGAGATCAATGCGCTCGAAAATAGCGCGGTTCAGACCGAGGTGACGATCGATCGGTTCCTGCTAGAGATGCGTCGTGGAAGCCGTCAAGTTTCTGTTCCAAGGACGATGACGATCGACGACGAATACGAAATTAACCGATCGGCACCCGCGCAACTCGTCCGGGTTCGTTCGCGAAACGTTTCCAATTTTATGGATCGCGGGAATACGGTTACCTACATCAACCAGCATAGAAATGTTCCGACGCGGACCACTAATAAGGAACCGCTTAGTCAGCGATTCAGTGACCTGACGATCACGCAATCATGCACGCTCTTGCTACGCGAGGCCGGGCGTTCGCTGCACGTCAACGAGATATATAACCTGCTCGTCGCCGGCGGTATGAAATTTAAGGGAGCCAACCCGACGATTTCGATCGCGGTTTCCCTGAGCCGAAATAGCCGCTTTCGCAAGGTTGATCCCGGTACTTTCGACATTGCTATGCGTGAGGCTGGACGTAAGGCGTCGTAATGTTTTCTTTTTTTTAGGCATCGTTCAAAGCCTGTACCGCAGAGTTGTGTTACAGGCTTTTATTCTTGCTTTTTACGCCGAATACAGGTAAAAAATAAGTTTGGTTCACACACAATTACCTAAATTCCGGAGATATAAATGATTCGAAGTTTTTTACGTTCCCGTCGGTCTATTCTAGTTCTCGTTCTGAGTATCACAACTGTTCTTGGCCTGTCGGTTTCCGCCGATGCCCAGCGGGTAAAACTCCGGAGCCAGATCACTCCGACCTGCACGAGCACGCTGGGAGCAACGCTAAAATTTGCCGATATTTACGCGGACGGAAATATCGCGGTAATGGGAACCTATGGCTGCAAAGGCGTGTTTATCTTCGATGTTTCGAATCCGGACGCACCTGTGCTTTCCTCCTGGTACAATCCTGGAAACAATATCCAGTTTCTGGAAGCGATCGTTATCGGAAACCGAGGCTACTTCGGCAGCGGGTCGACCAGCTTGACTGAAGGCGTTCATGTAGTCGATCTAAGTAATCCTGCTTCTCCCGCTCTACTTGGAAAAATAAATTCTACTAATGGTGGCGGACACAATTTCATTCACGAGATGATGGTCTTTGACCAAGGTGGACAACGATACCTATTGGAAAATTCGAATTCGACCGCCACGCGCACACTAAGAATCATTAACATCACCAATCCGGCCGCCGCGGTTCTAAAATGGGAATTTTTATCGAGCGATGGAGGATGGGTTCACGCGATGCACATCAGAGGGAACAGACTATTTCTCTCGGGATTCGTCAGCAGTTCAAGGGTAGATATTTACGACATCGCGAACCTTGTCACGCAAACGCCGACGCTGCTCGGCTCAGTCGCGATCGGATTTAATTCTAATCACAGTGCGTGGACGAGCGAGGATGGTAATTATCTCTACAGTGCTCGCGAGATCGGGGACAGTGCGTCAGCTAATCCCGGTGACATTCGTGTTTATGACGTTTCAAATCCGGCGTTGACGTTCCTCGTAAAGCGGGTGTCGATGGCCGACCTTGGAATTGTCGCGGTGACTCCGCATAATCCGGTTGTTATGGGCAATAAGCTGTATGTCGCGTGGTACCAAGCCGGCACGATGGTGTTTGACATCAGTCAACCGGATAATCCGGTGCCTATCGCGCAGTATGACACCTGGCCGGCGGCATTTACAGAGGAAAATCTTCGACAGGTCAGAGAAGAGAATTCTAAGTATGACCCAAACGAGGTCATGTGCGGTCTAAACATGCGGACCAACCAGCAGATCGCTGGCTACAATGGCAATTGGGCCGTGTTTCCGTTCCTCGGTGAAGACAAAGTGCTCCTGGGCGATCTCTTGACCGGGCTCTATGTCGTTAGTCTGGCTGTAAAAAATCAGGTGTCTGACTTCGACGGTGACAAGAAAACGGACCTCTCAGTTTTTTCACCAACAACGGGCAGTTGGAATATCGAGGCAAGCTCGACAAACGCCTCCACCCAGAGCGTTTTTGGTTTTGCTGACGATATAATCACACCCGGCGATTATGACGGCGACGGGAAGTCGGATCTTGCGATATTCCGTCCATCCACCGGTACATGGTGGGTAAGTCGCAGCAGCAATCCATCGAATTTTCAGGCAACTCAGTTTGGAATTTCAACGGATGTGCCGGTTGCAGGCGATTATGACGGTGACGGAAAGACGGATATTGCGGTTTGGAGACCTTCGACCGGAGTTTGGTATATTCTGCAAAGCACCGCGGGAATTAAGATCACGAATTTTGGAGTAGCCGACGACAAAGCCTTCGGGGCGGATTATGACGGAGACGGCAAATCCGACCTGGCGATATATCGTCCCTCAACGGGTGTTTGGTATATTCTGCAAAGTTCTACCGGTTCGGCGCGGATCATAACGTTCGGTTTGGGCACTGACCGTCCGATTTCTGCGGATTTTGACGGTGATGCTAAGTCAGACATTGCAGTGTATCGTCCGAGCGAAGGAAACTGGTATTTCCTAAGGTCAGCCAGCGGTAATGCACTGACCGTCTATCGATTCGGCATCGCCGAGGACGTTCCGGTTCCGGCCGACTACGATGGTGATGGAAAGGCTGATATCGCGGTTTTTCGGCCTAGTTCGAACGTTTGGTATCGGATCAACAGCGGTAACGGCAGTTTCTCGGCACGTTCATTTGGCAACACTGGCGATCGGCCTTCACCGGCATCGATCCAGCCGTGATGATTCCGTATCGTGAGCATAATTACCCGAAGTCGAGCAAGACGCTTGACTTTGGGTTTTTTGTTTCTATGATTGCTTTATGAAATTACAATTGACGATAGATGGAGGCACTTTGTCAGGCCGTAGGTTCGATCTCGAAACGGGATTCCTCACGATCGGCAGGGGCGAGAATTGCAGCGTTAGGTTCGATCCGATGTCCGAGCGGATCGCATCCAAGCAGCACGCATTTATCGAGGCCAAGTCAGACGGCTACTATCTGACCGACAATAAGAGCACGAATGGCACATTCCTTAACGGGACACAGATCGTGAGTTCCAAATTGTCGTCGGGCGATCAGATCCAGTTCGGCAAAAATGGTTCGTTCGGCAATATCGTGATCGAGGGGGCAGGCCAGTCGTACGCCAATGCTCCAGGAGAAAACTTTCGTCAGGCCCAGATCGAGCAATTCGATCAAGCGGCAAGTAGAGAACCGGTTAGCGTGCAGGCATCGCTTCATAACTTCGGCCTTGGCGCCGCAGCTATCAAGACTGAGCCGGCATCAAATACCGGTAAATATATAGGAATCGGGATCACGCTATTTGCGATCTTTTTTCTAATTATCGTTGTCGCTCTGCTGATGTTCGCCAGCGTCGGTCCCGTCGCGGCGGTGATCGCAACATTGATCGCGTTCGCACCCGCGATCATCTATCTGCTGCCGCTGATCTGGCTCGACCGGTATGATCCTGAGCCGCTGTGGCTGTTGGCACTTGCTTTCGCGTGGGGAGCATTGGTCGCCGTCGTCGTCTCATTTATTGTAAACACATTTATCGGCGTCGTGATAAGTGTCGGCGTATCGCCTGAGGCAGGAGATATAGCAGGTGCAGTGATCTCGGCACCGATCTTTGAAGAAGGCTCAAAAGGTTTGGGATTGGTCATCCTTTTGGTTTTTTTCCGCAAGTATTTTGACGACATTCTCGACGGGATAGTCTTCGCGGGCGTGATCGCGTTAGGGTTTTCAACGGTTGAAAATGTGCTCTATTACGGACGTGCGTTAGGTTCAGCCGGTTTTGGAGGAGTTGCGATCCTGTTTGTGATCCGCGGGATCATGTCGCCATTCGCCCACGTCACCTTTACCGCAATGACCGGCATTGGCTGCGGTATCGCACGCGAATCCCATAACAAATTCGTCAAGATTTTAATGCCGATCCTGGGATATTTTGGTGCGGTTTTTCTGCACGCACTTTGGAACGGAATGGCAACGTTCTTCGGACTCGAAGGCTTCGCGATCGGCTACTTCGTTCTCGAACTGCCATTCTTCCTGATCTTTGTCGGCTTCGCCTTCTACATCATGCGGCGTCAGAATAAGATACTTAAAGAAATGCTCGCAATTGACATCGCGACCGGATTAATTACGCCGGAACTCGGGGCGACGACGACGTCGGCGTTCAAGAGTTCGGGTTGGCTGATCAGCGGATTGTTCGCCGGCAAATTCAAAGCTCGCAGCCGCTATCTCAGGGCGGTCGGTAAACTCGGCCTCAGCTACTGGCACATCCAACGAGCCACGGCTGCCCAAGGCCAAACCGGTAGCTTCCAACAAAACCCGATCCTTCGCGAAGAAGTCCTAAAATGGCGCGATCAGGTATGAAGTAATCCAGAGGAACCGCGAAAGGCCGGCGTTCTCTCGCCCTTAACGGATCGAAACCGACAAGGGTTGGATAAGTCGTTCAAAAAGCCGTCATTCGATTCACGAATGACGGCTTTTTTGATCTGGTAGGCCGAGCAGGGATTGAACCTGCGACCCGCGGATTAAGAGTCCGCTGCTCTGCCAACTGAGCTATCGACCCAAAACATCGTAAGTATAGCAAAACAGTAGAGGGTTGTCAGTAGTCAGTAGTCATTTGTTGTCATAGAATAGAGGTTTAGGTTCGGTTGCTGACAACCGATGATCGCAA
>JAYSZT010000081.1:0-11510 GCA_043737915.1 Acidobacteriota bacterium
AACCTTGGCCGGGCTCTGCAGCCGTTTCTTCGGAGCCGAGTCAGTCTGTGCGAAAACAGCTGACGCCGTCATAAGGAGTATGGCGGACACAGCAATACCGAAAAAGCTTCGTAGTGATCTGTTTTTAATGTTCATATTAGGGGGTGCGAAATAGTTTCGATCAGAATAGTTTCGATCAGAAAGAAATGAGACGGACTAAAGTTGTACCAATTGATTCTGCTTCATATCATCAGGTTGCAATCATTTTTTGTAAAGCAGTAGAAAAAAATACCATAAAATAGCCAGAAACCGCGATGAGTCTCCCATCCATATGGCGACAAGCAATAGACGGCACGAAGGTTGCAATGTTACGCATGTGTTACGGGATTCGACCCTTTAGTGACTTTTTTTGGGGAGATTCAGGACATCATCTGGTAATAATGGGTACATTTTCCCCATTAATTCTTGATCAAATCGCACTCATCCCTTCTTTCAGAAGAGCTACGGCTTTTTATTGCTTAAACCTTAGCGTGATGTTAACGTGCTATTAGCTCTTGGCTGCAGATCCCCCCCCAACTTCTCTCCGCAGTTATCGGTAATTATATTTCCAGGAACTCAATATTATGGCAACAGGCTTAAACCGACGATTGATCGCCCGGACGTCAGCCCTGCTAATAATAGTTGTTTCGGTCGCCGTCCTTTTTGGATGGGTGGTAAATATACCTTTTCTAAAATCTTTATTACCGGGTTTTCCGGTGATGGTGCCGAATGCTGCAGTCACATTTTTCCTTTGCGGCACCACTCTATTTCTAAATACATTCGCCCGAAAGGGTCGCTTGCTTTCGACAATATCCGTCGCGGCCGCCGTTTTGGTGCTCTTGGTCGGATCTCTCACGCTTAGCGAGTATCTATTTCATTTCAACGTCGGTCTCGACATGATCCTGCTTCCGGCGGGCGATCTTAGTACACCGTCAGGATTCCCCGGCAGAATGGCACCGCATACAAGCGCCGGATTCGCGATACTCGGACTGGCATTTCTAACTTTAACGGGCCGGCGCCGACTCGCCGGGATCAGCGGACTTCTAACGATCGCGTGTCTCCTTCTCTCTTTCGCGGCGTTACTCTGGCACTTATACGGCGCACGGGAATTCTACGGCATCTCTGACTTCAACAGCATGGCAGTCCATACTGCCGTACTTTTTTTGGTTTGCTGTATTGCATTGTTTGCGTTAAACACACGCATTCCGATCATTAGACTACTCACCAGTAATAGCCTCGGCGGCAGCACCGCCCGTTGGTTTTCGGCAGCGGTCATCATCCTCCCGACTCTCGTTGACCGCCTGCGGGCAATTGGCGAGACCTACGGACTGTACGATGCCGGATTCGGATCGGCGCTTTCACAGCTGATCCGTGTGATCATCATGTTCACAGTCGGTATCTACGTTGCGATGCGGATCCATAAACTAGATATTTTCCGAAACAGAGCGGAACGAATTCTGGTCGAAAAAGAACAACGATTCCGCGAGTTGTTCGAAAACGGCCAAAGCATGATATCGATCCACAACCTTGAAGGCGTGCTACAAACGGTCAATCCGGCGGCGCTTCAGTCTCTCGGTTATGATCAGAGTGAAATGGTCGGACATAATTTAGTTGAATTTCTCGCAGAAGATTTTCGCCAGCATTTCCCTAATTATCTACGTCAGATCGCGAACGACGGTCTCGCCGAAGGCTCTTTCCCATTGCTTACAAAAACAGCCGAGCGCGTTGTCTGGCGGTATCATAGTATTGTGATCTCGGAGCCGAACCGCGAACCTTACGTTCTCGGCAATGCCCAGGATATTACCAAGCTTGCCGAGGCACAACGGCAACTCAAAGACCTCTCGCAAACTGACGAACTCACGGGTCTGTGTAATCGCCGCAGCTTTCAAATCCTCGCCGAACAGCAGATCAAGCTCGAAAAACACACCGGTACGGCACGCGGGCTCAACCTGATGTTCGCTGACTTGGACGGACTCAAACAGATAAACGACCAGTACGGCCACGAAGCCGGATCGGCCGCGATCAAGTCATTCGCAGACGTCCTCAGATCCGTACTCCGCAGTGCCGACCTCGTTGCCCGTTGGGGCGGGGATGAATTTGTAATGTTGACGATCGGTTCGCGGGACGAATCCGCCAAAATGATAATCGACCGCATCCACGCAAAAATCAAAGAGCATAACTCGCAAAGCACTGCACCGTACGATCTCGCTTGTAGTATCGGCATTGCTCCAGTTCTTGGTAACGGCGGAAAGTCATTCGAACTCCTCATCGCTGAAGCCGACGAGGCAATGTACCAAGAAAAACGCCGCCGAAAGGCAACCCGCGAGAGCTTGAAGCGGTAGAAAACGGTGAGGCTAAAAAGGTTTTTGCGATGATAGGTTCCAAAGGCGTTCCATCGCATTGCGGTTACGCCCTTGAACATAGATTCCGATCAGCGTTCGATGGCGGTTTCGTATTCTTTTCGCAGCGCCTTGAACTCTTCGCGGAGAGTTTGGGATAGCTCAGTATTGGTGCCGTCTCTGAAGAATCCGAACTCATATTGGATCGCGTTCAGGGCATCTCTTTCTCGCCCTTCGGCGATGCTGAGCAGCGGTTGCCATTCCGGGTTTATGCCTCGCGGAGCATTAATGATCGCTTCTTTCTTGGCTATCAGGTCAGCTTTGTTTTCGTTAAAGAGTTTTCACGCTTCTTCTATTCCGGCCGACGTTTTGTTGGTTTTCGCGATCTCGAGCCATTTATCCGTGAGGGCACTTTTGGCGGAAATGAACGCGTCAACCTCTTCGACCGGTCCGTAAACCATTCCGCACCCGCAGGCGGCAAAACAAACTGCGATCAGCAACGCGATCGACGGCTTTGTCCAGACCATAAACTATTTCCCTCCTTGTTCTATCTATTTGCGGCGTTTTGGATCGCATAGTTCGCGATCGCCTGCTCTTTTGTCGATCCGAAAGCGAAACCGACGCCCTCTTCCATGCTAACGAAATCCGGTCCTACCACGCAATATCCATCGCCGTCCTCAAAGATCAGCGTCCCACCCGGCCCGTTCGCCACCTCGATATCAGGGTCATTCTTCAGTTGTTCAAATTCGTTTGTCATACCTAAAATAATAGCATCGCTTGACGCTTAATGATCGCAAAACGAAGCTCCAAAAGTGCAATTTCGCACTTCGCAAACCTTGCCGTCAATTAGTCAATTTGGTATCTTTTAGCCATGGACAATACAAGTGGAATATCAAAGATCGCCGGTCGGCTCGGATCGTTGTTAGTGAGCGTCGGAGTTGTGGCGTTTTTCATCGGAATCTTCGGCGGGCCTCGTGAACTTGCCTTCGCCGGACTCGCGATGATGGTCGCGTCGATGGCCGGTTTCTTCGTCGAAGAAGAAGGCTCTCGCTGGGCGTCGCGTAGCCGATAGATCGGAAACTTCGCATTTTACCGTTGCGGCTAGCTACAATTGGCGGGAATTAACAAGCAAAGCGGGCATCGGGTTAACGCCAATGCCCGCTTTTTAATTGGATAAACATTCGTTCCTGAGATAGCGTATAGGTGTTTGAGGTACGCTGGAAAAGCGAGAATTGATATGAATTGTCCGAACTGCGGTTCACAAGTTACGTCCGATCAGCAATTCTGCCGCTCGTGCGGTGAAAGCCTGTCGGAAAACGAGCGACGCCCGATCCCGCCTATTTTCTGGGGCTTGTTAATGGCGTTCGGCGGAATAATGCTCGCACTGGGCGGAAGAATCCTTGAACTCCAATGGTTACTTTTCGCGGGCATTTTTGTGGCGATTAGCGGAATGTTTTTCATTCCTGCATACTCGATTTTACGCCGACCCGGAATGCGAAAAAGCAAAGTCACCCCTCGCACGGAACCTCTATCGTTTCCGACCGTCGAGACGACAAACAAGCTTCCGCCGATGGCGGCCAACGACCATTTCTCAAGCGTTACCGAAGGCACCACCGACCTCTTAAAAGTCCCGGCGCAACACTCAAAGCCCGGCGAATTGATCAAATAATCAAAGAAAAGCAGCCGCGAAGTGGGATCGCAACCGCTTTTCTTTTCTTGGGAGAAACTTAGTTACCGAGAGAAACGCCGCCAGTGATCGCACAAACCCCACCGGTCATTGTGTAGGCGATACCGCCGCCAAAATTGTCCCCGTATATCACGCCCTCAGTAGCGACCATAAAATGCCGACTGCCGGTTTGGGTAATACCCACCGGGGTCGACGGGAACGCCTCAGCAACGTGGCAAGCGGGTGAACCTGCAGTTGCGGGCAGAGCCACTCCTGAAAATATATATCCACTCTTCAAACCGGTTGCAAGAGCGGGATCGAGTATTTGTGCCGCTCCCAATTCTACAAAAGCGTTCGGCCCATTTCCTGCAAAATTACCGCCGCCGATCGTCGCCGCATATGCTAACTGAGCTCCGTGGTAGCTTCGAAGAGACGAAACTGCCGAAGCCTCATTTGCTGCCCGCCTACTCGATATCAAATTCGGTATCGCGATCGCCGCAATAATGCCGATTATCACGACAACGATCAACAATTCGATAAGCGAAAATCCTTTTTGATTCTTCATATTATCAATTCACCGATCTATCACGTGGACTAAAGATCGCCTGCCTTAACCCTTGATAGACAAAAACCATACCAGAGTCAATAAACATAGTATGATTCAGCATTTTGCTTAGAAAAAGCCGTATTTGCTAATCAATTTAACGAATAAAACGTACTTTGAAGGTTATCCCAAAACCCTTCCAAGTCACACTTTTTGTTACTTTCCTATGCCGAAAAATGTTCCGAAACCTCTCTAGACCGCCGGTAAGCTCGCGTCACCCTTTTCGGTCGCGATCAAACTCCTGCACGAGAAGTTCATGGCTCAATGCACAAAATTCCTTATGTACGGTAGCGTACATTAAAAAGAAGTGACTGATGATATCCTTGCCAGTCAGTTTAGGAAAGGTAATATTAATTATGGCAGAAGAAAATGGAACCGGCAGCAATGCCGTTTGGGCGATCGCTTTTATTGTAGTTGTAGCGATCATTGCAGCAGTGGTTTATTACAGCGGCGTGTTGAAACAGACCGGTCCTAAAAAGACCGATATTGACATCAACGTGACCGCACCAGCAGCACCGGGTCGTTAAGAATAGGGAGCAGAGCTATGGAAGACATCAATAAATGTGGACATGAGATATGCAATTGTGCCGTCGTGGGCGATGAGAAATACTGTAGCGACCATTGCCGAGAGGCGACCGAGCAGAATATTTCTGAAATTACGTGCGATTGCGGCGATTCGGCCTGCAAATAGGTTAGTTTAATTAGATCAAAACCGCGGTCAGAGAATCTTTCCCTGTCCGCGGTTTTTTAGTGTTGAGACATATACGAGCAAAGATCTGCGACACCCGCGTTTCCGCCGCATAGGATCAGAACTATTCGGCTGTCGGCGGTGAAATTTTCGCGAAGTTTTTCCGCTGCAGCGAGCGTGCATGCGGCCGCTGGCTCAGTGATCACTTTCAAACGCTCGGCAATAAAGATCATCGACTCCACCGCCTCGGCATCCGTAACGACAGTGACGGATTCGAGGTATTTTTGCGTAAGTTCGAGAGTTAATTTCGAAACAGACGGAGCTCCGAGCGTTTTCGCGATCGATGTTATTGCGGGGAGTTCGACGGGATGCCCGGCGGCGATGGCCTGTGTCATCGCATCAGCACCGACCGTCTCAACGCCCCAAACGCGAAGATCCGGCTTCAACGCCTTGACCGCGGTCGCGACACCTGCCGCGAGACCGCCGCCCCCGATACTTAGAATAATATCGGTCGTATCGGGAGCGTCCTCAAGTATTTCCAGCCCGACTGTCCCCTGTCCCGCCATCACGATCGGATCGTCAAAGGGGTGAACGAACACGCGGCCAGCCGCTTCATGATCCTTGATCTTTTCAAATGCCAACGCGATCGACGGTAACAACTCGACCGTCGCTCCATAACCACGCGTCGCCTCCACATAGACTGCGGGTGTGTTTTCCGCCATTAGGATCACCGCGCCGATCCCCAAAACACTCGACGCATAGGCGACTGCCTGCGCGTGGTTCCCGCCGCTGACGGCGACCACACCTCGACTGCGTTCATCCTCGCTCAACGACAAAAGCTTATTGAAACCACCACGGGCCTTGAAAGCTCCAGTTTTCTGAAACAACTCGAATTTCACGGAACAGTGAAATCCCAGCCTTTTACTTAAGCTGTTGCTGTGTTCGAGCGGCGTTCGTTTTATGTAAGGAGCGATGCGTGTCGCGGCGGCATTTATGTCGTCAATCGTGAATGTCATTTCCGTTAATATATCATGCGAATGGTGGGACTATTAGCCGTTACGACGATATGGGCAGGTGAATTCTCTCCTCAGATTGAATAAATACGATATAGCCAACTAGAATATAAATTATGTCGAAACAAGAATTGATGAAAGAGTCGGACATCCACGCCTTCGGAGTTGAGATCGTCTATAAACAATTGCAAGAGTCTGACTGGATAATCGAGTCGGCCGACGTCTATGCTGACCGCGAGATCCACCCGCAGATCGTCGCTCATAAAGACGGCGAGATCGGATTTTTCGTTGTCCGAACCGCCATCTATCCTGGCCGCGGACGGATCGAGGGACAGGAGGTTTTCGAACATATGGTTCGCCACGCGAAGTCTCACGGTGCGTCATGTTATTTCGCCAGCGTCGGCATTGCCAATTCCGAGGGCAAGACCGAGGAAGAAATGACCGTGCCAGTCAAAGGCGTCGCCTATCACGTTGCCTTCGACGGCCTACTCAAAATGGAATTGCCGAGCGCGGAACTGCCACAAAATTCAAACTGATCATCAACGTCTAGAGTGCCGATTGATCTTTTTGTGCTTTCTGTGGCCATAACTTATGAACAAGACTCGGCTCGAAGCATTCTCCGACGCGGTGATCGCCATCATTATGACGATCATGGTGCTCGAGCTGAAAATTCCCCACGGAACGGATCTCGAGTCCCTCAAGCCTCTATTCCCTGTCTTCCTCGCCTATTTACTGAGTTTTATTAATCTCGGTATTTACTGGAACAATCATCATCACATGCTCCAGGCGACGGATAAGGTCAACGGTAAAGTACTTTGGGCGAACATGAATCTGCTGTTCTGGCTGTCGCTCATTCCCTTTGCCACCGGTTGGATGGGTGAGAATCACTTTGCACCTCTCCCAACCGCGATCTACGGCGCAATTCTGCTGTTCAGTGCGGTTGCCTACACGGTTCTGCAGGGGATGCTCGTTAAACATGAGGGAGCAAATGAGCTGCTTGCGTCCGCGGTTGGCAGAAACACCAAGAGCAAGATATCAATAGCGTTTTATGTCGCAGCGATACCGCTCGCATTTGTACATCAGGCGATCGCCGGTGCATTGTTCGTCGCGGTCGCCTTCATCTGGCTGGTCCCTGACCGACGGATCGAAGAAGAGATAGAGAAAGTAGAAGAGGACGAATAAGATCGGCTGATCCTATTCGTCCTCTCCATTTTCTAACTAACTGCTTTAGGCAGCGTTAGCACGTCCGAAAATTACCCTAACTAGAAGGAGCAAAATGATCGCACCGAGTATAGACATGATCCATCCCGCTGCATAGTTTTCGCCGGCCCAAAGGGATTTGGCTATAAATCCGCCAACGAATGCTCCCACGATACCCAGTATCGCCGTCAACAACCAACCCAATGCCCCGGCCGGAAACGCTTCTTTACCAGGCAACAAAAGCCTTGCCAAAACTCCAACGATCAGTCCGCCAATAAGCTGTCCAATTATTCCAAACATATTTTTCTCCTTTTCCAAAAGTAACGTTTCAATCGAATGCACAAGTTGTACTACAACTGACGCCGAACAACAACCGACGGACGCCTGCACTTAATACGATATTCACGCCGGCGATGTTCGTTAATAGGGCTTTTGCAGCGGTTGCGGCGACAGACGGAGATTAGTAAACTCCGCCGTTATCTCGGTCGCGGTGTTGCACCCGACGACTCCCGCCTGGATCGTTTCCGGGAAAACAGTCTCGATGTCCTCGACCGAACGCCATTCCGCATTTTCATTCTCACGCCAATATATCGAGAAAACATTCAACCGCCGCGTGATCTTTAGATCGCATTCGGTCACGGTCGTTGGAATATCGATCGGCGTGATCGGCGAGGTGTATTCGCCCCGCATCCGCGTATCCAACCGGATCCCGCTGCCGCCACCGCCAATGCCCCCGAACGCCCGTTCAAGCCTGATGTAATTGTCGCCGTCCTTGTAGATCAAAAGCCCCGCACCCTGATAATCCTCGGAAGGGTCGAATTTTACCCGAGTTTCGATCTGAAAATCACCGCTCACCGATTTTACGAGCCGTGGAGCAGTACGGTTGCCGCCGTACAGATCTTTCGCCGTCGGGATCGCCATCATCAATCGGCCGTTCTTGAATTCGTGGGCGGTCGGTGCGAATTCACCATCGGGGTCGATCCACTGCCAGCCGTCATCAATCTTACCGCCGGCAAACTTCACATTCTGGGCCTTATCCACCTTCACGCCCGCCGGCATTGCCTCGATTGGAGTCGAGAGTGGTGCACTGCTAGGCATCGTCGGAGTACTGGAAGGCGAGGCCTTCGGCGTGGCTTTATTGTCAGCTGGCGGAACGTCACAACATGTCAGGCACACGAGAGATAAAAAAATCAAAGATATGTTCTTCATTCCCAATCGACTATCCTACAACTATAATGCGGGTGTAAGAATAAGATACCCCAAAAACCACACCCTGAATAAATTTTTCCTTGGACCAAAAAGCCTCATTTCGGTCTCTTCTGTAGATGAACCAGCTAACAAAACAGAGCATAAGTCCCATTGAAATTGGCGATAAAATCATTCCAATAATCCGCAAGGACATATTCTCAACGAGGTGAAAAGGTTGTACAAAATAGCTTAGTATCCCGAGCAATGTCCCGACAACTAGATAAGTAAAGGCCCTAAAAACTGAGCTTACACTTCGAAACTCTCGACCCCTCTCGAAAATATTGAGGCCGACCTCGGACAAGATTTCACCGATGATCTCGAATACTATCTCCAGAATAACTTGAAAGATTGCCTCAAAAATAGCAGCCAACATATTAACAATTTTCTACGCTTGCCTGATCCATTTGAATATCTCCGGGATCGTCGCCCGCTTGCCATACATCAGCATTCCGACGCGATAAACGCGGCTGGCGAGCCACACGAGGAACGCGATGGCAATGGCATTGATGCCGACAGAAAGTGCGATCTGCCAAAGCGGCGGCATCTCCGCGAGTATCCGCACCGGCATCGTCATCGGTGCAAAGAACGGCGAGATCGAGACCCAGAACGCCAGGCTCGAGTTTGGATCGCGGATCACCGCGAGACTTAAATAGAATCCGATAAGCAAGATCATTATCGGCGGAAAGGCGAACTGCCCGCCTTCCTGCACGGTCGTCACAACCGACCCGATCAGTGCAAAGACCGATGCGTAGATAAAATAACCGAGCAAGAAGAAAAGTAGAAAATAAAACACCATCAGCGGTGTAATGTTCGGCAAACCTTCGAGATATGGCGAAAGATCGGACTGCACGGCGATAAAGGCAATGAACGCCGCGACCGAACTCACCCAGATAGTGAGTTGAGTCAAACCCGCGAGGCCGACACCGACCAGTTTTCCAAACATCAATTCGAACGGCCGAGCGGAAGAAAAAAGAATCTCCGCTATCCGCGTTTCTTTTTCTTCAACTACCGCACCCATGATCATCTGACCATAGATCGTCAGCGTGATGTAGATCATCATACCGATAATGAATGACGCGATGAGCAGCATATCGCTATCTTTTTCCTGGCCCTTCTCATCGAGCGATTTCGATTCCAGAACGACACTTTTACTCAGTTCCCTGACCTTCGTCTCGCTGATGTTCGCGTCAGCCATCCGCTGCGAACGAACCGCCTGATTCAGGGCGTCTTTAACAAGATCACCGGCAACGAAATCTCCGGCCTTCCGCGAACGGAATTCATACTTTGCGTCCTTCGCATCGATATTGGGCGGCACGACAATGTAAGCGTCGATCTCATCCCTCGCCGCCATTGCGTTCAGGTCAGAACGCAGTTCATCCCCCGTTTTCGACGCACCTTCGTAATCGACAAACACAAATCTGGCTCCGATCAGCTTGCCGGATTTCTTCATCTGATCGCTCTGCGAAGCGGAAATATCAACCTTTGCGTCTTTGGCAGCTTGTTCCGTCTGGGCAGCGATCTTCTCAAAAGAAAGATTTTCCTTGAGTCGCGAGGCGATCTTTTTGGACGGATCAATAATGACAAGCCGCGTCGGTTCACCCTTGAGCGAAAATATGAACGCCGGCACGACCGCAAAACCCGCCCCGAGCACCGGAAACAAAAGCGTACCGACCAGGAACGTCCATTTATAGACGACCTTTTTATATTCGTGTTTAACTACCGCTAAGAATTTTCTCATGAATTTTCGGTGAGATCAGGCGGCCGCGGGCAAGGCATTCAGTCCGCCGATCTGATCGATGAATATGTCGTTTAGACTCGGCTCGACTTTTTCGAATTTTGAAATAACAGCTCCGCTATCGATCAGCCGTTTTAGCAAAGCCTGTGGGTCGACATTGTCGGCAAGCTCGATTCGGATCTCGTCGGAATGCTCGTCAACGCTTTTTATTACGGACGTGTCAGCCAAAACGGCATCGGCACCGACCGCTCGCAGGGCAATCAGATTTCGGCCATAGCTTTCCTTTACTTCACGGAGACTGCCGCCGATGACCTTTTTGGATTTGTTTATCAGGATGATGTCGTGGCAGAGGCGTTCGGCGGTTTCCATCAGATGCGTTGAGAAAATGATCGTCTTGTTCTGAGCCTTGAATTCCGCCAGAACCTCGATCATAAATTCGACATTCACCGGATCAAGGCCCGAAAACGGTTCGTCGAGGATCAGCAGATCAGGATCGTGCAGTACGGTCGAGATGAACTGTATCTTCTGCTGCATTCCCTTCGACAGATCCGTCGTTTTCTTATTTTTCCATTCCGACAGGTTCATCCGCTCGAGCCACTGGTCGATGCGTTTATCGACCATAGACGAAGGCACATCTTTCAACGCGGCAAAATACCGTAGTTGATCGACGATCTTCATCTTTTTGTAAAGCCCTCGTTCCTCCGGCAAATAACCGATCCGGTCCTGCAAATTCGCCGACATTCGCTCACCAAACAGCTCGATCTTTCCTTCATCCGGAGCGGTTATGCCGACGATCATTCTGATCGACGTCGTTTTTCCGGCACCGTTCGGCCCCAGAAATCCGAACACGCGCCCGGCCCGCACGTCAAAGCTCAGAGCATCGACCGCCGTAAATTCTCCGAACCGTTTGGTAACGTTCTCGACCCGCAATGTCACATCACTGTCACTCATATTTGAATTCCAAGTTTATAAGTTGCGATCCTTGATCGCTAGTTGAAA
>JAYSZT010000082.1:0-5212 GCA_043737915.1 Acidobacteriota bacterium
TCCCCTCTTTATCCGTGCGCTGATACGTATGAGCTCCGAAGAAATCCCGCTGAGCTTGAATCAAATTCGCCGGAAGGCGTTTTGACTTGAACGCTTCGAAGTACGCGAGGCCCGATGAGAGGCACAGAGCCGGAATTCGGCTCTCGGAGAATTTGCCGATAACGGCGTGCCAATCGTGCGTGTTGGCGGCCAGAATTGCGGCGAAACGGTCGTCGAGGATCAGGTTTGGCAGTTCGGGAGAAGTGAGATAGGCGGTACGCATCTCTTCTAGCAGCGTCGAGCGAATGATGCAGCCGCCGCGCCAGATCTTAGCGATCGACGAGAGATCAAGCCCGTATTTACGGTCAACCGACGCCACCTGAAGCATCGACATACCTTGGGCATACGTCACGATAAACGACGCGAGAAGCGCGTTTTTGAGTTGATCGAGCGACTCGGGGAGTTTTGCGGTGAAGTCTTCGCGAACCTCGCTGCTCAGCGAATGAGTGCCGGTCACCGCATCGCCCGTCGCGGCCGCATCCTCCGCGATCTTGTCGATATTCGCGTGGTGTTGATCGCTCGCTTCGGTGGTCACATCGTCCTTCGCACGCTCGGCCTTCATGTCATGCTGGAGATTGCTCGTCACCGTTTCGCCGTGGGTCACATGCTGTCGCGGTTCGGAAGGCGCCTGGCTGCCGTATTTCGCGGCGATGAGAACTCGGGTCTCTTTCTGTGCCGAGATCTGACGCATCGAAACCGCGCTGTCGATCGTCGGGATCGGGACGCCGAGGTCCATCGCGGACTGCGTCGTCCATTTGCCAGTGCCCTTTTGAGCGGCTTTGTCGAGGACCATTTCGACAAGCGGCTTGCCGGTGTCCGCGTCCTGTTTGCGCAAAACCTCGGCCGTGATCTCGACGAGAAAGGAATTCAACTCGGAATCGTTCCATGCGGCAAAGGTATCGCTGATCTGGCGGTAGTCCATTTTCAGGACGCGCAGCATAAAATCGAAAGTCTCGGCGAGGATCTGCATCAAGCCGTATTCGATGCCGTTGTGGACCATCTTGACGAAATGCCCGGCACTGCCAGAGCCCATGTAGGCGACGCACGGCTCGCCGTTAACTTTTGCTGAAACAGCCTCCAGCGTGGTTTCGATCCGGTCGTAGAAATCGCGTCGTCCACCGGGCATTATGCTCGCGCCGTGGCGTGCACCTTCCTCGCCGCCACTGACGCCGATCCCCATAAACCCGACGCCTTTCGCGGCCAGATCGGCTTCGCGTCGGTCGGTATCAGTGAAGTGAGAATTTCCGCCGTCAATGACCAAATCGCCTACCCCAAGATGCGGCAACAGATCCGCGATGACAGAATCAACGATTGGCCCGGCAGGAACCAGAAGCATGATATTCCGGGGCGATTCAAGCTTTGCGATAAAATCGGTGAGGTCATTTCCGACGTCGAGCGGCATTCCGGTGCCCTCTTCCAAAAGCAGCGAACGCTTTTTCGCGTCGAGGTCGTAACCGACGCCGCTGATGCCGTGCTCCGCGATATTGAGTAGAAAGTTGCGGCCCATTGTCCCAAGCCCGATCATTCCGAAGTGTGCTTTTGTCATACGGTGATTTTAACGCAAAGACGCAGAGACGCTAAGTCGAAAGCGAAATGATTTTAAGTTCTTAAACTTTGCGTCTTTTCACGTTTGCGACTTTGGGTTAACCTTTTTGTTAATGAAAACATTACAAGACGCTATTCGCCCGACTACTATTATTCGATCGGCTAAATTGATCGATCATTTAGGGATCGATATTACGATCGCGTCTGAGACTTTTCAGCACACGGGCAGTTTCAAGTTTCGAGCGGCGTATAATCTGGCGTCGAATGTTGAACAGGACGAAATACTAACGGCGTCGTCGGGAAATTTTGGGCAGGCGTTGGCATACGCTTGTAAGCTCGTCGGGAAGAAATGCACGGTCGTTATGCCGACGACCTCGGCACAGGTGAAGATAGATGCGGTTCGCGGTTACGGGGCGACCGTTGATCTCGTTGACACGTCAAAGGTGGGCCGCAACGAACGCGTTGCCCAACTCTCGGCAGAGATGCCGGACGCTTATTTTGCGAGTGCGTACGACGACAAGTTTGTGATCGAGGGCAATTCAACGCTTGGCGATGAACTTGCTTCGCACGATTTTGACGCGATCATTACAGCGGTTGGCGGCGGCGGGCTCGTGTCGGGATTGATCACGGGAATGTGCCGGCACGGCAAATTGACGCGAGTTTACGGTGCCGAGCCGCAGCTTGGAAACGATGCATCGCGTTCGCTCGCCGCCGGACACATCATCGCCAACGAAACCGAACCGATGACCATCGCCGACGGTGCCCGCACGATCTCGCTAGGCAATCTAAATTGGGCGATCATCAAAGACGCGATCGCCGGCATTATCGAGGTGTCAGACGACAAGATCATCGAAGCACTGCGGCTCTATTTCGATCTCGCGAATCTAAAATGCGAACCAACCGGTGCTCTAAGTCTCGGGGCGATCTTGGTCGATAAAGAAAAATTCGAGGGCAAAAGAATATGCCTCGTCGTCAGCGGCGGGAACGTCGACCCGACAGTTTACGCCCGATTAATTATCTAGGGTTTTTACTGACAAAGGCTTTTAATTACCTTTCATCAACAAAATCAAAGCCTTAGCTCTACGTTAAATCGGACGGAACGATTGACGAACCCGAATGACGCTGGACGAAAAACAAAAATCACGTGTAGGCGAAGATGAGCCGAACAATTCAATGGAGGTTAGGGCGAAACAGCGACCTGCCTACGCTTTGAATTCTTCAACAAACGTCACTCGATTTATCTCGTGAAGCGTTGTCATTCCGGCGAATACTTTTTTGACAGCTGATTCTCGGAGCGATGAGAGGCCTTCTTTTTCGGCTTGGCGGCGGATCTCGGAACCGGGGCGGCGTTCGATGATCATTTCGCGGATCGGGTCGGACATGTCGAGGAGTTCGTGGATCGCGGTTCGTCCGCGATAGCCGGTGTGGTTGCAGGCGTCACAGCCGACGCTGCGGTAAAACAATTGATCGGCTGCGATCGCCGACCGTGACATCCCCGATTCGGCCAGTTCTTCGTCAGTCGGCACATAGGCACGTTTACAGACCGGGCAGAGCATTCGCACTAGTCGCTGAGCCAGCACACAGTTGAGGGCGGACACAAAATTGTACGGCTCGACGCCCATGTTGATGAATCGGCCGATAACGTCGATAACGTTGTTCGCGTGAACCGTGGTGAAAACGAGGTGGCCGGTCAATGCGGATTGAATGGCGATTTGAGCCGTCTCTTCGTCGCGGATCTCACCGACCATGATCTTGTCGGGATCGTGACGCAGAATCGAACGGAGGCCGCGAGCGAAGGTCAGACCTTTCTTTTCATTTACCGGTATCTGAACGATGCCGTGAAGCTGATACTCGACCGGATCTTCGATCGTGATGATCTTGTCTTCGTCGTTTTTGATCTCGTTGAGAGCGGCGTAAAGCGTAGTCGTTTTACCCGAACCGGTCGGACCGGTAACCAAAACCATTCCGTACGGCTCTTTAATGTAAAGTCTAAATCTCGAAACATCTTCCGGATCAAAACCAACGACATCGAGGTCAAGATTCTTGAAGCTCTCGTTGATCTGTTCTTTATCGAGAATACGGATAACTGCGTCTTCGCCGAAAACTGTCGGCATGATCGAGACACGAAAATCGACCGTGCGGCCTTTGTAACGGACTCGAAAACGTCCGTCCTGCGGAATGCGGCGTTCCGCGATATCGAGTTCGGACATGACCTTGATACGCGAGATAAGCTGTTGATGGAAAGCGATATCGATCGGATCAACTTTCGCGTACAAGGCACCATCGATACGGAATTTTACCTGAACGTCACGTTCGCGCGTTTCGATATGAATATCCGACGCTCGAGATTCCATCGCATTGTAAAGAATCGTGTCGACCAACTTAATGATCGGCGACATGTCGGTGTCCGAGGCAAGACGGTCGAGATCGAGAACCTCTTCGCCCTGATCTGTCTCCTTAACAAGCGAGATCTTAAATCCCGACGCGGCCTCCTGCAAGACACGCTGGGTCGAATCGCCTTTTCGCAAAACAACATCGATCGCACCCGCAGTTGCGACATATGGAACGATCCGCATATTCAGAACGTTTTCGAGCTCGTCGAGGCGTTCGAGATTTGTCGGGTCGGCCATCGCCGCGTGAAGATTATTGCCTTCACGCTTGAGCGGAACAAACTGATTTCGAAGCATCAGATCGACCGGCAGATGGGCAAGTTCGTCGTGATCAACAGGGGATTTACCTTCCGTTGGCAACAAGTCGATGAATGGCAGACGGTAACGCTTCGCGATCTGCTTGGCGTGGGTCACCTCTGGTGCTTCATTAGGGATGAAATTCGAGAGTTCGATCTTAGGCAGCGAAACATTCGCCTCATCGGCCGCGTCGATGGCAGGGGTATCTTGGGTCGTAGTTTCAAGGTTCATAAGTCCAATTCTGAATAGCTAACGTCTCATCGATCCGGACGAGATCGTTTGAATGATCGGGAGATATATCGCGAGCAAAATAGTAACTACAACGCCAGCCATGAACAGCAATATGACCGGTTCGAGCAAGGTCGTTAGCTGCTCCAGTCGCACCTCCGCCTCGGCATCATAGAACATCGCGACTTCGTCAAGCATCTCACGAAGACTACCCGACTTTTCGCCGATTCCGATCATGTCGAGAGCAAGTTCCGGCATCCAATTTGCCTGTTCCAAAGCCTCGGTGAAGCCACGACCCTCGCGAATCATCGGCAAAACGCCCTGACTACGCCGCCTAAGTTCAAGATTATTGATCGCCTGTGATGCAATTTCCCAGGAGTCCGGCACGGTGATACCACCCGAAAGAAGCGTCGACAACGACCGAGCGAGTTGTGAGGTCGCCATATTACGGATCAATTGTCCGGCGACCGGAATTTTTAGCAAGAGCCGATCGAGCATCAGCCGACCATTTGCCGTACGCAAATAAATGTAAGTCGAAATTGCTAGAACCAAAACCAGCGGCAGCAACCACCAGATGTTTGCGGTGATCGTGCTCGAGATCGAAACAACAACGACCGTAATTGTCGGCAACGCTCGATTACCGCTCAAATTTTTGAATAGCTCCGACATTCGCGGAACGATATAGAGCGTCAGGAAGCCGACCATCAATGTCG
>JAYSZT010000083.1:0-5154 GCA_043737915.1 Acidobacteriota bacterium
CCGGGAACTCCGGGCAAAAAAGAAGAGGGCAGATTATCCCTAGGAAACAAAATGGTGGTCAATATTGCGGGGGATGCGACGAACATTCGCATCAATCTGAGAACAATGTCCGACTTTCCGATCGTGAACAAGATCCTACAACCGAACGAACTGAACAAGATCTATCAGACCGGCGGAATCGCGACCGGGCCAAGTTTTGGTCTTGTTGAGAATTAATTCCGGTCTGAAGAGGTAATTTATTCAGCTATTATGCACGATAACTCGATACGACCCCGGTATTTAGAATCAACTTCACCGGCAACGACCGCAACGACTTTGGAGCTCCCGCGTCGAAACGCGAGCGATCAAAGAGCAGGAATAATTGAAAAGACAGTGGAACTAATTTTCATGGCCTATGAGGGGTTACATTCGCTAAAAGAGGATTATGAAAACACTACTACCCGGCTTAATCTTAACGTTCACGGGAACTGTTTTTGGACAAGCTGCGGATAATTGGAAAGGCGTTGTGATCGACAAGATAATTTTCCAACAGTGATTCAACTATTTTGAACGGCAGCCCAACCGATCTATCGACGATTTTCAAGTAACCGATGCACGAGAGAGCACATTATTCGAATGGCACCTCGCTCGTCGGGAGAGTTTGGGCGGCGTTTTTGCGGCCGGTCGATGCTTTGCCGATCGATCTATTTCGTGTGTGCGTCGGGCTTGTTCTGATTGTGTATTTTTTTCGGACGCTGATGGAGGTCAACGACTTTAGCGGCCCCGACGGATTGCTCGATCATTCGCTGATACTGAAGATGTACTGGTTCACGGAGATCGGCATCTTCCGGACATGGATGGGCGTCGAATGGTTTTATGCCGCCTTCAGCATCGCGATCGCCTGCTGTTTGCCACTAATCTTAGGCTATCGCGTCAAGCTTTTTAGCCTTATTCTTTATGTGATCGCAATCAGCACATACCGACGAAACTTCCTGGTGATGTACGTCGATGATTCGATCATGCATCTACTTCTGTTTTGGATGCTCCTGATGCCGGTTGGGCGGACGTTGGTGCTCGGCGAATGGTTGCGAGATCGAAGTGCCGCGTGGGAACGTTGGAAGTTCGTAAAGGTGCCGGGTGCAACGCTTCGTCTCTTCTTCTGGAACCTGACGCTGCTTTATCTCGTCGCCGGATTGTGGAAATGGACGAGCCCGATGTGGCTCGATGGGTCGGCTTTGTACGTTGTGTTCAAACTACCGATCTCCTATTTCCATGATTATTGGGGAACTCAGCACATACCGGTTTTACGTGTATTTAACTACGTCACGTTGGTACTCGAACCGCTCGTACCGCTGATGTTCGTTCTACCTCGTTGGTCGCGTTTGAAAGTTGTGATGCTCTTCGCTTTTCTCGGCCTTCACCTCGGGTCGGTCGCGACGCTCAATATCCCGTTCGCTAATTTCGCCTGTGCTGCCACGGTTATTCTAATGTTCCGCGAAGAACTGATGCAGATGCTTCGCGGCGGCTATCGTGAATTCACAGAACAACGATCGCCTGCGACCTTCGGCCTATCGGGAGCGTTCGCTTTGTTCATGGTGACCACCCTGACGCTCGCCATGGTTAGTTCGGTATCACTTATAAATTGGCGAACTGCCACCCGTGAACACGCGAAGCAAAGCGATCAGGTACTAACGACGACCGAAGCCGAACATCAACGACAATTGACTGACGGCCGCAATGAAGGATTGCGTTCCATGCAAATGGTTTTCTTCGGAACGCTCTGGATAATTGGGATCGCTCAGCAATATCAGCTCTTTAATTGGATCGACGACCGCAACTACTCGACAAAGTACAGCGTTACGGTCGATAACGAAGAAGTCGATCCTGACGACATGTTCCAACGGTCACTCCGTGGCGTGCTTCTCGATTTTTATATTCATGACATTACGTGGATGCGTGTGGCTTCCGAAGACCGAGCCAAACTGCGTGAAAGCATACTGGAGCGGACAGCGAACCGTTATTGCCGTGAATATACTCCGCGAGGTCAGGTCAAGGTTTATTCCTCGATCCATCGAGTCGATCCGAAGGGAGGCGACGCGAATCCGAACAGCATTTTGTTAATGGAGTTTAGTTGTGGTGACCGAGATACAGCGGTATTTATCGCCGGACCTTAATCGTTGATATGTGCGGAATAGTTTCAATTCATTCACAGCGAACCACGATCGATCAAGCATCGCTTGGAAGTGCGGTTAGGGCATTGACACCGCGTGGCCCAGACGAACAGAATACTTGGATCGCTAAGGACGGTCTCACCGCGCTCGGACACGCACGCCTTAGTATCATCGACCTCAATACCGGGACGCAGCCGATCACAACTGAAGATGGGCGTTTCCGGATCGTTCATAACGGTGAATTCTATGACTACGAACGCATCACAGCAGAACTAGAATCACGCGGTCATCGTTTCCGCACGCGTTCCGATAGCGAGATCGCAATCCACCTTTATAAAGAAAAAGGAACAGCTTGTCTCGAGGACCTGCGGGGGGAATTTGCATTCGTCATATGGGATGACGAAAAGCAGATGCTCTTTGCGGCCAGAGATAGATTTGGGATCAAGCCATTGTTCTACGTTCAAAATGGCGACACCTTGACGATCGCGTCCGAGGCGAAGGCTCTGTTTGCCGCCGGTGTAACCGCGGCTTGGGACCACGAATCGGTGTTTCAAAATTTGTTCTTTTCTTTTGATCAGGACAGAACGCTTTTTCATAAAGTTCGGCAGGTTCCTCCCGGCCATTATCTTACCGCACACGGCGGCGAGGTAAGCATTCATCGATATTGGGACGTGAACTATCCAAAGGCCGGAGCCGAAACAAGGCACACCAACATTGAAGAATGTATCGATCAAGTAAGGGAACGACTCGACGAAGCCGTTCGACTGCGAATGCGGGCAGATGTTCCCGTCGGTTGCTATCTCAGTGGCGGCGTCGATTCGTCTGCAATGCTCGGTCTCGCCCAAAAACACTCTCCGGGAAAGGTAACAGCGTTCACGATCGCCTTCGACCACCCCGACTTCGATGAAAGTGCCAGTGCAAGGCGGTCTGCCGAGTTCGTCGGGGCCGATTTCCGCCCGATCCGCGTCAAAGGTGAGGATTTCGCAACCGTCTTTTACGATTCCGTCTGGAAAGGAGAAATGATCCACTATAACGCCCACGGTGCCGCCCGCTATCTGCTCAGCAAAGCTGTTCGGGCCGAGGGCTACAAAGTGGTCATTGCCGGCGAGGGAGCCGACGAACTTTTCGCGGGCTATGATTTTTCTAGCCAGGCATTGCTCGCTGGATCGAGCGGCGGAATTGGAAAGTGGTTGACGATGTTCGGCAGACTATTAAGCCCAAAAACTGAGACCGAAAGGCGAATAGCCGCGACGTCACCGTGGCTCGCACGTCTATCGAAAGGACTCGCCTTTCCGCCGCATCTGACCGACTACGTCGGAGATAAGTTCACTTTTCTACATTCTATCGTTGCACCGGACTTTGCGGCTGAGTTTGTTGGTCGCGATCCATACCGCGAATTCTTTCGGCAATTCGATTACCGCAAAACTCTCTACGGTAAAGAGCCGGCGAAACAGATCCTATATCTCTGGATGAAGTCGCTATTCGTCAACTACGTCCTCGCGGCGGAAAGGCTCGATATGGCTAACGCGGTTGAGGTTCGGCTGCCATTTCTTGATCACAAGCTATTCGAGTTTGCGTCCTCGATTCCCGGATCGATGCTCGCGAAAGACGGCACCATCAAGTACATACTCCGCGAAGCCGTCAAACCGTACATCACCGACGAAGTCTATCGCGGCCTAAAACAGCCGTTCCTCGCACCGCCGACCACACGGCGGAATGACGACGCAATGTTCGTGATGCTGCAGGATATTCTTCGAAGCGAAAGCTTTGCGACGGTGCCTTTTTTTGACCGTAAAGCTGTGCTGCGAATGCTCGACGACCTGCCCGCGATGGACGAAGCGTCGCGAACCTCAATGGATCCGATCCTTTATATGATGGCGTCGATCGGCGTGCTACACGAAAAGTATTCTCTCTAGCCTGATTTGCACCGAAAATCCTCGCAAACCTGCGTTACTTCATTTATCATTAAGGTGCGATAAATACTCAAATAAAGGAAGAGAGCGACTTGGAACCAACTAACATTCAAGATCCCGAATATTTCCACAAGGTTGTCGATTGCCAGTACGCCTGTCCGGCTCATACGCCCGTGCCGGAGTACATCAGGCTGATCGCCGAGGGAAGATACACCGAGGCATACATGATCAACTGGGATTCGAACGTCTTCCCAGGTGTACTCGGGCGAACATGCGACCGCCCATGCGAACCCGCATGCCGCCGCGGCCGCCTCGAACAGGAACCCGTCGCGATCTGTCGCCTAAAACGCGTCGCGGCGGACAATCGTGACGACGTAATTCCGTATATGCCGCAAGGCCCATTCAAACCGAATGGTAAGAAGATCGCACTGATCGGCGGCGGCCCTGCTTCGCTGACTGTTGCACGCGATCTCGCTCCGCTTGGATACGAGGTCCATCTATTTGACGAACAAAAGCTCGGCGGCGGATTTATGCGTTCGCAGATACCTGCGTTTCGTCTGCCGGAGCACGTGCTGAATGATGAGGTGAATTACATCTTGCGTCTCGGGATTCACACCCAGTTCGAGCATTACGTTGATTCACTAAAAGGCGTGCTTGAGAAAGATTACGACGCGGTCTTTGTCGGGACCGGAGCACCGCGTGGGCGCGATCTGCCTGATCTGCCCGGACGACAGGAAGGCGATGCGAATATCCACATCGGAATCAACTGGCTAGGCTCGGTCGCATTCGAACACACGGAAAAGATCGGCAAGCACGTGATCGTTCTCGGCGGTGGTAATACCGCGATGGACTGCTGCCGCACGGCACGTCGTCTCGGCGGGGAAGAAGTGAAGGTCATCGTCCGCTCGCCATTCGCATCGATGAAAGCCTCGCCGTGGGAAAAAGAGGACGCTCAACACGAAGACATCCCGATCATCGATAATCACGTGCCAAAGGCGTTTATCTTCGAATACATCGACGATGACGGCAATTCAACGAGCTCCCCTCCTTACGAAGGAGGGGTGGCACCCGCTTCGGGTGACGGGGTGGTT
>JAYSZT010000084.1:0-5152 GCA_043737915.1 Acidobacteriota bacterium
CTCGCCCGTGCCTCGAATATCATCTCAAACGATGCCTCGGTCCGTGCGTGAAAGGACTGTGTTCACCCGAAGAATATCGAGAGGCGGCAGAAGATGTCAAAACTTTGCTCGAAGGCAAAAATAAGGAGCTCGGGAAGACGCTCGAAGGCCGTATGTGGCATTATTCCGAAGCCGGGCAATACGAGATCGCTGCCAAGTTTCGCGACCTACACCGTACCGTTCTGTCGCTGAGTGAACAGCAGAAAATGGCGACGACCGCTGATCGCGATGTTGATATTATTGGGTTTTACCGCGAGAAACAAAGGTTGGCACTACAGCTATTTACAATGCGCGAAGGACGAATCGTCGGGCGTCGAGAATTCTTTTGGGAGGACCTGGCCGAGGACGAGACGTTTAATTCGGGGGAGTTTTTAGGCGAAGTTTTAGCACAATATTATTCGACTGATTACGTGCCGCTCGAGATCCACGTTCCACAGGATTTCGACGATCGGGCGATTCTCGAACTGGCTCTTACCAAACGTCGTGGCCGCCGCGTAAAGATACTTGATCCTAGACGAGGAACTAAGAAAAGTATGGTCGAACTCGTCGAGACCAACGCCAAAATAGCATTTGAACAGCGATTTCGTGTGCTTAAACCCGACAGTGAAAAGGTGCTCGAGGAACTGCAGGAGCTTCTCGAACTGCCTTATTTTCCCGAGCGGATCGAATCCTTCGATATATCTAATATTTCTGGCTCCGAGAACGTCGCGGGAATTGTCGCGTTCGAGAATGGAAAGCCGGCAAGATATGCCTACCGACGATTTATTATCAAATCGGTTCAGGGTGCGAATGATTTCGCATCAATGCACGAGGCGGTCTTTCGTCGTTATAAAAGAATGCTTGCCGACGAAAGCCCGCTGCCGCAATTGATTTTCATCGATGGAGGCAAGGGCCAGTTGTCCGCCGCCTCTGCTGCGATGCAGGCTTTGGATCTGGAACAGATCATGCTCGTCGGCCTCGTTAAACCGCCCAAACAGCACAATGAGATCTCACATCTGCTTATTCACGGGCGAGAAGATCACCCGATACCATTCGACCGGCACTCCCTCGCATTTCGGCTCGTACTGCAGATCCGCGAGGAAACACACAAAACGGCAATCGAATTTCATCGAAAGCGGCGTGAAAAGCGTGATTTTTCTTCAGAATTATCTGAAATTCCGGGTGTCGGAGAGAAGCGGAAAATGAAACTGTTGAGAAACTTCGGCTCGATCGAACGAATCGCAAACACGACTGTTGAGGCCTTATCACCCTTCGTCGGAGCTAAAACCGCATCTGCGATCGTAGGACATTTCAACGTGCAAAGAGCGTTGGCGCCTAGAACAGATCCGTCAGCCTAATACGAGAATTCTCTGAGGAAAAATCTGATTAAAGCGTATCGGAATTTTCACTAGCTTACAAAACGTTTGTTAATAAAGGCGCAAAAAAGAGCACGAACACAGGTCAGCCCATATTCGTGCTCCTTAACGATGCTTTTGCCCAAACGACTAACTCTTCTTGCCGCCGACGATCTTCATCTCATCTACGATCCATTTCGCACCACCGAACTTTTCTGTCACGAAAAGGACATAGCGAATATCGACCGATATCGTGCGATTTTTGTCGTAATCGTAGTAGAAGTCGTTGCCGAGACCTTCGAAGTTTCCGTCGAAGCACAGGCCAACCTGCTCGCCCTTAGCGTTTAAGATCGGGCTGCCGCTGTTGCCTCCGATGATGTCGGTTGTGGATATGAAATTAAGCCCAACCGTGTCGCCCGAACCGTACTGGCCGAAATCTTTTGCAGCATTCAAATCCTTGAGCTTCTGCGGTGCGTCGAACGGATTTACGCCGGTATCTTTTTCGAACATTCCCTTCATCGTGGTGAACGGTGAGCGGTACTCGGCTTCACGGGAGGTATAACCCTTTACGTTTCCGTATGAGAACCGAAGTGACGAATTCGCATCGGGGTAAACCACGCCGCCCTTCATCTCGGTCAGGGCCTGCATGTAGAGCAGGCGAAGACGATCGATATTTGCGCCAAACTTTGTGCTCCGGGCAGTCAGGGCTGCTCTCTCGTCGACAACACCAGCAACAAATGGGTGCTTCGTCTGGAATTCCGCCCACGTCATTCCGTAGAGATCCGCGATCTTTTTAGGAGTAGCGTTTGGACCATCGGCTATTTCGGTAGCAAAAGCGGCTTCGGCATCCCGACGAGCCTTTCCTGTCTTATTTGCAAATTTTGTGTCCGCGGCGACGAAGCGTTGGTTTGCAGGAAGGTCGTCAAATGATTTGAAAAAGAATTTCAGCATTTCACGTTCATGAGCCGCTTCACGCCCTTTCAGTGATTCGGTAAGTTCTGCAGCTTTTCCCGATTGCTGAGTTTCAGTTAAGGTACGTCCCTGCTTGACGGCGGTGCCCGCCGCAACTATTTGTCCGAAAACGGCCATCGAGTTTGGATCTGGAAAGCGTCTGATCATCGCATCACGCTTGGACGCCGCGTTAGTTTCGTCTGAGAGCGATTTCAGCTCAGAAAGAACTGAGCCATATGTTTTCTGCCGCTCAGGGGTAGCCGCGATCCAACTTGCAAGGCGAGACTCCTCGGCTTCCCTAGCGGAGACCACGTTGGCACGCCTCAGCCGCAGGTGGCCACCGCCAAATGCTTTACGCGAGTTGTCAAAACTAGCGATGCTATCCTGAAATGAAATTCGCTTTTCCTCGTCCGTAGAGCCGATTTGACGCAGACTGTTGCTCAACGCGTTAAGCCATTTCTCAAGGAAAGGGAAGTTCGCATCCTGAGCATAGGCGATCGATTGGCTCTCGCGGTAACGAGTGGTTCCACCCGGATAACCGAGCACGAATACAAAATCATTGTCTTTGAGCCCGCCAATGTTCATTGTCAAGAATTTTTTGGGCTTGAACGGAACATTATTCGGTGAGTACGACGCAGACGAGCCATCAGGTGCGGTGTAAGCACGAAGGAACGTAAAATCTCCGGTGTGACGTGTCCATTCAAAGTTGTCGGGATCACCGCCAAATATACCGATGTTTCGCGGCGGAGCATAAACGACGCGAATGTCCTTGATCTCAGTGGTCTGATAAAGGTAAAAGAAATAACCGCTGTTCAACATCTGAATGCGAACGGTCGAACCCTTTGGCGATTTTGCCTGTTCCGCAGCCGTCAGTTCGTCTACGTTCTTTTTGTAGGCGGCGGCAAGAGCCTCGCCCGTAAGGTTTTCCGTTCCAGCCTTGATCTTGGCAGTTACATCATCAACTCGATTAGTAATGAAAACAGAATAATCCTTCGCAGAAATTTCCCCAGATCGATTGTCAGCTTTGAAACCAGTTTCGACGAGATCTTTTCCTGGAGTCGAGGCAGAAACAAGGGCCCCGAAGCCACAGTGATGGTTGGTAAGTATCAGGCCGTCAGCAGAAACTAACTCGGCCGTACACCCAATGCTCAAGCGAATAACGGCGTCAGTCAATCCACCTCCGGCAGGGTTGTAAATTTCCTCGGGCTTGATCTTCAATCCTTTTTTCTTAAGCCCTAGACCTGCGATTTGTCCAGGTGCGAACATTCCCTCGTCAAAGGCAAGGCCGGTCGAGAACGTGGAAAACAATATTGCGATCAGCAACAGATAAGAGCCAAATATTTTCATTTTCATAGTCAGAGTGGTAAAGATTTGTTGAGTAAATTTCCGAAAGTGGATTACTGAAGATTATATCGGTATTACCGTCCTATTGGCAATCAATGAAAAGGCGAGCAGCACTTCCGCTACTCGCCCTTTTATACGAAATTAGTCTGATGTCCTACTTACCAACTTTCGCAATCTCAATAGGTTCCTGCGGTAAGAAATGCCGGGGGTTGATTGATCGTTCGTTGAGACGAAACTCAAAGTGGAGATGAGGTCCGGTAGATCGTCCAGTCGAGCCGACGTATCCTATCAATTGACCACGGGTGACAATATCTCCAGCAGCAACATCTATCTTCGAAAGATGACCGTAGCGGGTGGTAAGGCCGTTTCCATGATCTATCTCGATCATGTTTCCGTAACCACCGCTCCAAGCCGCTTTGATCACCTTGCCGTTGCCCGGTGCGACCACTAGGTCACCGCGTTCGCCGTCAATGTCCATACCGGCGTGAAACTCATAAGAGCGACCGCCAAACGGATTTCGTCGAAAGCCAAATTCATTATTAATCTTGCCAAGGTGAGCCCACATACTAGGAACATTCTCGGGAATCATCGACGCCTGAACCTGTCGGATCTGATTATCGAGTGCCGAATCCTCTGAATCGCTGTCATCCGGCGTTTCTGGGCCGCCGCTGTTTAAGGCGTAAATTTCCGTAGTTGGACGTGAGTAATCGATCGATGATGCTTCCTCAGGTCGGACTGTTGAGAGACTGGCGGTGGCAGCGTTCGAAGATACAACCTCAATGTTCTTTGCAAAAGCCGTGGTTCGAACGAATCCGCTTACTCCTATTCCGAGGGCGATCAGACCGACAAAAAGAAAAACACCGATAGAACCAAAATGTATAAGATTTTTTGAAATAGCTACCCGGCGTATATAAACGCCCTTCTTAGATTGGTGCGATAAAAGAAAAGTATAAGACCTGTCGTTTTTCTGCATCGTGCTGTGTAAGCTCCTTTTAATGATTTCGCAGTAAGAAAATTAATAATTTTCTTCTACGTGGAATCACGCAAGAATAGCCGCGAGCGACTAACGCGAAACCGAAGTGAGAGTAATGAACAATAATGAACTCTCGTGTTCGTGGGAAGTAAACCGAACTGTAAATTTCCAAATGTTAATGTTAATCAATAAGAGGAACCTTAATAACAACATAAACCTCCGCAAAAGGCAAGTCTTCTGACCGGCCTAGGACGACGGATGTTTACTGAAGTAACGAAAAGAGGCAGGGGCTATTGACGTTTGCGACTGTTCTGCCACCCTTGGTAGACGAGAAAGCCTACCCCCGCAAATACCGCGACGAAGGCAAGCACGATCAATATTTGAACAGCGGTCGTCAAGAACCCGATAAAGGCCGTTAACGTTTTAATGAAGGCAACAACCAAAGCGATCAACGCAAGAACGCCTCCCCATTTCGATGCAACTGCTAAAAATAACGGCATAATAAAACTCC
>JAYSZT010000085.1:0-23061 GCA_043737915.1 Acidobacteriota bacterium
TTTAGCAATAGCAGTCGCTCTCGAATTAGAATCCGAAGTCGAAAGTCGCGTTAGATCGAAGGCGAGATCCGCAGGAAATCGGTCGAACATATCATGATCGAAGCGATTGACGGAAAATTCCCCAAGTTACCGACCGAACGCACATTTCAAGCACTATGATTATCCTTCGCCAAAAGATAAATAAATTTATAGCGGTACGTTTCACACCAGTTTTAATGTTAACGATCCTTACACTTTCGTTGACTCTTCCCGTATCGAGTCAAGTTAGAGCAAAAGCTAAAGCTAACCGTCACATTACATCCTGCGAGGATGGCTTGAAGGGTTTTGATTCCTCCCTCTATGAAACACAATCGTTTCCTGAGACGTCTTTGATACTGATTGCGCATCGAGGAACAGGCGAGAGAAAGGATGCGAGTAACTTCCGACTGGGGATTCTAGAGCGCCTATTTGGTGTTCGTGGGTCTAAAGTCAACGCAGTCTTTGCGGAAGGAAAATCTGTAGTGGGATTAGGAAAAATCGACATTTACCTGGGCGGGAAAGTGTTCCGAGAAATTTTTTACGGAAGAAATTCGAAGACATTTTGTGAATCTCCCTAAATTTGACAAGTGTTCATCGATCCGGACGAAAGGTTAATTCCGCGTGCACGCAACCTAACTCACAGATGCCTGATATTAAAATTTTCCGCATCCCAATTCGCCCGTTTTGCTCCGCCCTGATAGGCACTTTCGAGAAAATCTAGTACCGCCGAACGCGGATCCTCGCTCGTTCTCACATCATCGTACATCAGCAAAGCCATTCCTCCGTCGGGAGTCCAGAAGGCCTTTTCGGTGCTTAGTTTCTCCTCACCGAGACCTTTTGGCAGCGGTGCGGTGTATGAGTAAAACGCCGGGGCGGCGACGCTGTTTTCTTTGTCGTCGCCGAACCAAAATCCGAAGCTGATGACTTCGTGCGAATATGCCTCGCGGGTAACCATGTTGGCACCGTCGATCGCTGGAGCAGCTTTCCCCGAAAACCGTGTTAGAGCAAGGTCAAAGCTGTGCCAAAAAAGATGGACAGGCGTCGATTTGCCCGTGAAACGGCCGCGAAACTCTTCGAAAATATCATTAACCTCGACCAGTATGTCGTGAAAACGCTCGACGTATTCCTTCTCATAAGACTTGTTTTCATGGTCGTCGGCGAATGGCGTCACTGATGGAGCTTCGTACGGCTCAGCCTTGATATTAGGCTCGATGCCGAGTTTGGTGAGGTTTGCGAACACACTGGCGTAAAAATCGGCGACTGTCAGTCCGTCATAGATCGCAAAATCTTCCACTCGTCCGTCGCTCGTGCGTATTTTCAGTTCATGATCTTTAAGATCGAACTCGATCTCAAAATTGCCTTTTGCATACGGCATCGCCCGCGTCGACAGGCCTCGCGGCGTGACGTAAAGCGGGACGTGCCACCAGTGATTGACGCGGTGGTTCATTGCGAGCCTTATCTTGCCGACGATCTGAAGATACAAATGAAGAGTATTCTTTGTCGGACGCCAATCGTCGAGCCGTATTTCTGGAAATTGAGTCGATCTCTCGTTCATATTTAGAAGATTATCGCTGTAAGTCCGCCGCCGCTATCGTTCGCGTTTCTAAGTTAGCCAGGCTGCGACGTTAGTGACGTATTGCTTGATGTCGTTTAGTTTTGACGGCTCGTCCTTGCACTGCGTTCCCGGAGGTTCGGCGAGAAAGGTCGGACAACCGGCATCGGTGTCCCAGTTGTAATCGACGAGATGATGAAAGCTCGACTCGGCGATTGCCCGGCCGAGTGTATTGCCGTGGTCGTCGTCGCTTTCGTCAAAGGCAACGATGAGATTAAAATCGCGACCGGTGACCTCGCTCTTTCCGGTTGCGATCACGCGAGCCGAGGCATCACCCGTCGGGGCACCGATCCCGCCTTCGTGCGGATGGGCCGGGAAGTATTTGATCGTGGTGCCGTCCGGTTTTTTAAGTAATTCGTGAATTTCGCCGACCGGCTCGATCTCCTGAAAATCTCCATTGGCTCCGGAGTGATAATTTGGATAGTCGATATCCGTCGCGAAATGATCGTCACGCTGATTACGGGTTTCGTCCGGATCAGGGTTTTTCGAATTGAAATAATGGGCGCCGCCGATTCCGCCCAGCGTACAAAGCGATGAACCGAGGTCAAAATGATCCCGCGTCGAATAGATGCAGCCGCCGTTCTGCCGAAATCTCGTTATTCCTTCGCAATCCTTCGTCGTCAATCCGTCGCCGGTGTCCACCGCAAACAACCACAACTGGTCAAAGCCGGCAGTGTCTAATTTGCTCAAAACCTTGTCATTGCCAGCATCATCCGTCTCGCGATCACGGCCTGTGACGAGATACAGCGGCTCACCCGCATCACTTTTTAACGACTCTAAATGTTGTTTCGCCAACGAAAAACGCCCGGCGTTCCAGTCGTCCGTCGTGAACGGAATGGTCGTTTGAATCAGAATTTTTACCGGTTCCATGATTTTATTTCGCCTCTTCCTCGATCTCCAGAATGTCGCCTTCGGTGAACAAATATGTTTTCATGTGTTCGTCAAATTTCGGATTGTTCCGCCGCAGCCATTCGAGCGCCATCACGGCGTGCTCGATCTCCTCGTCGCGATTGTGTTCGAGGATCTTTCTCAGCTGCTTGTCGCTCGTTTGTTCGGCCCGCTGGTTATACCAGTCCACGGCCTCGAGTTCCTCTTGCACCGATTTGATCGCCCGAGAAAAGTTGCGCGATTTCTCGCTCATCTTGTCGTAATCTTCATGCCACTCCGCACTTGTTGCCATTTTTATTTGTCCCCTTGAATATTGAATCTATCCAAATCAAACTGCTGAATCTTTTGTCTCCGGCAAGGTTTCGTAAAAGGAATCGTCTTCGTAGCAATATCCCCACTCCTCGCCCGGCTCGAAAGAGCTTATGATCGCATGCTTTGTCGCTTGAAAGTGTTTGGTCGCGTGGCGGTTCGGGCTCTGATCACAACAGCCGACGTGCCCGCAGTTCTCGCAAAGCCGTAGATGCACCCACTGAGCGCCGATCTTTAAACAATCTTCGCAGCCATCGGAGCTGGGCGTAACCTCAACGATCGTTGAAATATGTTCGCAATAATTCATATTTGTATTATGTGTGCAGTTTAAGTTTACGCAATTTGAAAGGCGTTCTCAAACTATTTTATTTTTCGACGATCGTTGCTATAAATGAATAGAAGCAAAACGAAAAAAACCACTATGATCGACACCAAAACCATTAAGTTCTTGAAAGACCTCAGTCGCCATAATGACCGCGATTGGTTTCAGGCAAACAAGCAACTTTTTACCGCCGCACAGGACAACGTGATCGCGTTTGCAGGTCATTTGATAGGAGAGATCGGGGAATTCGATGACGAGGTGGCGATGGTCGATCCGAAAACGTGCGTCATGCGCATCTATCGAGATGTCCGTTTTTCAAAGGATAAAAGCCCTTACAAAACAAATTTCGCGATCTACATCAGCCCCGGCGGACGCAAAGCGATGAATCCCGGCTATTACTTTCATCTCGAACCGGGCAAAAGCTTCATCGCGGCGGGAAAGTACGGGCCGGACCCGGCAGAATTGTTGAAAATTCGAAACGCGATCGTCGCGAGGACCGACGAATTTCTCTCGATCGTTGAAAATAATGGATTTAATAAAACTTTCGAGCTCAGGGATGAGCGGCTTAAGAATGCTCCTAAAGGTTTCGATGCGGAGCACAAAGCAGTCGAATATCTGAAGATGAAAGGCTGTACGGCGTTCAAAGATTCAAGCGATGACGATGGAGTAACAAGCGACGCATTCCCAAAGTTGATAGTTAAAACCTTTAAAGAAACTTATCCGCTGATCTCATTTTTAAGAGCTGCACTCAGGAGGTGAATCATTTCGTTAGGTCGTCTTTCTCGATCTGCGTGATCTTTTCGACCCGCCGCTCATGGCGTCCGGCTTCGAAATCGCTTGATAGAAATGCACGGACGATCTTGTCTTGTTCGTCTTCCGGAATATATCTCGCGGCGAGCGATAGAACATTTGCGTCGTTGTGTTTACGGGCGAGGCGTGCGATCTCCTCGTTCCAGGCGACGGCGGCACGAATGCCGGGCACTTTGTTCGCGGCGATCGCCATTCCGGTTCCTGAGCCGCACACAAGCAATCCCCTCTCGTATTCACCACTCGCGACGGCCTCGCCGACTTTTTTCGCAAAGTCCGGATAATCGACCGACTCGAACGAGTCAGTTCCCATATCCGTGTATTCGACTCCGATCGCGTCAAGCGTCTTTTTTATCTTCTCTTTTTCTTCAAAACCAGCGTGATCCGCAGCGAGTGCAACTTTCATACGTGCATTCTATTCCTTTCAGCTCGGCAGGTAAACACGCGGGAATTTTTTTAACCGGCACTCTTTCCGGTAAATTGTTTTGCCGAATACGCAAAAGGGCATATAATCACGACAGTTCGTAATGATGCCTCGATTCGCCGTCAAAACATTTTTCGTCCTTACCCTACTACTCGCGTGTTTCGCGGGGGATCTATCAGCGCAGGATTTTTTGCCCGAGCTCGTTAAACGGATAAAACCGTCGGCGGTTGCGATCGAGACATTTGATGCGAAGGACAATACGATCGCCCGCGGCAGCGGTTTTTTTATTGCTCCGGATCGAATCATTACAAACCGCCACGTTATCGAAAAATCGAGCCGCGTCGAAATTCATCTGCTCGACGGGAAGCGTTTTCCGGTGCGCGGCGTACTCGCAGTTGATGGCGAGGGCGACCTCGCTCTATTGCAGGTCGATGTGCCGAGGAATCTCGCGGTGCCTTTGCCGATCGTCCGGGCCGTCCCGCAAGAGGGTGAATCGATAGTCGTCATCGGCAATCCGTTCGGCCTCGAAGGCAGCGTTTCGAACGGCATTGTGTCTGCCGTCCGTGAGATCTCGGGCTACGGTAAAATAATCCAGATCACGGCGTCGATCTCGCCCGGCTCGTCCGGTTCGCCCGTCGTAAACATGGCCGGGCAAGTCATCGGCATCGCGACGTTACAAGCTGCCGAGGGGCAGAACCTAAATTTCGCCGTGCCTGCTGAAAGGATCGGCCAACTAAGGATCGGCGAGATCCAGACATTCTCCTCGCTAAATTCAGAGGCACAAAAGAATAAGCGTTCGTCCGCCGAGCGGCTTTATTCGCAGGGTTTGGCACAGCTTTCTCGCGACGATTACGCAAGAGCGGTGCCATATTTTGAACGAGCGGTCGAGGGAGATCCGAATTACGCCGAGGCGTGGTATCAGGCAGGATTTTGTTTCGGAGTGCTAGGCCGCCACGCTGAGGCGTTGCGTGCTTCGCGGATGGCGGCGAAGCTGCGACCTGAGTGGGCTGCGTCATTTGTCAATATCGGTGCGTCAAGCTATGCACTTGGCCAGTACAAAGAAGCTTTGGATGCCTACCGCCAGGCGGTTCGGCTCGACGAAAATAACCCGGACACGCAATATTCGTTAGGTCTTGTTTTCGGAAAAATGGCACGACCCGATGAAGAGGCTCTCGCCTACCGCCGTGCCATCGCGATCAAGCCCGATCACGTGGGGGCGATGGAAAAGCTCGGTATCACGCTATTCAAACAAAAGAAATTCGCCGACGCGGCGGTTGTCTTCGATCAGCTAAAAATTTACAAGCCCGACGCCAAAACTTACAACAGTCTCGGCGAAAGTTACCTCGAAACCGGAAATATCGACGAAAGCATCGAGGCCCTGAACAACGCCCTCGGCTATAACCCCGATTTCGAAAAAGCCCGCTACAATCTAGGCCGTGCCTACCTCAAACAAGGCAACAAAGACCTCGCCCAAGTCCAGTACGAAATACTCCGCAACTCACGATCAGACTGGGCCGATCGGCTACTTGTTTTGTTGAACCCATAACTTTTTGTTTATCAATCCCGCTTTCGATTGATCAAACTTGCAGAGAATCCAGCTCCGAAGCCGTTGTCGATGTTGACGACGGAGACGTTTGAGGAGCACGAATTGAGCATACCGAGCAGGGCGGCGATGCCTCCGAATGAGGCTCCGTAGCCGATGCTGGTCGGCACGGCGATGACGGGTACGCTGACGAGGCCGCCGACGACCGACGGCAAAGCTCCTTCCATACCGGCGGCGACGATAACAACGCGGGATTTTTGCAGAATCTCGCGTTGGGCGATTATGCGGTGAATACCGGCGACGCCGGCGTCCCAAATACGAACGACGCGGTTGCCCATCGCTTCGGCCGTCAGGGCGGCCTCTTCGGCGACCGGAATGTCGCTGGTGCCGGCGGTGACGATCGCGATCTCGCCTGCTCCGAGTTCCGTTTTGTCACGGATGACGCGAATTATCTTCGCCGACTCGTGCCACTCGGCGTCGGCGGCAATATTGCGGATATCGCCGTAAACCTCGGCCGTCGTTCGTGTTATCACTACGTTGGGTGCTCGTTCGATCAGTTTTTCGAATATCCCGGCTATCTGGTCGCGGGTTTTCCCCTGCCCAAAAATTACTTCCGGGAAGCCTTGCCGCGACGAGCGTGCGTGGTCGATCTTGGCATAGCCGACGTCTTCAAAAGCGAGGTTCTTTATCTGCTCAGCGGCCGCGTCAGCCGAAACGCTTCCTTTGGAAACGGCGTCGAGAATCGATTTTATATCTTCAGTGTTCATCTGATTCTAAATTTACATCAAAGCCGTCCAGGAATAAATGATAGATTACCTACGCTTTGCGTATTCGGGGTGGTTACGTAAAAGATTTCTCTCACTGGTCGTTGAGTTTGGGGCAGATAGCGGACGAGGCACGGTAGGAAAAGAGATTGCGTCGAAACTGTTTTCCGCTACAGGTCGAAGTAAAAACTTTCATATTAGTAAAGTAGAAGCTAATATCAGAGTTTATGGAAATTACGGTCGCGATAACTGGTGCCTCAGGGACGGTATACGCTAAAAAAACACTGCAATTGCTGGCGGCGAGTGGCGTTGTCGAAACGATAAATCTTATTATGTCGGGCACAGCGGCGGTCGTCGCCAAGGTCGAGACCGGAGCTAACCTGTGTGACACCGACACGGCGAAGATCAACGAGTGGCTCGGCTTACCGGTTGATTCAAAGATCATCAGATTTTGGCGGCTGGATAATTTTGCCGCCAAACCTTCGTCGGGTTCGAATAAGCAGGCTGGAATGATCATCGTTCCGTGCTCGATGGGAACTCTCGGTTCGATCGCATCGGGTGCGGGAACGAACCTGATCCATCGTGCTGCAGACGTTTGCCTAAAGGAACGTCGCAAGCTCGTCCTCGTTCCGCGCGAGACGCCGTTCAACGCGATCCACTTACAGAATATGCTGAACCTGACCCACGCCGGAGCTCAGATCCTGCCGGCAAGTCCCGGATTTTATCACCGGCCGAAAACGATCGACGATCTGGTCGAGCATCTGTGTTTTCGGATCCTCGACCAATTCGACATACCGCATTCGAAAAAAAGCCAGTGGACCGGCGATGAGGTTGCCGAAGTTGAGTAAGGCGAGAGTAAGAATTTTAACCGCGGCAGATGAACACAGATGAGACACAAGCCACAACATCGATTCTTACCCGTGTTTATCGGCGTTCATCTGCGGTAAAATTTCCTCTCTTCGAGCGTTCCCGTTAAAAGGTTTTTATGATCGATTCCGTCGAAAGATTTTCAAACCGCGTCGATAATTACGTGAAACATCGGCCAGATTATCCGCGTGAGATCATCTCATTGCTCGCGTCGAATTGTGGGCTGACGAGGGAATCGGTCGTTGCTGATATCGGATGCGGTACGGGAATTTCGACGCGGATGTTTCTCGATAACGGCAACCGCGTTTTCGGTGTCGAGCCTAATGCCGCGATGCGCATTGCCGCCGAGAAATATCTGTCCGAATACCCATGGTTCATCGCTGCCGACGGTACGTCCGAGGCAACGGGACTTCTCGATAGCTCGATCGATTTCGTGGTGGCTGCCCAGGCATTTCATTGGTTTGATCCGCAGAGATCTCGCACCGAGTTCGAACGCATATTGAAGCCGAACGGTCACATCGTATTGATGTGGAACGAGCGTCAACTCGACAGTACGCCTTTCCTAATCGATTACGAGTCATTTTTAGTTAAATACGCTATCGATTACGGCAAAGTGAGGCACGAAAATATCAAGACGGAAGACCTGGCCAGCTTTTTCGAAACCGATTTTGGCAGCGCCGCATTTGAGAACGAACAGGTCTTCGATCTCGACGGATTAAAGGGGCGAATGCTCTCATCTTCGTATATGCCGAACGACTCAGACGAAGTTTTTCCGGTAATGACCGAGGAACTCTGCTCGCTATTTGCCAAACACGCTGAAAGCGGTAAAATAAAGGTTTTGTATGACACGAAAGTGTATTTCTCCCAGTCCTAAAGTGGTGTAAAGTATGGCAGTAAAAGCAGAGACAACCCCCGAAATTCGCACAATATCAGTCGCCCATTCCCCCGATTCGGACGACGCATTTATGTTTTATGGTCTGGCGACAAACAAACTCGAGACCGAGGGGCTAAAATTCGAGCACACGCTCAAAGATATTCAGACTCTCAACGAAGATGCTAAAAATGGCGTTTTCGACGTGACGGCGATCTCGTTCCACGCCTACGCGTATGTCTCGGACAAGTATGCCCTGCTGCCTCATGGTGCGAGCATCGGCGATAAATACGGCCCGATCCTCGTTTCGAAAGAGCCCCGAAGAGCTGACGAGATCAGCAAAATGAAGATCGCGATTCCGGGCGAGATGACGAGTGCGTTTCTCGCTCTCAAGATCTACAATCCCGATTTCGAATACGTTGTCGTTCCGTTTGACGAGATCATCGAGGCGGTTCAGAAAGAAAAGGTTGATGCCGGACTGCTGATTCATGAAGGGCAACTGTTTTACAACCAGATGGGGCTGCACAAGGTTATCGATCTCGGTGAATGGTGGTATGACAAAACCGGGCTTCCGCTGCCGATGGGTGGCAACGTCATCCGTCGTGACCTCGGCCCTGAACTTATGAAACAGGTTTCGAAACACCTGCACGCGAGCATCGTCTACTCGATGGAAAATCGCGAAGATGCACTCTCGTACGCGATGCAGTTCGCCCGAGATATGCAACCCGAACTCGCTGATCGCTTCGTCGCGATGTGGGTCAACGACTTGACGCTCGACTACGGCGACCGCGGCCGCGAAGCCGTTCGCCTTCTGCTCAAAGAAGGCGTCGACAAAGGCATTATCCCGCACTCGGTGCAGATCGATTTTGTCGATTAATTGACGATTTTCGAACAATTCTAAATTCAAGCTACCAGAACGGGCATTTCGATGTCCGTTCTTTTTTGTTTTGCTAAGCTTCTGCATTCGGGCTAAACTATCGTTGAATCTCAAAAAATTTACGGACTCGGAGGGCAGAATGATCACGATCAGTAAGCTTATTTTTGTATTAGTTCTTACGGCTAGTTTCACCTCAGCAGCTTTCGGCGCGACCTATACGGTCAATAAAACGGCCGATACGGCGGACGGAACATGCGATGCCGATTGCAGTCTTCGCGAAGCGATCGTCGCGGCAAATGCTACGCCGGATAATGACACCATCGCCTTTTCGGCACTCTTCTCTTCGCCGCAAACGATCACGCTCGGCGGCACTGACCTGATCATCGCAAATAGCGGAACTCTGACCATCACCGGCCCCGGAAGCGACAAATTGATCGTCAGTGGAAACAACGTTAGCCGTGTTTTTACCAATAATACCGGCTCTGTCGCGACCATCAGCAGCCTGAGCGTGACCGGCGGAACTGGCGTCAGCACCGTCTCGACGGGACGCGGCGGCGGTGTTTACAATAGTGCCGGAACGCTCACCCTTATCGACCTCACAATATTTGGAAATACTGCCGCAAATGGCGGCGGAGCAAATAATGCCGGGACGGCAACGCTGAATATTGTCGGCTGCGCGATCTTTGGGAATGCGGCAACAGGTTCGGGCGGTGCGGTGCAGAATTTTTCCGGAAACAACCTCAACATCTCTAATTCATCATTAACCGGAAACACGTCCGGGGCTTCGATCGGCGGCGGAGCGATACAGGGCAACGGAACCGTCACGATCACGAATTCAACGATCGCGAATAACAATGCGACCAACGGTCCGGGCGGCGGAATAATTTTTAACGGCACCGCACTGACAGTTACGAATTCGACCTTTTCTGGCAACACCGCGACTACGAGCGGCGGCGGCATACATAAATCGACTGCAAATCCCGGTAATATTCGAAATACTATCGTCTCCGGCAACAACGGCGGCGTCGGAACGCCGGACATCACCGGAGCCTTCAATTCGCTCGGAAATAATGTCATCGGAAACATCGGCACGGCAACCGGCTGGATCGGCTCGGACCAGCAGAATGTCAATCCGCTTCTCTCGCCGCTCGGTTTTTACGGCGGCATCGGGGCGAGCTATGCGTTGCTTGCGACATCGCCCGCTCTCAATGCCGGTCAAAACTGCGTGACCGACCTTAGCTGTGCAACGAATAACCCGGGGAGTGCTATCACGACCGACCAACGCGGAGCGGTTCGTCCATCCAACACGACGGTCGACGTCGGAGCCTTTGAGGACTCGAACGCTTATCGAGCCGTTCTTCGCGACGCCTTTCTGGGCACTACTTTCAATCGAGTTATCGCTCCCAACGCGGGAACGGCGACCTACGCATTGTCCGCCGGATCTCTTCCCGGAAACGTTACACTTTCTACGACCTCCGGGGTCGTATCGGTAGGCGGTTCGCCGACCTCAACAGGAACGTTTGATTTCACGATCTCGGTGACCGACGGCGGGAACGTCTCCCTTATTAATTACCGACTAGTCATCGTGCAGCAGCCGGGTTCGCCCGCGACGGTTGGAGGAAGAGTTACCCGCTCTGATGGGAATGGTATCTCAAGAGTTTACGTCACTTTGATCGATGCCGGTGGAAATCAACGAACGACGATCACAAGTTCATTTGGCTACTACCAGTTTTCCGGTGCAATAGTGGGAGAAAGCCAACAGCTTGTCGTTTCGAGTAAACTCTACACTTTCTCGCCAAACACGCTGAATTTTGTCGTGACCGGCGACCTTAACAACTTGAATTTTACGGCTCAGCCGTGATCCCGCTACACGCTCGTGTGAATTTGAGTGAGTGCGGATCTTTTCAGAGATCCGCTCTCATTTTCACTTTCTGATGTGAACTTTTTGAGCATAGCTCGCATCTACTTCAATAGAGCTTGTGGATAATTGGAATTATGAAGAAATCAGCAGCTATTTTATTTGCGATCTTGGCATTTTCATTTGCGGCGATCGCTCAAGACGCGACTGTTGTTAAAAAAGAACTAAGCCCGGCTGAGGTCGACCGGATAATTAAAAAATTTACATCAAATGAAGCTGCGTTTCGTGAGGCTTTGACGGAGTATGTTTTTAATCGTCAAGCGATAGTGAACATCATCGGCCTCGGCGGCCAGATCGCGGGAACTTACAGGCGCGATTCGTATATGACATTCGGTCAGGACGGCTCGCGGTTTGAGAAAGTTCTTTTCGCCCCGATCGCAACTACACCGCCGGGATTCGTCACTCCCGAAGATCTCGAAGACCTCGGCGGCGTCAATCCATTCGCCCTTGAGCCGAAATCGGTGCCGCAATATAATTTTTCGTACATCGGCGTCGAGCGGATAGACGACTATGATCTTTACGTTTTCGACGTCACGCCAAAGGTGATCCCCGATCCAAAAAAATCGAAACTCCGTCTTTTTACGGGTCGCGTTTGGGTCGATACGCAGGATCTGATGATCCTAAAATCAAAGGGCAAAGCAGTACCGGAGACCAAGGAAAATAAATTCCCGATCGTCGAAACGACGCGTGATCAGATCGACGGGAAATATTGGTTCCCGATTGATTCCCGGGCCGATGACGACCTCGTTTTCGGCGATGGCAACGTCACGCGGATCAGAATGCGGGTGAAATTTACTGATTATAGACTCGGCCGCTCGGATGTGAAGATCATCGACGTCCCCGATTCTGAACCTGAACCAACGCCAACTCCGAAGCCAACACCGACGCCGAAGAAGCCGTAGAACTCAGGCTTTCGCCAATTCTTCAGCTATCGCGGCTCTGGTTTTTTCGATGACTTTCGTGAGGTCTTCATCGGAACTGAGGCCTGCGGTCTCTATCGCGGGCAGTAAGACCATCTCGATCTCTCCGGCGTACGCGACGCCGCTTTTTTTACCCATCATCCAGTCGGTATTTTTCATCGCCACCGGAATTATCGGTGAACCGGTTTGAAAGGCGAGGTGGAATGCTCCTTTTTTGAACGGCAGCAATTCGCCCGGCATTGCTCTTGTCCCTTCAACAAAAACGCCGAACGAATAACCGTCGTCCATGATCTGCTTTGCCTTTTCCATTGACCGAAGGGCGCTTTCGGGGTTAGTTCGGTCGATCGCGATTATATTTACAAAGCTCATCCCCGGGCCAAAGATGGGCACCTTCAAAAGCTCTTTCTTGCCGACAAGTCCCATTTTCTGGCCGACATGAAAAAAGAGTGTCGCGGTGTCGAGATACGAACGATGGTTGGAGGCAAAGACGTACGATCTCTTTGGGTCGATATTTTCTGAGCCTCGGACAGTTATCGTAGCTCCGCAGGCTCGCAGCCAGGTGTTTGCACCCCATCTGCAGAGCGGAAATATCCACATTCTCCGATCGATAATAGACAAAACCAACATCGCCGGTGCGGCAATAAACAACAGCATCGACGCGGCAATCAGCCAACTCCACCAATAGCGTATTTTTCCGGTGAGTCGTGATTTGCTAGACTCTTTCACAGGAAAGGTCAGTGTTGTGTTTTCTGTCATAGGTTCTTCACCACAGAGGCACAGAGTCACGGAGATAAGAACAAACCAATTATGCTCAATTCACATCGATTTCGTAAATCCGTTTTCCTAAATCTCTTCTCCGCGTTTCTGTGCCTCTGTGGCGTAGTCCTCTCTGTTGGTTTAACAGTTGCGGCGCAGGTGCCGAGTCCGAAGTCGGTCCTCGGATTCAACCCGACGGACGACAAAACTATCGCCGACTGGTCGCAGATCAACGACTACTTCACGAAGCTCGACAAGGCGAGTAAGAACGTATCTGTCAAGGAAATAGGCAAAACGACGAACGGCAAGCCACTGATCGTTGCCTTTATCTCGTCGGCAAATAACATAAAAGAGCTCGAAAAATATCGTCAGATCTCGGCGAAGCTTGCGGATCCGCGAATGATCAAAAGCGATGCGGAGCTTGCCGATCTCGTAAAGAACGGAAAGACGATCGTCTCGATCTCGTGCTCGATCCATTCGACTGAGATCGTCGCTTCGCAGATGTCGATGAATCTCGCCTACGAACTCGCGACTGCAACCGATGCGGACACGAAAGAGATCCTCGAGAATACGATTCTGCTGCTCATTCCGTCATCGAATCCGGACGGCGTTGACATCGTCGCTGACTGGTACCGCAAAACTATCGGTACGAAGAGCGAAGGCACCGCTCCGCCAGAGCTTTATCATCATTACGCGGGCCACGACAACAATCGAGACTGGTTCATGCTCAACCTTGTCGAGACGCAGGCGATCACGAAACTCTTTTGGCAGCAATGGTTTCCGCAGCTTGTCTATGATGTTCATCAGCAGGGGCAAAACGCCTCACGGTTCATAATTCCGCCATTCTACGACCCGCCGAACCCGCGTGTTTCGCCTTCAATTCTGCGTGAGGTCGGGCTCATCGGATATAAAATGGCTGCCGATCTGCAGGCGAAAAACATCGCCGGAGTCGCGACAAATTCGACCTACGACACATGGTGGCACGGCGGATTTCGTTCGACGCCGTATTATCACAATTCGATCGGCATTCTTTCCGAAGCGGCAAGCGTAAATTTGATGTCGCCGATAACCGTCAAAAAAGAGGACCTCGCCCGAAACCGAAACACTCGCGGCCTTAACAGCCTGCTCGAAACCGCCACAAATTATCCCGACACATGGGAAGGCGGCCTGTGGCGACCGACCGATATTGCGAATATCGAGATGACGGCTTCGCGAAGCCTTCTGCAGATGGCCGCGAAATTCCGCCCTCGATATCTCCGCAATTTCTACGAATTGGGCCGGGCTAACCTTGAACGGAAAGCCGACGAGCCGCAGGCATTTATCATCTCCGCCGGCCAACCGAATGCCGAATCGGTTTCGCGTCTCATCGAGATATTGATGTGGCAGGGAATCGAGGTGCATCAGTTGACCCGCGAACTGTACGTCACGATGCCGGAGATGAAAGACGTCCACGAGACACCGCTCGGCGGCTATCTGGTTTTTGTGAATCAGCCGCAGAAAAATAACATTCTGAGCCTATTCGAGAAGCAGGTGTATCCGCATCGCTTACTGCCGAATGGCGATGCCGAGGCTCCATACGATGTTGCCGGTTGGACGCTGCCGCTGCAGATGGGCGTCGAATATGAAACGGTGCTGTCGATCAGGAATCTCGAGATAGATCGACCGAGCTTAAAACGCGTCGAATTTCACAATCAGGTCCGGAGCTCACTCGGGCTCGACCAATCGGGCACGCCGTTCGGTAAGATCCGCCAGACGAAGGAACGTCCGCGTGTCGGTTTATACAAAGGCTTTACAGGTTCGATGGACGAGGGCTGGACGAGACTCGTGCTCGATACATTCATGATCCCGTTCGCACCTGTCACTGACGCCGCCGTACGCAACGGAGAATTGCCGTTCGACGCGATCATTCTGCCCGCTGACAACGAGAATACGATCGTAAAAGGCCTCAGTGCGGAGCGTTACCCGGCGGAATTCTCGGGCGGTATTGGCGAAAGCGGGGTCGATAATCTAAAAAAATACGTCGCGGACGGCGGCAAGCTGATATGCTTCGACGATTCGTGCGAGATGGTTATCAAGCGGTTCAATTTGCCAATTAGGAATGTCCTGGCGGGTCTTAAACGCAGCGAATTTTACAATCCAGGATCGGTCGTGCAACTAGACGTCAACACCGGTGATCCGCTGGCAAAGGGATTGAAAAAAGATACGGCGGCATATTTCTCATCCAGCTCTGCATTCGAGATCGCGGCTGACGCCAGGGTGAACGTCGTTGCCAGATACGCCGCCAAAGACGCTCTTCTCTCCGGTTGGATGCTCGGCGAAAAATACCTGAACGGCAAACCAGCTCTCGTCGAGACAAACTACGGCAAAGGCAAGATCGTCCTCTTCGCCTTCCGCCCCCAACACCGCGGCCAGTCATGGGGAACGTTCCCGTTCATTTTTAATGCTTTAGAGAAATAAACCGGGGGTTAAGTTTTTACTCGTGCATACGGATACTGCCCGATTTTTTTGACAGAATAATAACTGTTAAGGCCGGATATACCTGCAGAGTCGGCCTTTTCGAGATCGAGATGGCCTTCGCCGTCTAGAGCTTCGTCGGGGATGATCGCGATCGCGATGCGGCCAATTACGAGCGTTGTGCCGTTTTGTTTGATCGGTAATTCTTCTACTAATTCGAGGCCGAGTTTTAAGCTGCTTTCACGGACAAATGGAGCTTCGAACCCATCGATAATTTCCTCAGTCAGCCCGCAGGCCTCGAACTCAGAAACGTCCCTCGCAAATTTCGCGGAGGTCTGATGTGCCTTCTCCGCAAATGACGGATGGACGTGGTTAATGGTGTATTTGCCGTTCGCGAGAATATTTTCGTAGGTATGCCGAGGCACTTCGCCGGCCGGCCGCGTTACGAACCCGATCAGAGCCGGATCGCTGCCGAGATGGATCACCGAGCTGAAGATCGCAAGATTCGCCTGCCCGCCGGCGGAGATCGTGCCGACCAGATTCGCGGGTTTGATGCCCGTTATCGAATTGATCAGATTGAGGCGATAGATGCGTTCCATATTTTGGATAGCGGCGTTGTCGATTTTCATAAAGTTTAAGTCATTTTCCAAGCAGGCGTTCGCATTTTTTCCAGAACGAGAAAAACGAGGAAAAGTGCCCCGGTACGTCGAACATCCAGTCGCGGCTCGTCTCCGTTCCCCGGTAATGCTTCGATAGCGGATGTTCCTTGTAATGGATGTCGAGCTCTCGATCCGCGACAAGTTCATCGAATTCGCCAACGAAAACCTGCATTCCGTCTATGTTTCGGCTCAGGCCGAGAATGAACTCGATCACGCGTGGCGAAATCGGATATTTTCGAAAATGCGTCGGTTCTAACAAAAGAACTCGGTTAGCTTCGATGCCTTCGTTCCATTTTGGGTCAAGATTGTAGCTATTGTAAATTAGCGTTGGGATTCCCGGCTTGAGATCTATTGATTCTGCCGCTGGCAAAACAGTTGCTAATTCGGGCGAAACGGTTTCGGAGAGTTCCGCCGGGATAGGCATGTCTTCGAATTCACCGTAATCGACATCGAGGAATGTCCCGTGCTGGTTCGTGTAGCAATAGCGGTTGATGTTTTCCTGATTCGCGTAGTATTTCTTGTTACTTGCCGACCCGGCAACCCACTGCCAGCTGATCGCGTTGCTCGCCCAGTCGCCATCGATCAGGTGAAAGTACATCCAACGGGCCGGCGTGAGCCAGTGACTGCGCCCGACATTACAGGCAATAGCCGCCGTGTACATCCGGATGTGGTTGTGAAGATAACCTGTCTCGTACAATCCATCGATCGCGATATCAATCGCATCGATCCCGGTCGCCGCCCCAACGACCGAAGCCGCGATCTGCGTATTTGAAACTCCAACCTGTGGATGCCGCCGGTCGCGATCTATCATTTCCTCTTTCACCTGCCACGTGCGCTGATAAAATTCACGCCAGGCAAGCTCCTGAATAAATTTTTCGATTCTCCTCGGCTCATACCCGCGTTTCAAGACCGAGTCCAAAACCGTTTTCGTCGAGATCACACCCCGCGAGATATACGGCGAAAGATACGTCACATCACCATCAATAAAATTCCGCGTCCGCGCATACCGAATTGGTTCGACCTGCTCGACCCGCTCCATAATGCTCCCCAGATCAACCGGAAACCCCACCTTTTCATCGCTCATAAAATCAATCAGACCGCCAAGTACATGAAAAGTTATTTCGTACCCAGCGGCCTAACGGATTCTAAAAAGCGTTTTTTAAAGATTGCGATTAATAGATAATCTTGATGTGAATGGCCCTCCCTTCGTGAGCAGGCCGTGGACGATCAAATCCTTGCCACCGATAACGGACATTCGTCCTAAACTCAAGTTTTGGTTCGGGTCCTCTGCAACCATCGAGATATGCACAACAAAATTTAGCATCAGAACGCAAACGTGGTTCTGTCGTCAAGTATTTTCGGAGACGTGTAACCGGCAGGTCCGAGAATAATTTCCAATTTTAGCCTCGAAGATTTACTATTGTGATTATGTTTTCTCGCCTCTGTTTCTTTGTTGCCGCAATTCTTATCCTTTCATATTCAGGGTTGGCGAATGAGCCGGGTTATTTTTATCTTGCTCAGGAACCGCTGATCCGGATCGGTTTGTCGACGAATTCGGGGTCGGTTTCGATCACTACGACGGATTCGACGTTGGTCGCGGTGAGTCCCGATGAGGCGAATCGGTTGCTGGCGACGAACCGCGTGACGGTTTCGGCGAGGGCGTATCGGCCGCCCGAGATCGAGAATTATCGGATCGAATTTCAGAATTTGCCGACGCAGACCGAGGCCACCGAGTTAGCGAAAGACGTTCGCGAGGCGACCGGCGAGACGGCATTCGCGAGTATCGATACGTCGTCGAACACGTGGAAGGTTTGGGTTGGATCGATCAAAGAGACGAGCATCGACGCGGACGAATTGAAGGCGAAACTTGCGGAGAAAGGTTTTGACGACGCGGTGATGATCACTGAGAAAAAAACCGTTGTCTCGCCCGAGGCGGTTGCATTAACCCAGCAATTACGCACGGCCGGGCCGTCGGAGGTGCGGAGTTTAACGCAGAAAACGGCTTCGTCGTCGCCGACGACATCGGTTGCCGTCGATCCGAATCTTCGCGAGGTGATCGTCAACGGAACGACCGACCTTTCTCGTTACTCTTCGCTCCGATCAGTCGCGTTCGGTTCGCTGAACGAGCGTGCGAATCCGGTTCGCCTTAACGGCAAGGCATATCGCGGAAAGATCGAGGTTTTTGTTAATGCCCGCGGTTCGCTGACGGTTGTGAACGTCGTTCCGCTCGAGGAATATCTGCTCGGTGTTGTCCCGTCCGAACTTGGCCTGCCGCAGATCGAGGCTCAGCGTGCTCAGGCGGTCGCAGCCCGGACTTACGCGGTCGCGAATATCGGCGGTTACGGCAAGCAGGGATTTGATATGGTGCCGACGGTCTGGTCGCAGGTTTATAAGGGAGTTTCGATCGAGACGAAAATGGGAACGCAGGCCGTCCAATCGACTCGCGGTATCGTCGCAACCTACGAGGGCAAGCCGATAAATGCACTGTACACATCAACGTGCGGTGGGCGAACGGAAAATTCAGAGAACATTTTCGAGTTTAACGAGCCGTACCTTCGCGGTGTCGAGTGTTCGCTCGAGGGACACCGTCATTTCGAGCCGTTCCTTGTGAAAACCTCGCGAAACCCGGCAAAGCTTCGCGACGAGGGCAACCTTGAGCTTGTCAAATTAATGTCGTTGTTCGCGTCAAACGGTTTTTATCTCGGCACCGATCAGATGAATGACGACTGGTTCGATGACGCACCGACCGAACGTGAAATGTCGAACTGGCTCGGGCAGGTCGCATTAAAATTCGGCAAACCCGTACCGGCCGTCAATCGCGATACCGCGAAACCGGTCGAGCTCGCCCGCGTGCTCGCCGCATTCATTTATGCACCCGGAGTCGCTGACACGATGCTCAGCGACTCAGACGTAAACTATCAATTGTCGTTCGATGATGCATCTGAGATACCAAAAGCGAGACGGGCCGAGATCGCGGCATTGATCCGCGACGGCTATTTTTCGATCCATCCTGATCTGACGCTGAAGCCAAATATGCCGTTTACGCGGGCGAGAATGCTCCGTCTGATCCAGCAGATCTATCAACAGAAAAAATGGATGCCCGAGATACTGACCGGGACAGCGAGACCAACCACAGACGGCAAACTTGTCCTTCGCTCCGGAAAGAGCGATCGGCCACTGATCGTGCGGCCTGATGTTTTCTTGTTCCGCGAATTCGGTGCAACGATGTACGCCGTTCGCGAAGCTGCACTTCTCGGCGGCGAAGCCATAAATTATCAGCTCGATGCCCTCGGTGCGGTCAAATATCTTGAGATCAAACCGACGGATACGCCAACCACCGCCGAGAATATGTCGCCATTTGTGAGTTGGAATAAAACAATGTCCGGTTCGCAAGTGCAGTCAAGCCTTTCCCGATACGTCCGCGGGATCGGTACGCTGTACGACGTAAATATCAAAAAGGTTGGCTACTCACGTCGCCCGATCGAACTCGAGATCATCGGGTCGAACGGCACTAAAACACTCAAAGGCGGCAAGATCCGTTCTGCCCTGCGTCTCAACGAACAGCTGTTCGTCATGAATAAACGCTACTCCGGCTCGTCCGTCGCGAGCTACACATTCACCGGCCGCGGCTGGGGCCACGGCGTCGGCATGTGCCAATACGGAGCCTTCGGCCTCGCAAAAATGGGCGTCAAATACAATGAGATCATCAAACACTACTACACGGGTGTCGAGCTGACCAGGGCTTACTAGTTATCGACAAGGACCATTTCGGCGACGTGGGTCTCTGGAGCGATATCTTGCTCATTTGTGACAGATTGCGATCGCCCCCCGATCTCGATCGACTTATCAAATATCGACGTTTGTATACCAGTAAGCCCACAAGATCAAGACTGCCTGCAGAGGTAGTCGGATCCAGTGAAAGATCGCAGGAACGCTCGGGTACAACTCTTGGTGGGTTGCCATGTGGATGTTCGCGGGAAAAACGGCGACCAGCAAAAGTATCAGACCCCACGCTGCATATTGACTAGTTTGCGGTATCAGCAGGCCGATGCCGAGCACGATCTCTGCGATCCCGCTGAGAATCACTAGTTGATACGGCCACGGCAGATAAGGCGGCATTATCGATTCGTAAAACTTCGGGTTTATAAAATGATTCGTCCCCGCCGCGATAAACAAAACGCCGAAAATGATCTTGGTTATTAATTTTAAGGTGGTCATCTTGCTTAGCAGTGACTTAAGAAAAGTCTATTGAATCCAGACAGTCTTCTTCTTTGCGTGCTTACATCATTTGCGGGAAATTTCCTCGCTCATCTCCCCGAATGTTCGTGACGCGAGCACGTTAGGTCTATTTTTCTAACTATCCTAAGCCCTTCCTTTTTCCTTCAAGAGCTTCGTCAGCAGTTCGATCTGCTCCTGCTGTAAATTGATCAGCTCGGACCATTTAGCTTCTCTTAGTTCGTCTATTTTCTCGTGGAGACCCATGATCTCGAGTTCGGCCTTAAGGTTGACTTCGTAGTCGTGCTCGGCGTCGAGTCGATCTTTTAGCGCTTGCCGATTCTGCGACATCAGGATGACCGGAGCTTGGATCGCCGCCAACATCGAGAGAAAAAGGTTGAGTAAAATGTATGGATACGGGTCGAAGGTGTCCCCATTTCGCATCAGCAGATACGCATTTATCAGTACCCAAACTATCAGAACTGAACCAAAAAGCAGGATAAACGTCCACGAACCGCCAAACGAGGCGACTCGATCAGCGAGCCGCTGCCCGACTGTCAGGTCGGCATCGTAATCCTTTGTCGTATCGCGACTGATCGGTTTGCGGTCGTTATAACGACTGAGTATCCGCTTTTCACGCTCCGACAGTTTTTCAAAATCGGCTGTTAACAGCTTTCTCGCAATTTCCGCCAGAGGGTTTTTCATTACCCGAGTATAGCTCTCTTCCGGCTATCTCGGCATTTATTCGTTTGATCGACCCGAAACTAATTGATTTCGACTGTCAGCGTTAGGTATAGTGACGAAATGAAACGTTCGATCTCGTTGCTATTATTTGTAGTCGTTCTGTGTGGCTACGCGATCGCGCAAAAACCGACTGCGGCGAAGATCGAGCTTGGATCGGCAACGGCGAAGAACGGATTCAAGAACGAAGACGAGATCCGCGACAAGTTCAACAACTGGAAAACCGACGACGACGCGAAGATCTGGCTTGGGGCGATGAATTACAAACTCGCCGACATTCAAAGTCTCGTCGCCACTAAACCGCACGGAGAAAAGGCCGATGTCGAAGTCCTGATAAAAACAAAAACGGGCGAAAGCCGCGAGGGCATCTCGATCAAGCTCGTCAGCAGCGAACAAGGATTTAACCAGATCGACAAACGCTGGCTCGCGACCTACGCGAAAATGTGGAAAATGCCGGTCGACGTGCAGGAAGCCTTAAAACTATTCGTCGGCGAAACGCCACCGACCAAGCCGTCGAAAGACGCGAACCGAATGTACCTCAACGAGCTACCCCCGGAAACGCAAAAAGCCGTGATCGACTTTTTCACCGCTAACAAAGAAGCGATCGTCTCCGACATCTTCTCCGGTGACGGCATCCACTCCGCACACTGGATAATGGTCGCACTCAAATCGTCCGCCACAGCGCGTTGGGTCCTGCGAACCGACGCCTACGCGATCAAATTTTTCGGCGAAGGCAAAGTCGAACTCACCCGCAACGGCAACCTCAAGATCGGCCGCATCACCGTCCAACGCAAAGGCGGCGACGCCGGCCGCGAAACCGCCAAAATGCTGCAATTCAAAATAAACCCTGCGTTACTATTTGAAGGTAAATGAGATTTTCACGACAGCAAATCATCGGTTCGCTGATCGTCCTCGCGATCCTGCTGGCGTTTGCGTTACTCCGAACATTCGTGAACTGGTAATCCAGTCCCAATTCGCCGAACGGAAACGCCATCGATAAAGGCGTCACCGTCAACGCCACCGCCCGCATGACCGACGACTGTCAGAAGGGAATTGCAAAGTTTTTGGAGAGTACGAGGCAACGGTCAGAGTTGTCGATACCCGTAACGACCTCGAATTTGCACTACTGCAAACACAGGAACAACTGGAACTCGCTGCCGAACCACTCGAAGAAACCGACCCCGAACAAGCCGCCAAGATCCGATCAGTATTCGGCGATCTCGGCTCTTAAACTACACTGGCTTCCGCCAACTTAGACTGGATAGAGTGTTGCCCTGGTAGCAATGCGAACGTAAGCGGCTTTTTTCGCTGTTGCGGACAGGTCTGGATCGAATCTATAAATGCCCTTAAATTCGTGAATTAGCCGCCCATGAGGCTTGAGCTTTGCGAACATCACACGCACTTGTCGGTTCGGCTGCGACGCCACTTTCGCTAGCTGCTCAGCATTTTTGGTAATGTGTTGTTCGAAAGCGCGTTCCCAGTCTTTGCTATGTGTGTTTTCCCATTCGTTCGTGTCGTCGGGATAGCAGATCGGAAACCATATATGTACTCCGGGCTCATGGGGGTGCTGATAAAAACTGGATTGTGAGTTGTAACTTGTGAACCCGAAAAGCGGCATGATCTCGGACTTCTTTTCCAAGCTGATTTCATCCTCAAGGTCGATGAACCCCTTTGCTATAAGATCTTTTATATTCATATCCCTGATTTCCTTCGATTATCGTCTTTGCACAACATCTGACAATTGTCCGCCGATGTTTTTCCTTGTAAATGCCACGGCGTGATGTGATCGGCTTCCATTTCGTTTAGTTCGAAGTGTTTGTTGCAATTTACGCAGATGCCTTTTTGCCGCTCGTAGGCTTCACGTTTTCGATTGTCGGAGAATACGCGAATGTTCACGTGTTTCTCTTCGCCGGCCAAGACGTAGCGATAGATGCCTGATTTCTTTGTAACGTCCTCGTCCATCATCAGTTCGTGATTGAATCCTCATCATATACAGTGAGAGTTAAAAATGAAACCGGTAGCCGACCGACCTCGGAATTATCTGTCATAATCTGAGTAGTTCGTGGCTATCAAACAGAAATTAAAACCGATCTACG
>JAYSZT010000086.1:0-5148 GCA_043737915.1 Acidobacteriota bacterium
CTCCCTACCGGTCGTGTTTCCGCCCCTAATTCTATGAATTCTGAAATATTAGCTAATGTTATCCGCGGCGAGACGGTCGAGTCGATCCATCGCGGGCATTTTATCGTGATCGACGGCGGCGGCAAGACAGTTGCCTCGATGGGCGACCCTTCGACCGTTACATTTTTTCGTTCAGCGTCCAAGGCCTTTCAGGCGATACCTTTTATCACGAGCGGTGCGGCGGACGCATTTTCGTTTACCAATGACGAGATCGGTCTTGCGGTAGCGTCGCACTCGGGTGAGAAGATCCATGTTGAGATCGCGGCCCGAATGCTTGCGAAGATCGGCCTGTCGGAGTCGGACCTTCGGTGCGGTAGCCATTTTGCTTTCAATGAAGTGGAAGAACACCGCATGATCGCGGCTGGCGAAAAGCCGAACCAACTTCACAACAATTGTTCGGGTAAACACGCCGGCATGCTCGCCTTCGCAAAACATATTGGGGCCGATATCGAAACATACGAATTGGCGGACAATCGTATTCAGAAGCGAATTTTAAGGTGTGTCTCTGACTTTTGTGAGATTTCGGAAAGCAAGATCGCGATCGGTATCGATGGCTGTTCAGTTCCAAACTTTGCCGTGCCAGTCTCGTCAATGGCTAAAAGTTTTATCAATCTCATCGCACCTGCGAAGTTTCCAGAGGCTACGCAAAACGCCTGCTCGCTCATCGTCGCCGCCATGCTCAAATATCCGGAACTGATCGGCGGCACCAACCGACTCGATACGATGATCATGCAAGCGGCACCCGGCAAGATAATTTCGAAAGTTGGCGCCGACGGCGTCTGGCTCTGTGGTGTACTGCCAAGCGAAGCATTCCCGACCGGCCTTGGCATCGCCCTTAAGATCGAAGACGGCGACGACCACCTCTCCCGCCCTGTAGTTGCGGTAGAGATCCTGCGTCAACTAGGAATTTTGTCAAAATCCGTTCTGCCGGAACTGTCGCCCATGCCGATCAAAACTCGCCGCGGTGATGTCGTCGGACAAGTCGTTTCGACGCAAATCGAGATATGATCTTGACGAATCTCAAGCTTTAAGGCTGAAAGATAATCAAGAGACCTATCTCGATTGCCAACCTTCCCGAGGACAGATCAGAGTCCGGCCATTTGCGACTTAAATTCTGCCTTTCCAAATGCACGATCCAGCCATAGATTCGTGAGTTTTTCTTGAATGCTGTTCGCCGTCAAACGATCATTCAAGTTCTTAAAATCGACAAAGTCTAGATGCTGATCCTGATTGAAGCATGAGAAGACGAAGAATTCCTCGCCGGTGTGCGGGTTGACGTGGCGTTGCAGGCACTGGGCACACACCTCTTTCATCATGCACTGCATCGGGCTATTGATCGATCCGATAGCAGTATGATTTGAGTTGAGGAATGGCTTAAGTGTTGTGTGACGAGCCTCGCGAACACCGTTCATCATGCGATCGCTGCCAATGGCAATGATGCGGTCAACCTCTTTCAGGTCAACACTCTGAGCTCCCAAACGCCCTTCAGAATAGGCGATCATCGCCTGTACGATGTTACCTCTGAAATGCGAATCCTGAGTTCGCTGCGGTGCGATCTCGGTTCCAAAATCGGTCGCCCAAATGATCTGATCGGTCGCATTTTCGATCTCTTCGCGTTTGAATAAATCGGCTCCGTCCTTGTATCCGGCAAAATAAATGACCTTGTTGTTTTTCTCTCGAAGTGCACGTGCGATCGAGAAAAGAACAGCATTACCAAGTCCGCCTCCGGCGAGCAAAACGGTTTCGTTCTCGGTGATCTCGGTCGGCGTACCCGTCGGACCCATCACCAAAACCTCTTCCCCTTCCTTCAGAAGTTGGCACAGCCGCGAAGAGGTCCCCATTTCCAGAACGATCATCGAAAGCAGGCCTTTCTCCTCATCGACCCACGCTCCAGTGAGAGCTAAACCTTCCATCATCAGTCGTTTACCGTCAATTAAAGGTGCCGACGTCTCGAAATTTTGTAGGCGATAAAACTGTCCCGGTTCAAACTTTCTCGCTTGCAGCGGCGCTTTGACGATAACATCGACGATGGTTGGAGTCAGGCGATCGACCTTGACGACGTAAGCTCGAAGTTCTGCATCAAGTTTCGCCTCGAGTTTATCGAATATCTCATCGCGTTCCGCTTGGGGGAGAACGCCGCGGGTGGCAAGCTCCTCGGCGAATATTTCGACGACCTTTTCGTAGCCGTGCTTTGCGGATGCCATGGCTCTAACGACGTTTCCGGCGTAGGTCGGATGATTGTCACCGTAATAACTGATAAATTTCCCGTCGTGTTCATATGACGTGAAAAATCCGGCCTCGTTTTTCGGCGTTTCAACAACGTGCTGTTTTCCATCGCCGTTACGTTCGACCTTGAATGGCTGGAAAAACTGCCGCCACTCATCCATTTTGAAAGTGCCCGGCTTTTCTTTTTCGTAGATCACGTTCGGACTGGTACCTGCGGCAACGCAGACGGTATGAGCCGGAAATTCGTGCATATCCCCCGTTTTTTCGAATTTTCCAGTCTCAGCCACATAATCGAGCCGCTCAAAAATTAGCGCCTTGACCGCACCGTATTCGTCCGGAACGGCCTCGGTCGGGCTCATGCATTCGATAAAATTGATGCCTTCCTCGAGGGCTTTTTGAACCTCTTCGTGATTGAGGCGATAGGCAGGAGAATCTTGCAGGCGTTTTCGATAAACGAGCGAGACGCCGCCCCATGATCTGACAAGCGGCACAAAATTCGGCTCTTCGCCTACGGCTGCCGCACGTGAACGCTCCGCACGGATCTGTTTTCCATGCTCGAGGAACTCCTGCAGGACATGTAATTCCTCTTCGTTGAAGGTCTTAATGACTTTTTCCTCGCCAAACTCCGCCACGATCTGCTCGTACTTGAAAAGCATTTTTTCGACCTGCACCGGGTAATAAGCGAATATTTCAGTTGACGTATCGACACCGGTCAGGCCGCCGCCGATGACGATCGCCGGCAATCGAACCTGCAGATTGGACAATGTATCTTTCTTAAATGCACCGGTTAGCTGCAGACCCATGAGGAAATCGGATGCCTGACGAATACCGCGGATGAGGTTGTTTTTCATCGGCACGATCGTTGGTCTTCCGGCTCCGGTCGCGATCGCAATATGGTCGAAACCAAGTTCCCACGCATCTTCGATCATTAAGGTGCCGCCGAATCTGACGCCGCCGTACGGCCGAAAACGCTTGCGCCGCGTTAGCATCAGTTGGATCATCGTCAGAAAATTCTTATCCCACCGAACGGTTATTCCGTACTCGGAAACGCCGCCGAAACCGGAGAGGACGCGTTCGTCCAGTTCCTCGGTGATGTCATTTATGTCCTTGATCGGTTTCGGACACGATTTCCCGTGGTTTCCCGTCCAATCGAGCGGAAGCGGTTCGATCTTGAGGCCATCGATCCCGATAACGCCAAAACCTTCGTTCAAAAGGTAGTGCGCGAGCGTGTAACCGGCCGGTCCGAGACCGACAACCATCACATTTTTACCGTTGTACGGCAACGTGTACGGACGCTTTGCGTTCAGCGGATTCCATCGTGTCAGCAGGCTGTAGATCTCGAATCCGTAAGGCAGATTTAGCACATCGGTCAGACTCGCAGTCTCGGCGAGCGGTATGTTGACCGGTTCCTGCTTCTGAAAAACGCAACCCTTCATGCAATCGTTACAAATACGATGCCCGGTGCCGGCGCACATCGGATTGTCGATGGTCACGAGTGCCAGCGAGCCGATCGAGTCGCCTTGCTTTTTCAGCAGATGCATCTCGGATATCTTTTCGTCCAGTGGGCAGCCTTCCGTTTTAATGCCGAGCGGATTACGTTTCGCAGCTCCGTCCGGTTCGCGAAGCCCAGTCGAGCAGGAATCTTTTTCGCGTTCGTGGCATATCAAGCAGTAGTCGATCTCGGCTAAAACTTCCCGCTGTGTGCCCCGATCGTCAGTCAGCTTGAAACCATCGCGTTTGCGCAAAACATCCTCCGCTCCGCGCATGACGTTGTGTAAATGAGGTTCAGGGTGAATGAGGTGCACCAAATTTTGATAATTGAGTGAGTGCGGAACTTTGAAGGAAGACCAGTTCCGCGATTTATTATGAAAAGCTGTCGCCGACCACGCCTCGATCAGCTGCAGAGCTGCCTTGACCGTAAGCAGATCGCCGGTTGCATCAATTTCGATAACGTACTGAGAAAAAAACTTTCCAAATTCTGAGTCCTTCAGTTTGTCATAAACGGCATTTATCCGATTGACCGTGTCGATTGCGAACGCGGACGGTGCCGGAGCCGGTTCGCTATCAGTTCCCTTTTTGGCAAGCTCATCCTCCGCATCGAGAAGGCGGCACGTCATTTCTGCTATCGAAAGTTCTTCGTCGCGGACCAGCGTTTCGTCGAAAGCGTTGTTGCGAAGTTCAGACACGGCCTGCCAAAGCTGAGCTTCATTCAGGTCTGCGACACTGTCTGCCTTATATCGTTTGATCGCCCGCCGCTGGACGAAAAACTTGTATTTCCACACCGGATTCTGCGTCGATATATCGCGTTCAAGCTCTCCCCGTTCGCGGCTGATATTAAACAAACGGCCTATAAAATCAGACAGGAAAGGAGCGGCATCGGTAAGTATTTTTGATTCAACTTTCCTTTCAAAACCGTGCCCGCGAGCCTCAATGTATTTCATTAAGGCAGTATGCAAAACCGGTTCGCGTGTCCCGACCTCGCTATAAAAAGCGTCCGCCAGATCTTTTAACCTAACCGCATCAAATAGGTCCGAATATCTAAATCCCTCAATTCCAAGAGTGAAATTGTTTACTGATTCCGCGTATGAATTATCTAAAATAGCCGTCATATGAATACCCAAAAACCTTGTTCTCTACATCATTAATATATCACCTGGCAGATACCAGAAACAAAACTGACGGGCTTTGAACTCGGTCAAAAGTCGTCAACGCGAATCCGCTGTAAACGCCAAACACGTTACAAGCATCTAGATTTATACTGAAAAATCGACTTAAATATGGTATAAAGCAAGTTCGCCTCGGTTTAGTAAAGAATTAATGGGCGATCAGGAATTTCGAGCAGTATGGAACAGGATCAAAGGTTAACGCCGCTTCCCCGCGTCG
>JAYSZT010000087.1:0-11303 GCA_043737915.1 Acidobacteriota bacterium
GCGACGAACTTCTCTCACTCGAATGAGAGAGCTGAACCGGGATACTACTCGGTAAAGTTGGACAATGGAATCCTCGCTGAAATGACAGCTTCGTCGCGAGTAGGTGTTCATCGGTATACATTTCCTGAAAATGAGGAAGCAAATCTGTGGCTTGACCTAAAGTGGCGAGACACGATCATCGGCTCACAAATTACCTTTGTAAATTCTACGAGAATAGAGGGATTTAGACGTTCGCGTTCGTGGGCTAAAGATCAAACAGTTTACTTTGTCGCCGAATTTTCGAAGCCATTCAAATACTGGGCCGTGTACGAAGGCGGCAACTCGGTGCGAACCGATGAAGGCTACCCGTTTGATAGCAAGGAAGAAGTAAAGGCGATGATCAACGGCTTCCCGCGTAATTCGAGACAGCTAACCCTTAAGGTCGCCATCTCATATGTCTCGATCGAAGGCGCCCGCAAGAATCTCGCGGCCGAACTTCCCGGTTGGGATTTTGATAAGGTTCGGGCTGATGCGAAAGCGGCTTGGAACAAAGAGTTGTCAAAGATCGAGGTTTCGGGCGGGACGGATGCTCAGACGACGACATTTTACACGGCGCTGTATCACACGATGATCCAGCCGAATGTTTTGAATGACGTTGACGGAAGTTACCTTGGCCTCGACAAAAGGATCCACAATATCGGCTCCGACGGTAAAGAGCGAACCACCCCGTCCGCCCAAAGCGGCGGCCACCCCTCCTTCGTAAGGAGGGGAGCCGGAAAAAATCCAAGATCCAAGATCCAAAATCCAAAATCGGGAGATCAATACACGGTCTTTTCGCTCTGGGACACGTTCCGGGCGGCCCATCCGCTTTATACGATCATCGATCAGAAACGGACGGTGGATTTTATCAACACGTTCATTCGCCAATACGAGCAGGGCGGGCGGTTGCCGGTTTGGGAACTGTGGGGCGAGGAGACCGACACGATGATCGGCTACCACGCCGTCTCGGTCATCGCCGACGCGATGGCGAAAGGCATCAAAGGCTTCGATTACGACAAAGCCTACGCCGCCGCCAAACACTCCGCCGAACTCGACCACTTCGGCCTAGCCGCCTATAAAAAACGCGGCTATATCTCAATGGAGGACGAAAACGAATCGGTCTCAAAAACGCTGGAGTATGCTTACGACGATTGGTGCATATCGCAGATGGCGACTTCCCTGCGGTCGTATTGGCTAAAGAGGTCGACGACTGATGCAATTGAACGATCACGCAAATACGGCGGTGACGCTGAACTGTATTCGAAACGTGCCCGTTACTTCGAAAACCTCTTCGACCCTACCACGGGCTTCATGCGTCCGAAAAAGAACGGCGGTTTTGTGTCGCCGTTCGCTCCGAACGAGGTGACATTCAACTTTACCGAGGGCAACAGCTGGGTGTATTCGTTCTTTGTTCCGCATGACATAAAAAGACTCATTGAACTTCAGGGTGGATCGGAAAGATTTGCCGCAAAGCTCGACGAGCTTTTTACTACCAAAGACAAACTCGCGGGTCGCGAACAGCCGGACATCACTGGCCTGATCGGCCAGTACGCCCACGGCAACGAGCCTTCGCATCACATTGCCTACCTTTACAACTACGCCGGGCAGCCTTGGAAAACGCAGAAATATGTTAGGCAAATATTAAATGACTTTTATAAACCAACGCCCGACGGCCTCATCGGCAACGAAGACTGCGGCCAGATGTCGGCGTGGTACATATTGAGTGCAAGCGGATTTTATCCGGTCGCGCCGGGCGCTCCAACATATTCTCTAGGAACGCCGCTATTTCCACGCATTACATATCATCTTGAAAACGGAAAAACTTTTACTATCAAAGCTCCTGCCGTAGTTAAACCGGATGAATATCTGCGGGCGGTTGAGTTTAATGGGAAAGGTGTCGGCTCTGACGACCTTACCCATGGGGCCCTTATGGCTGGCGGCATGCTCGAGTTCAGAGCGTTCCCGATTCCTCCCGTAGCAGAAAAAGATGGTCTTATTGGCACCGGAGACAATTTTGTAGCGGTTCCGAGAATCGAAGGGCGCCCGGTTTTCGACGATAGAGCCTACATATTTCTGCGGACGACAACGCGGCATGCGAAGATCTTTTACACGACCGATGGACGTGATCCGGTCAAAGGTTCTTGGACGCTCTACGATGCACCGTTTCGGATATCGCAAACGACAATTGTAAAAGCAGTTTCGATCGGCCTAAATGGTGACAGGAGCCTGATCGCAGACGGGAAATTCATCAAGAAACCAAACAACTGGACCGTCGCCATCGACTCGAAATACAACCGCCAATACACGGGCGGCGGTGACGAAGGGTTGATCGACGGTATTCGGGGGACGGTGAATTTTGCGAGTGGCGAGTGGCAGGGTTATCAACCGCAGGATCTGGTGGCGACGATCGATCTGCAAAAGGAGACGACCGTGAGCAAGCTCGGCGGAGGATTTTTGCAGAATGCCCGTTCGTGGATATGGATGCCGACGCGGATCGAATTTGAACTGTCGATCGATGGAGTCAATTTCACACGCGTTGCCGACATCAAGACGGATATCGACACAACCGACATGAAAGAACAGATCCGCGACTTCGTCCAGTCGATCTCACCCGTCAAGGCACGCTACGTCCGCATCCACGCCCACAACCTCGGCAAGATCCCATCCTGGCACCCCGGAGCAGGCGAAGATGCGTTTATTTTTGTGGATGAGATCATCGTTCAGTAGCAAGTAGCAAGTAGCAAGTAGCAAGTAGCCAGTAGCCAGAAGCCAGTAGTAAGAAGAAAAAGGCCCGAGCCCCTCGAAGTAAGGGCGAAATGCGAACATTGCTTGGGCCTTGGTGGAGATTATTTTAGGCCAAGATCGTTTTCGGAGCGTCTAAGTATCAGTGGCATTCATTGTCCGAGGTATTTTTTATTATGGACAGACGATATTTTTTGAAGACGAGCGGGATCAGGTTGGCGGCGTTTGGGATGATGGCGGCGGCGCCGGAGTATTTGCATCAATTTGCGACGGCCCAGACAGCGCCGAAGGGTTACGGGAAGAAGAAAGTGTTGGTCACGATCTTTCAACGCGGTGCGGTCGACGGGCTGAATATGGTCGTGCCGCACGGCGATAGGTCGTATTACGAACTTCGCCCGACGATCGCCGTAGCCGCGCCGGGGAAGGCGGACGGGGCGATCGATCTCGATGGCTTTTTCGGCCTGCATCCGGCACTCAAACCGCTTGAGCCGTTTTGGAAAAGTAAACAGCTTGCAGTGATCGACGCGGTCGGATCGCCGGACAATACGCGTTCGCACTTTGACGCTCAGGACTACATGGAATCGGGCACGCCGGGCAACAAAGGCACGAAGGACGGCTGGCTCAACCGCGTTATGCAGTCCGAAAAGTCGAAGAACGATTCGCCGTTCCGGGCGGTCGCGATGACGCAGCAGACGCCGCGTTCGCTGTATGGTCGTGCGCCGTCGATCGCTATGACGAACCTGGCGGATTTCACGATCAAAGCTGGTTCGTATTCGAACAATTTCAAGGGCGGTTTTGAAGGTATTTATCAGGAAAAGCTTAACGATCCGCTGAACGAGACCGGGAAGGAAACTTTCGAAGCGGTCAATTATCTGAAACAGGCTAACCCGTCGCAATACAAGCCGGAGAACGGTGCGGCCTATCCGAATTCGGCCCTCGGACGCTCGTTGATGCAGATCGCACAGATGATCAAAGCGGGCATCGGCCTCGAGGTCGCGTTTGCCGAAATGGGCGGCTGGGACACGCACGTCAACGAAGGCGGTCCACGCGGTCAGCTGTCTAATTTGCTACGTGATTTTGGAACTTCGATCGCCGCATTCGCGGTCGATCTGGGTCAGCGGATGGATGATGTCGTATTACTGACAATGTCCGAATTTGGCCGCACGGCAAAGGAGAACGGCAGCCGCGGAACCGATCACGGACACGCGAACGCAATGTTCGTCCTCGGTGGCTCAGTCAAAGGTGGCAAGGTTTACGGCGATTTCAAAGGCCTCGCCCCGGACCAACTCAACGAAGGCCGCGACCTCGCCGTCACCACCGATTTTCGAGACATCTTCGCCGAGGCATCAGCCAAACATATGGGCAGCACCGATCTCGCACAGATATTCCCAAAATACGCCGCGACGAAGGATAAATTTCGCGGGTATCTCGGATAAAGCTTGGCTTGGTAGAATAAAGATCAACAAAAAAGCGATGTTTTGGTTAAAAACATCGCTTTTCTTTGTAATCTTCGGCGTTGATCGCCTTTAATTACCGTCGCTTTCGTTGTCATTGCGGAGTCGGCAGACGCCAGGAGCCTGAGTCTAGTTGACCCGGCTCACGCTAATCTCTTTGCCCGAGGCATCGATAAACTTCTTGATCGAGCGGTCATCGCCGACGACAAAGTGGCCGCGGCGTCCTTTTTCCTTTTTGTTAAAAGTGCCAAAGGTCATCGTTTCGGTGTCGACGATCTGAACGTTAGGCTGATCGTCGCACTTGATGCGTGCCCAATACCCGCCTTTTGTGGTTTCAACGCCGCATTTAACATCGCCGATCAGGTAATTGCCATCCATCGGGTCAACTGCCTCCGGCTGTCCGTCGGTGGGCAACTCATAGCTCAGAATTGCCTCCAGGTCCTCGGCGTCGCTATACACGATCGAATCGATCTTATATACCTTTGACGAGGTATTAGGGCGCGTGAGGAAAAAGTTGATCTCCTCAGGATTGCCCATGTTCAGGAATGTCACTTTCACCACATTATTCTCATCAGCCTTTCCGACGAGAAATTTTGTGATCTTTATATCCTGTGCGTAAAATAGCGGATCGAAATCGAGGTTGCCGACCTCGCCCGGTGTCGATTCGATCGCTTCCTTCCAGATCGCATCCGCTAGAGCACCGGTAAAGTATTTGTCGACAAGTGCTCGGCTCTTGTTCTGAAAAAACGGGCTCTTCTTTAGCTTGTGAGCGGTGTAAAGATTCTTCACGACCATTTCAGGTGAAACAACCGCCGCCTTCGGTTTTTGCGCCATCATCACAGAACACATCACGAGCGATAGAGAGATAAATAAAACGAGTTTGATTTTCATAGATTTTGTCCGAAATTCTAACATTTTCGACTTTTCTTCCACATTCGGAAATGAAGTTTCAGTTTTCAGCAGCGAAAAGATACGGAATAATTTCTTTCCTGCTTATAAGTGTTTATAGACATCGCTGCGATGACCGATCTTAATGACCACTACGATCAGCCTTTTATTCTGAATTTCATAAACTATTCGATAGTCGCCGAGACGAATGCGGTACAGTTCACCGGTTCCCTTTAGTTTCTTTACTCTCAGAAGCTCTGAATATGGGTTTTGCGAAAGCAGAGTTAAGGCCTCGACCGTTTTCGAACGCAGTTTTGCCGGAAGCTGATCAAATTCCTTCTGAGCACTTTTAACAAACTGAACTGAGTAGGCGGGCATTATCGTTTTCTTTTGCCTGCGCCAGCCAAGACCTCTTCCAATGAGACTCGTTCTTCATTCCGGCGCTCATGGTACGCCTCAAGATCGATCTCATCTTCCAACTGCTCGATCAAAGCCTGCTCGACCATGTAACGTAGCTTGATCCCCCGCCGCTTGCAAAAACGAGTGATCGCATCCTTAACCCGAACATCAATAACGGTTGATAATGTTGCTGTTTCACTCATATAAATGAATTATAATGAAAATAAATGAAAAAACAAGATTTACTCCATATTCCGCAACCGCAGTCTCAATGCCTGCAGCTTTATAAACCCTTCCGCATCGATCTGATCGTATGCTCCGGCGTCGTCCTCGAAGGTGACGACCCGTTCGCGATACAAAGAATTCGGCGATTTGCGGCCTAGTATTGTGACGTTGCCCTTGTAAAGTTTTACGCGGACGTCGCCGTTGACGGTTTCCTGGGTTTGGTTGACCATGGACTTTAGGATCTCGAATTCGGGGGCGAACCAGAAGCCGTAGTAGATCGACTCGGCGAACTTCGTGCCGAACGAGTCTCGCAGCCGGCCGACCTCGCGATCCATGGTGATCGATTCGAGGGCACGGTGAGCGGCTTGCAGGATGGTGACGCCGGGAGTCTCGTAAACGCCGCGGGATTTCATGCCGACGAAGCGATTCTCGACCAGATCGACGCGGCCAATACCATGTTCGCCGCCGAGATAATTGAGCTTGGTCAGCATGTCGACTGCGCCGTATTTTTCGCCGTTGATGGCGACGGGTTCACCTTTTTCGAACGAGATCGTCAGTTCCTGAGAGGTATTCGACGCGTTCTCGGGCGACTTGGTCAAAAGGAAGATATTTTCTGGAGGCGCAGCCCACGGGTCTTCGAGAATGCCGCCTTCGTAGCTGATGTGCATAAGGTTGCGGTCCATCGAATATGGTTTATCAGCAGTCGCCGTGACGGGAATGCCGTGTTTTGTGCAGTACGCGATGAGATCAGCACGGCCCTTAAATTCCCAGTGCCGCCACGGAGCCACGACCTTGATGTCCGGCTGCAGCGAGTAATATGTCAGCTCGAAACGCACTTGATCGTTGCCCTTGCCGGTTGCCCCGTGGGCGACGGCGTCGGCGCCTTCTTTTTGGGCGATCTCGATCTGGCGTTTAGCGATCACCGGACGAGCGAGGCTCGTTCCAAGCAGGTACACGCCTTCGTACAAAGCATTTGCCTTGACGGCCATCCAGACGAAATCTTTGACAAATTCTTCGCGGAGGTCCTCGACGTAGAGTTTCGAAGCGCCGGTCGCGAGGGCTTTCTCTTTGAGGCCGTTCATTTCGTCGCCCTGACCGACGTCGGCGCAATAACAAACTACCTCACATCCGTAAGTCTCTTTCAACCATAAAAGCATCGCGGACGTATCGAGTCCGCCGGAGTACGCGAGGACAACTTTGTTGATTTTTTTGCTCATATTTGCCGTTTTTGAGAACAGCTATCAGCTGATAGCTATTAGCTGATAGCTATACCTAACCTTTGGCGAACGCGATCGCTTTTTCTAGGTTCACTAAAATAAACTACAATTATATGCGTACGGAGATATAAATGACCAAATCAGGGCAACTTTGGGGTGGGCGGTTCACGGAAAAGCCGGATGAGACGTTTGCCGAGTTTAACGATTCGTTTCGTTTCGACCGGCGACTTTTTGCGGCCGACGTGAGGGCGAGCATTGCTCATGCAAATGGAATTGCCGAGGCAGGTGTTCTGACATCGGGCGAGGCGACAGCGATAACGGACGGTTTAGCGAAAATGCTCGCGGATGCGTCGGCGGATGCAGCGTATTTCGACGGCTCTGATGCGGAGGACGTGCATTCATTTATCGAGGGCAAACTGATCGCGGCGATCGGCGATGCCGGTCGAAAGCTGCACACCGGACGGAGCCGCAACGATCAGGTCGCGACCGCGTTTCGGTTGTGGTTGCGCAGTGAGATCGATTCTACGGATGTATTCATTCGCGGTGTTCAGACTTCGCTGATCGCGGCGGCGGAGCGGCATCGCGACGCCGTTCTGCCGGGATACACGCATCTGCAACGGGCACAGCCGGTGATGTGGGCACACTGGTGCCTGGCGTATTTTGAAATGTTGAAACGCGACCGCGAACGGCTGAACGAGGCGCGAAAGCGGGTGAATATTATGCCGCTCGGCTCTGGAGCACTTGCGGGAACGGGCTTTCCGGTGAATCGGGGGAATGTCGCGCGGGAGCTCGGTTTCGAGAGCGTCTCAGCGAATAGTCTGGACGGCGTTTCGGATCGGGATTTTGCGGTCGAATTCGCGGGCGTTTGTTCGCTGGTGATGGTGCATCTGTCGCGTCTGGCGGAAGATCTGATCATTTATTGTTCGACTGAATTCGGTTTTGTGACGCTCAGCGATTCGGTTTCGTCGGGGTCGAGCCTGATGCCACAGAAGAAAAATCCGGATGCGCTAGAACTTTTACGCGGAAAATCGGGACGTGTTTTCGGTCATCAAATGGCTCTGCTTGCGACGCTCAAGGGCTTGCCGCTCGCATACAATAAAGATATGCAGGAAGACAAAGAGGCCGTTTTCGATTGTGTCGATACGGTCAGTATCTCTCTGCGGGCGGCGGCGATCGTTCTCGATAATTTGACGGTAAATGAAGCATTGACGCGAGATGCGGCAACGCACGGCTATCTGAATGCGACGGAGCTTGCCGACTATCTGGTAAAAAAAGGCGTTCCGTTTCGCACCGCTCACGAGACGGTCGGGCGTGCAGTTCTCTCGTCCATCGCAAAGGGTAAGGAACTGCACGAACTAACGATCGACGAATTGCGTGAGTTTTCGCCGATGATCGATGCCGATGTCGCAGATGCGCTGAGCCTCGATGCGACATTAGCAGCCAAAACTACCGTTGGCGGCACGTCGCCCGAGCGTGTAGCTGGTGCACTAGAGATTGCGAGGAAATCTTTGGAAGGTTGAAAAATGGATAAAGCATATTTAATAGAAAAAACCGCTCAGAACGAGCTAATGCAATTTCTCGGCGTAAAGGTCGAGGTCGCGACTGCGGATCGCGTAGTTCTGACGATGGAAGTCACTCCGAAAGTTCACCAATATGTCGGCATTATGAACGGCGGCGTTTCGCTTTATCTCGCGGAGACCGCCGCATCGATCGGCGTTGTTGCGAGTTCTGATCTAACGAAAGTAACGCCCGTCGGCATCGAGATCAACGCCAATCATTTGCGTGCCGTCTCGAAAGGCGTCATTACGGTCGAGGCGAAACCGATCTACCCCGGCCGCACTCTAAACGTCTGGAGCATCGAGATCACTGATGAGCGTAACAAACTAATCTGCACATCCCGCATCACGATCCTCGTCCAAAAACGCGCCGCTTTTCAGAAAAGTTAGCCGCGAAAAGGCGCAGAAAGCGCAAAGACGAGGGGAAAATGGAAAGTTGAAAAGGTGGAAAGGTGAAAACATAATGAATCTTCACTATTGCGACTGGTAATCTGCTATTTCTTTGCTTCTTTTGCGTCTTTTCGCGTCTTTTCGCGGCTAAATATTTCCTATGCACGGTTTCGTTCGAAATCTGATAACTGAATGGCGTCGGCTACAGCTTCCGTTTTCGGGCGGGTCGGTGGTCGTGGCGGTTTCGGGCGGGGCGGATTCGGTTAGTCTGCTGCTCGCGATGGTCGACTTGTTCAAACGAAAGAAAATAGAACACCGGATCATCGCCGCCCATCTTAACCACGGGCTCCGCGAAGCTGAAAGTGATTCGGACGAAGATTTTGTGCGTGAGCTCGCAAATCGCCTTGGCGTTGAATTTGTATGCGAACTTATCAGTGTCTCAAAAAAGGGAAATCTTGAGCAGAACGCGAGGAATGCCCGTTATGAATTTTTGCGATCGACTGCGATGAATAATGACGCCTTCGCGGTTCTCACCGGCCACACAATGAATGATCAGGCGGAGACCTTTTTGCTCAATCTGATTCGTGGCAGCGGCATTGATGGACTAACTGCGATGCCAAGTATTCGATCGTTGCAAGCATCAGCCACAAACGAACCAGCTCGAGCAGAGACAATTGAAAATCTTGAATTTGAAATTTCAGATCTCGGATCTGAGATCAAATTGATCCGACCGCTTTTAACCTGGGCAAAGCGATCGGATACGGAGTCTTTTTGTGTTGAAAACGGTGTCGAATATCGAAATGATGCGATGAACGATGACGTTGAGTTCAAACGGGTGCGTATTCGCAGAGAACTGATCCCGATGCTTCAGACGATGAATCCTAAGATCATCGAGACGCTCGCAGTGACGGCGGGATTGATCGGTGGGCGAGATATTGCAATCCAAATTCCGATTTGCGCCGAATTAAAGACCAGCGAGTTGAGGCCGCTCAGTGAGGGCGAGCTTTTTCAGACGTTGCGGTCGTGGCTGCGGCTTCAACGCGGAAATACGCGTGGGATAGGACTGAAGCATATTAAAGCTGTCGCCCAATTGATATTTAGTGAAAAGAGCGGACGAATGGCGGAATTGCCCGGCGGAGTTGTAGTGAGATCGGGCGGTGAACTCCGATATCAAAAGAATAAGGTTGAAAATTGACGTTGCGCAAACTAAAATCAAAGGTTGACGTTGAAATGGGTCATAGACGTTTGTTTCGTACCAACGATTTAGGATCGACTTTCATCAAATGGCATTGATAGTTCGGATGAAGGTAATACTGGAGGCTGTAAATTGAGTTCTAAAGCAAAGCAAGTTTTATTGTGGTTGATGATTATCTCGAGTGCTCTCGTTTTCGTTTGGTTCCTGCAAACGAAGCAAACGGCGGCACCGGCGGAATTGTCGTTTAATGTGGCGATGACGCAGATCAAAAACAAGGACATCAAGGAAATCACCGTTAAATCGGACTCGCTCGAGCTGATCGGTAAGAACGACGTTAAATCGAGCGCCCGTCTCGACTCAAGCGACGCAACCCGAGCACAGATATTCGAGGCCGCTAAAGAGACCGACACGGTCGTCAAACTCGAAACGCAATCAACCGGGATCGGCTGGCAGATATTGTTGACACTGTTGCCATTCATTCTGCTGATGGGCTTTCTCGCGTTCACGCTGCGGCAGATGCAGGCTGGCGGGAATAAGGCTCTTAGCTTTGGTAAATCTAAGGCAAAATTGCTCAACAACCAGCAGAAACGCATCACTTTTAAGGATGTAGCTGGTGTTGAAGAAGCGAAAGAAGAGCTGGTCGAGATCATTGAGTTTCTTAAAGATCCGCAAAAATTCCAAAAACTCGGCGGAAAAATTCCCAAGGGCGTTCTGATGGTGGGACCTCCGGGAACCGGTAAGACTTTGCTTGCCAAGGCTGTCGCCGGCGAAGCGAACGTTCCGTTCTTTTCTATTTCAGGTTCTGACTTCGTCGAAATGTTTGTCGGCGTCGGTGCTTCGCGTGTGCGTGACCTGTTCGAACAGGGCAAGAAAAATGCACCGTGTATTATTTTTATCGATGAGATCGATGCGGTCGGACGCCACCGCGGTGCCGGCCTTGGCGGCGGACATGACGAGCGTGAACAGACGCTTAATCAGTTGCTGGTCGAGATGGACGGCTTCGAGTCGAATGACGGCGTGATCCTGATCGCCTCGACCAACCGACCTGACGTGCTCGATCCGGCGTTGCTTCGTCCGGGACGTTTTGACCGCCGCGTGGTGGTTGGTCGTCCGGATGTTCGCGGACGCGAGGGCATTCTCAAGGTTCACACCCGCAAGATCCCGCTCGACGAGGCGGTTGACGTCAATGTCATCGCTCGCGGAACTCCCGGATTTACCG
>JAYSZT010000088.1:0-11293 GCA_043737915.1 Acidobacteriota bacterium
AAGTGCAGCGATTTTCTGTTTGCAGTCAACTTTAAGAATTGTCAGATCGATTATTCCTCATTCTTTCAAAAAAAATTGAAGAAGACTCAGTTCGCCGACTGTTCGCTGAAGGAGGCCGACTTCACGCTCGCCGAACTTTCGTCAGCTGTCTTTCACAACTGCGACCTGCTCAAAGCTTCGTTCGTCCAGACAGGTCTGGAGGAAGCCGATCTTCGCACCGCCTACAACTACTCGTTCGACTGCGAACTCAATCGCGTGAAAGGATCCAAATTCTCACACGCGGGCATCTCGGGTTTACTTAATAAGTATGAGATCGTGATTAGCTGATTCATTCTCGGGTATCGGCTAGTTCGCGCATTCTGCCGCCCTCTCAAAGCTCACTAAACGTCGGATCAGGGCATTGTAACGAGAATGTGCCGCGTCTCTGTCGTCGGCTGCGAGTTGAGCGTAGAGGCGACGTTCCGGAAACGGGAGAATGCCGGATGGGATTTCGAAGCCGATGGTTGATAACACTTGATAATTAACGGATTTTTCAAGTAAAAAGCACACGCGATTGTGGCGTGTGCTTTTTAGTTTGCAAAATTACATCGACGAAAATTCGGTTATGCAGCAGCTGGTTCAGCTACAACTTTAGGGGCGAGTTCCGGAGCACCTTCTAGGTAGACGCTGATGAATTTGCCTTTTTGGCCTTTGTTTTCGAATTTGACGAAGCCCTCGATCAAAGAGAAGAGCGTGTCGTCTTTGCCTTTTCCGACGTTATTGCCCGGCTTCCACTTGGTGCCGCGTTGGCGTGCGATGATGTTGCCGCCGAGAACGTGCTCGCCGCCGAACTTCTTAAGACCGAGCCGCTGTGCGTTTGAATCTCGACCGTTTCTGGATGAACCTACACCTTTCTTATGTGCCATATGTTTGAGTGACGGGTTAATAGTGATGAGTGACAGGAAATCTCGTTTCCCGTTACCGGTCACCTGTTACCGGTCTAGATCGTCTCTATTTTAGTCTATCGTAATCTCTGTGAAACCTTGTCTGTGGCCTTGTTTGCGTTTGTACTGTTTGCGACGCTTCTTTTTGAAGACGATGATCTTGTCAGCCTTGCCGTGCTTGACGACCATAGCTTTTATGGTTCCCGCGCCTAGAACACCACCAGCGAGGAGAGTATCGATCTCGACCTTCTTGCCTGCGTCCGCTGCGATCTTCGGCACGCGAAGCGTCATTCCGCTCTCGACCGCAAACTGCTTTCCACCTGTTTTGATAATTGCGTAACTCATGTTCAGCTCCTGATGACGTATGCGAATTAACGCACGAGTCGAAAAACTCAGATTATACGGAAAAGATTTGCGAAGGTCAATTAAGAAAAGAGAGGTTTGCCGCGAATAAGACGAATGACACGAATCAGAGAAACCCATTTGTGTCGTTCGTCTTATTCGCGGCAAGTTTTTCTTACGCGACGGACGGGTCCTTTACGACTGCAATAAATGGTAAATTGCGGTAGCGGCCGGCGGCGTCGAGGCCGTAGCCGACGACAAATTTGTTTTCGACAACGTAGCCGGTGTAGTGGATCTTAAGTTCTTTTTTGATGCGGGGTTCCGGTTTGTCGAGGAAACTTGCGAGGCGGATCGAGTTCGCTCCCCGCGTGCCTAAAATCTCAATTAATCTTGATAACGTCAGACCCGTATCGACAATGTCCTCAACGATCAGGACGTCTTTTTCGCGGATGGTGTTGCTGAGATCTTTGAGGATCTCGACATCGCCGGTGGATTTGGTTCCGTCCTTGTAGCTCGAGACCGCCATAAAATCGATCGACAGATTGAGATCGATCGAACGCATCAGATCGGCGAGAAAGATGCACGAACCTTTGAGAACGCCGACGAGCACAAGGTCCTTGCCGGCATAGTCGGCGGTGATCTGGGCACCGAGTTCGACGATGCGTTGCTGGATCGTTTCGTGCGAGTAGAGAATCTCGAGATTCGGGTTGGTGAATTCGGTCGGAGCGATTTTGGTTGATTCAGCGGGCATAATTTCCTCGTTATCACTAGCCGTCGTCGGTGGTTGATTGAATTTGTATTTAGAAATACTATTCAATAGATGTGCAGTTTTCAAGGTGAAGGTTGAGAAATTGATTATCCGCACGGCTGTTTCACCCAAAGTATTTATGACCGATGCAAATAGAGAAAAACGTGACCGCGTGCGGGCACTGGTGGCACAGGTGTTGTCGACAGTTCCGGTTGAGCAGGGAAAGGTCGAGGCAGTCGCTCCCGTCCATGTTCCGGAGCATGTGGTCGTTAATTCGCTGCAGAATAAGGTCGGCAAGGAATTCGACCGTGACGAATCGGCGAAGACGCTGATCACGGAGGATGACCTTCGCGGGCTGGAAGCGGGTTCGCGTTTGCGGGTCGCGGAGAATGTTAAGTTCACGGCACTCGCTCAGGATATCGTCAACGAACGTCAGATAACGCTTATCACAAAGCAATCGCGGCAGAATATTACAAAGGTGCGTTCGGTAGCGATCGGTGCAGACCACGGCGGTTTTAAGTTGAAGGAACAGTTGAAGAGCCTTCTGACTGATATGGGATTGCAGGTGCGAGATTTTGGTACTGACAGCGAAGTAGCAGTTGATTATCCGGACTTCGCCCACGCCGTCGCTCGCTCCGTCAGTGGAAAACAGGTCGATATCGGCATCATCATTGACGGGGCCGGCATAGGTAGTGCTATGACCGCCAATAAAGTGCCGAACGTTCGCGCCGCCGCCTGTTATTCGACGGCTCTCGCAAAGAATTCTCGCGAACACAACGGTGCCAACGTTCTGACACTCGGTGCAGGGCAGAATTCCTTCGAAGAAGTAAAACAGATCGTTGAAGCGTTTGTCTCGACGGAGATCGCTGAAGAACGTCATAAAAAACGAGTTGGCAAGATCGATAATATAGACCGACAATATCGAAGGTAGTGCTTTTCAGAGATCTAAAGATGTTCAAAAAGTTTTCAACGACAACTCTAGTTTTACTATTCATCTTCCCGATCTTTGCCCATCCACAAGCTAGATCAAATGGTGCGGAGATTGCTTCATTAAAATTCACACTCACGAATTTTAGAAATTCGTCGGTTCTAAGAAGCCGATTTGGTCTGTTGCGATTTAGCCCCGACGGACACTATTTGGCGGCGGTCGGCACGACTCGCGACGTCGTTTTGTACGATGCGAATACTGGTCAGATTTTGTCAACGATCGATAACGGCAACCTCGGATTCGCGGCGTTCTCTTTCAGCCCGGACAGCAAGGAAATTGCAGTGCAGGACGCGGCGTATGACAAGATACTTCTCTTCGCTGCTGATTCGGGCAAGCTCATACGCGAGATCGACAGTACAGGCAAGATCGCCTCGGCACGTAAGGCAGTAGTCGATAACTTTAGGAATGTAGATGGATTGGAGATGCCTGAGGTCCCGATCACACATGACTGGAAGAATGCATTCGTTAACAGCCGCGACGGCCAGTATCAGATGATCGACGTTGGCAGTGGAGCGGTCAAGCAAATAATTGAACACGCACCAAAGCAGAGCAAATTAAAGAATTTCTTCACGATCCTTGTTTTTCCTTATTCGATCTTCCTTCCGTCCGACACTCAGATAAGTTCCGATGGTAAGTTCCTGTTGGTATCGACGGGCAATAAAGTTCCAACCTTGTGGAGTGCGGAAACGGGAATGCCGATCGCGAGTCTGCGCGGACACGAATCAAGTGTCCTTTCATCCGCGTTCAGTCCTGACGGTCAGCTAGTGGCGACTTCGGAATTCAAGGGAATTACTAAGATCTGGAAGACTTACAATGGTGAGTTAGTCACCACGTTTGGATCAAAGAAGCAGAAAGCCTATTTCGGAGGTTGGAGTCCGGACGGAAGTCGGGTAATTACCCGGCAGTTTAAGCGAGACGCTCTCGTCTGGGACACCGGAACTGGGAAATTTCTTTTTAAGCTTGATAAAAGCGAAGGGTGGGGCTTTCTCTTCGACGCGGACGGCAAGCAAATTATATCCTACGGCCAATCAAACAAGGACGTTAGTGTACAGTTTTGGGACGCTGAAAGCGGCAGGCTAGTGTCCTCGATTCCACGGGAAAAATCAGAAGATCGGGCCTTCTCCGTAGGCTGGAGTCCGGATCGCCGATACTTTGTTACTGCTTCGACCCAATTTGTTAAGATATGGGATGCCGACCGTAAACTAATTCAGCAGTTGGATAATGCCGTCTTTCCGGCTCGTTTTAGTCCGGACGGTAAGACTCTGGCGACCGGGGGAAAGAGTGACACAGGTTTAATTTGGGGGATAAAGTGAACCCACTGATTATTTTATGAATGGTAACTACGACAAATTGATCGATCAGATCACCGACATGGTGCTCGCTAAGATGGGCGGCGATGATGACTGTGCGACGTTTTGCCATGCGGATGTGCAGCGGATCGTGGATGCCGGCGCACAGCGGATCGGGATCGTGCTTGGTGAGACGGCGACGGCGCGTGATTGGGCGGGATTGATCGATCATACGCTGCTGAAACCGGAGGCTGCTGAGGCGGACATAAAGAAGCTTTGTGCAGAGGCGGTGGAGTTCGGGTTTGCTTCGGTTTGTGTTAATCCGGGTTGGGTAAAAAAGGCGTCGGCGTTTTTGAAGGGAAGCGGCGTTCCGGTCTGCACGGTCATCGGTTTCCCTCTTGGCGCGACGCTGCCCGATGTAAAGGCTTATGAGGCCCGCCGGTCGATCTTTAACGGTGCCCGCGAGGTCGATATGGTGATCAACATCGGAGCTCTTAAATCGGGCGACGATTGCCTGGTCGAGGACGATATCCGAGCCGTCGTCGAGGCGGCGCACGAAAATAACGTCCTCTGCAAAGTGATCATCGAGACGGCGTTGCTGACCGATGAAGAAAAAGTTCGGGCGTGTCTCGCGTCAAAAAATGCCGGAGCTGATTTTGTTAAAACTTCGACGGGATTTGCAAAAGGCGGGGCAACGGCCAACGATGTCGCGTTGATGCGGCATACAGTGGGCGATGCTCTGGGCGTAAAGGCGTCGGGAGGCGTTAAGGGCATCGATGATGCCCGGGCGATGTTCGAGGCGGGAGCGACCCGTATCGGAGCGTCGGTCGGCGTTAAGATCGCACAGGAAGCGAGCGGGATCAAATCCACGATCGTGGCCGGGAACTACTAGAATTTTTCCCCACTCGCTTTCTGAATAATATTATTGATTTGCGACGAAGTTGAACGTGATAAATCCTGCCGCCTTCACGCCTTTTCCGTCAACCATCACCGGGTTGAATTTCGATTTTCGAACCGCATCTTCTGCAGCACTCCGTAGTGTTCGCGGTCCGTCGGTTGTGGTCAGTGATAGAACTTTTCCTTCCTCATCGAGCGATATCTGAACCGTGACCTTTCCCTGATAACCCATTCGGCGGTCGGCCTGCGAATACGTCGGCGTGACCAGTCTTGAAGCGTACGGATTCAAGGCTCCGACAGCGACGATCTTGTTGACATCGGGATTTGCCGCGAAGACCACTTTCGGAACTTCAACCACCGGTTTTGTTTCCATCTTTGCCTTTTCCGCCATCATTCGGCCGACGGCTGTTTTTGCCGCCTCGTTTTTGGCATCGAGATCGGCCGCTTTCTGATAATCGGCGAAGGCTTTATCGGTGCTTCCTAATTTTTCATACGAAACGGCACGACCGTAAAAAGCATTTGAAGAGTTCGGGTCGAGTTCCACTGCCTTATCGAGATCGGCGAGCGAAGCATCGTGTTTTCCCTGTCGGGCGAGAGTCAGTCCTCGTTCAAGGTATGTGCCGGCATCCTTCGGCCGCATTTCGAGAGCCTTTCCAAGATCGGCGACGGCGGAGTTGAAATCGCCTTTTTCGACGTACGAGGTCGCTCGTGTGCGATAAAAATCAAAGTCGGGCGGCGGCGGTGCTTTTACTGTGACGGCTGCTACCGGCATGATGTCTACCTTGGTCGGAGCCGCTTTTTCCGCGACCGCTGTTGCCTTTTGCTTGATGGCGTTGAGCAGTTCAGGGTAGGCACCGGTGCTGCCTAACTCTTTTTCGATCTCCGGCGTCATCGCGAATGTAATTCCGCGTTCTCTAACGGCGGTTGCGAGAATGCGGTTCTTTTCTTCGATCACAGCTTTCTTGGAGCGAAGCGCGATCAATATATCGGCAAGGCTGAGCTGGCGGTTCTGACCTAAAACAACGGTCAACGAACCTGTCGAAATTAGAAATGACAAGAGAAAAAGAATCGGAGCGAAAGTCCGGCGAAAATTAGATCTGATGGGGAAAGCGTTCAACATTTTGGGATACTCCTGAATTTTCTAGTTGATAAGATCGTCAACTGTTACTGATTTCTTAGGTTTTGCAACCGGTTTTTGCGTTGTCGCCGGCTGTTCCTGCTTTGTTGGTTTTACCTCGGCGATAGCGGGTCGCCTTGCCGCTACGGCGGGTTGTTCTGTTGTTTTATCGACCGTCGTCGGCAGAGTTTGCTGAGTCGAAACTGGGTCGGTTGCCACGGTCACTTCGGGGGTTGAAGGTGTTTCGACTGCCACGGCCGGTACTTCAGAAACGGCGGGCGTCGCCGGAGCATCTTTCATAACAGCCGAACTACTGTTGAATTCGGTGGTGGAAACGCTTTGACCGGACGAAGAAAATGCGACGAAGCCCCAAATTCCCGCGCCGATCAGAACTGCGGCAGCGACACCTATCGAGGCGACGCGTGCCATATTGCTTCTAGGCGGTTGTTGGATATCGAAGGTGAAGGTATCGTCATCGATCGGATTCGCTTTTGCAGGAGCCGGGCTCTCACTTCGCTCGGGTGTGAACGACGCTGGTCCGGATGAGGTCACCGCTGCCTGTGCCTCGCGGATCGCCATATTTTCGACCTTTGTCGGGGCCGGAGGGGCCGCCGGCATTTCCATAACGGCGGTGGCGGAAAACTTGTGGGCAAGGACGGTACTTCGTTCCGTTACTACCGGTAAAGTCGGCGAAACAGGTGCCGGTTTTGCGTGCGGGACATCCGTTATCTCCAAAAGATCGAATTCGTCGTAATCTTCTGAAGCAACGATCGAAAGAGGTTTACTTGCGACCACAGATGTGTCGGCGGGCAGGGCATTTCGAGCCTCTGCGACATTCTGGAATCGGTCTTCGCGGCGCATCTCCATTGCCTTCACAATGAAGTCAGACACTTCGAGTGCGATGTCGGCGTTGGCGGTCGTCGGTAGGACAAGCGGGTCGGGTCTGCCGTCAAGCAGTTCGATCGAACGCTCGAGGGCGTCGGCCGGGGCTTTGCCGGTCAGTATCTGATAGACGGTCGCTCCGAGAGCGTAGATGCCGGTTCGAGAATCAGGTTCGGATTCAAGGATCTCAAGTCCGGCCTCGTCGTATTCGTTCGAGATCGCCTTCTGCGATGCCAGATCGAGGCCATCCCAGAGAGATTCGAGAGCTTTATACGGCAATTGCGAGCGATCATTTACGTCTGACAGTCCGACACCGAAGTACAGGAGGCGATTGTTGCCGTCTGCTGTTCGGCGGATGTGCGCGGGTGTGATCTCGAGAGCGACGGCACGCTTCTCAAGCTCGTTGATCGCTTCGATCGCGGCCAAAAACCGACCGATGGTTTCGCGCGGTCGGGTAACGAATTCTTCTTGCGAAAGCTTGCCCTCGACCGGTTCGGTAACCAAGTAATGCCGATCGACCGCTGAGAAGCCATCGCGGATCCGGACGAAGCCATCGTGTCTGACGTCTTTTAAATTTTTGACTCGTTCGGTGAATGCGGCAGCGTGAGCATCGCGTTCGGCGGGGGAAATAACTTTAGAAAAAGTTAGAACCGTTTCATGAAGAATCACCTTGTTTCCGAGGAGATTGTCGTAGGCGTCGTAGAGGACGCAGCCGCCCGCCGTGCCAAATTGGCCGATGATGCGGTAACGTCCCAGTTGTAAGATTGAGTTGGTGGAAAGCATTTTATTGTACCTGTGGTGGTGGAGTGAGACCCAACGTAATTATAACAGAATCTGTTAAAAATGGAAGAGGTTTGTTAAATAAATTTTAACGTCAGATTTCGTGGCGAGGTTAGGCACGATCGTGCAGCAACGACGGGGTTTTAGCTATTTGATCAGAAGTGGGAATGCGCTATTTCGAAAGTGTATTCCGATCGAAGTTGCGCCGAAAATCTTCACCTCTGACGACAATTGTTTGGCACATTTCGAACAGGCGGGAGCGAGTTCTGACGCCGATCCGATCCTCGAGTGTTTCCTTTCGCGGGTCGTTCTGTTCGTCGGCGTAGTTGGTGGTAAATATCGTAAATTTTTTATCGTTGTAACGGGTATTGATGATGTGGGCAAGCGTGTCCTGGACCCAATCAGTCGGTTTCGAGGCACCGAGTTCGTCAAGGACGAGGACGTCGGAACTGAAAACCGGAGCGAGAACCTTGAGTTCAGACGAAAAGGTTTTTGGATTGTATGAGTCCTGTATCTGCTTGAGCAGAGCGCCGAATTCATAGAACAAACACTTAAATCCACGCTCCGTTAATCCTTTGAGAATGGAAACTGCGAGATGCGTTTTCCCGACACCGACATCACCGACGAAGAGTAATCCGCGGTCCACTGCCGGAAATTCGAGGGCGAAGTCGGACGCGAGCTTGGCGGCGATACGCTGCGAACTATTGGCAGGTTTATATGTGTTGAACTGACAAGTTTCGTATCGTCGCGGTAGTTGAGCGAGAGATAATTTATCGTTGTGCGTATCGCGTTTTTGGCAGATGCATTTACGAGCACCTTTTCCAGGGATCACTTCCATTCCGCTACCGAAACAAAGCTGACACGAGCCGTCATCGGGTATTATTCCGCTGTTGTCGCGTTTCGGAACGGCCGCCAAATTATGGGTTTTTGCTCGTTGCTGGGGCATTTCGTCTAACGGTCCGTCGCGGACAGAAGTGGATTATAGCACGCGATATATTGATATCAAGTTAGGCGGCTAGCTTCTAGCCTTGTGATATATTGTAATTATAAGTTGGCTTTATGGGTATCTGGAAAAGTTTAATGATCAAATTCGGCATGGCTGATCTTAGTGCCGATCGGGCGCCGATCAGTGTGATGCTGCTTGACGACGACCATCGGCGACACCGTTGGTTTGCCAAAAGATTTGAAGGCGACGATCTGGACATCGCAGAGAATGTCGAAGACGCGAAGGAATTCTTGGTAGAAGGTAAATACGATGCGATCTTTCTGGATCACGACCTATTACCTCACCATTATGTATCGAACGATCACGATGATTTCGGGCAAACCGGCTACGCGATCGCCGAATGGCTTCGTGAACGCTCGGACCTGCAGCGTGCCGCGACGATAATCGTTCACACTCGTAATGCAGACGCCGCGATCAGGATGGTCGAAAAACTCCGCGAAACCGGGCGAAATGTCGAATACTGTGCGTTCCCAATGCTTGACCTGAAGATCAAAAATTACTGGAAACGGTAACACCGCCGTTCTTAATAACACAAACCTTTTATCATCAGATCGGCTGTTTTACGAACTCGATCCTCGACCTCGTCACGATTCCCAAGCTCGATCGAGCTCAGACTGTACGGCAACAGCGAATTAGTCGCATTGACCAACGTCCGGGCGAGATCGAGGTGGTCGCCGGCAGCGAAGCGGTTGGAACGTTGCCCCTCTTCTATCACCGTAGCTATCAGAAGTGCCTCTTCCTCAAAATAATGCTTCCTTCGTTCGAGAAGTTTTGGCCGCAGATAACTTAGAAGTTCATTCAGGCTCTGAGAATAATGCTGAACGCTGTCGAAACGGAGCAGAACCCGCTCGATCAACATATTCTTAAGACGCTCATCAACGCTCGAGCCATCCTTGGCAATAGATTCAAGCCGATCTTTGATACGTTCGACGATGCGGTCGATATGCGACAGTGCGATCTCTTCTTTACTGGCAAAGTGTAGATAAACGCTTCCTTTTCCGATACCGACCTCATCCGCGAGATCGTCGATCGTCATCTTCTTATACCCATATTTCGCGAGCAGGACGTCAGTCGCGTCAAGAAGTGCGTCGCGGGTGCTTCGTTGTCGATTTGAATCCTTCATAGTGTTTCAATTATCGCCAAAACGGCCTCTTTGGGGTTCTTAAAAAATCACAGCTCTTAGACGTTTACAACCCTGCCAAATTCCACTTTTTTATCGTGTCGTTGATCAGGTCGGCGACCTTGTCAGTGACCTTTTTATAATAAAGATCAGCTTTTGACTGGTCGAATGTCGGGTAGCCCTGATTTTTTTGATAGAGCATTATCGACGAGGGCGACGGAACCGCGGTCCATGTGCCGGGAGCCGGATTGGCTGTGGTCATTTCGGGGCCGGTGTATTTCTCCGGATGGACGAGAGTGCGGTCGATCGCCTGGATAAATGCGGTTTCATTGTTGCCCGCGTGTCCGCCGTCCTCGCCAAAAACTTCTTTTGTTTCGTCGGACGCGAACGACCACCAATTTATGACGAGCGTGCGAACGCGTTTTTCGATCGCTACCTCAGCGGCCACCGATTGTAATACGGCCGTCTGACCGCCGCCGTGGCCGTTGACAATAATGATCGTGCGAAACCCGTTTTTCACGAGGCCTTCGAGGATCTGTTTAACAAAGGGTCGGTACGCCGATTCAGTTATCTGAAAAGCTCCGGGATATGCCTCGAGCGAACCGGTGATCCCGTAGGGAAGCGTCGGTGCGATCATCGCATTCGTCCGGCGGGCAATGGTCTTTGCGATCGCAAACGGAGCTGTATTGTCCGCACCATTATTGATAACACCGTGCGGCTCGAGCGTCCCGGTCGGTAGCAGAACAGTGCTGGTTTTCGAAGGCACGGCATCCTTGAACTCCATCCAATTAATACGATCCATCTCGCGGGTGGAGACGAAATCTTTGTCAGTTTGGGCAGCTATGCCAAGGGCTGCAGCAAATACCAGTGCTATCGTTATCACTATTTTCATTTTCAAATCTCCTTAAATCTTCCTCGAATTCTTATTGTTAATGGGTCGACGCCTTTCAAAAATATTTCTTGCCGCGAAGTTTCTCCGGCAGCAGATCGTCTTCGGGGTCGTTGCCTTCGTCTTTTCCGTAACCGAGATCTTTCATCAACTTAGTCGGGGCGTTGCGGATCTTCATCGGGACGGCGAGGTTGCCGAATTTCTTGGCGTCGTCCATCGCGGCGGCGATCGCCTGGGTCGTCGAGCGATCTTTCGCGGCATTTGCGAGGTACGCGACGCCGTGAGCTAGATTGTGAACGCACTCCGGCATGC
>JAYSZT010000089.1:0-11277 GCA_043737915.1 Acidobacteriota bacterium
ACATTCTCTGCGGTAAAATTTATTTATGGATCTAGAAGTTTTAGAGTCAGTCGAAAAACAAACCCGCACGCCCGGTGAACTAGTCGCACTCGTCGAGGCTCTGATCTTCGTCGCCGATGAACCTTTGACGGTTAAACTGCTCGCCGAGGTTTTGGACGAAGATCGTGAAAGCGTTCAAGCGGCGGTCGAAGAATTAGCGAAAGAATATGAATCGCGGGAAAGCGGCCTCCAGATCCGGGAGATCGCCGGCGGTTGGCAGATCGCGACCCGAACCGATTTCCACGAAGAAGTTCGTAGGTTTCTAAAGACCCGACCGTCCGCCAAACTGTCGCTGGCGTCACTCGAAACCCTAGCCGTCATCGCCTACAAACAACCGGTGACCGTTCCTGAGATCCTCGATATTCGGGGCGTCCAGTCCGCCTCGGCGATTAAAACGCTACTCGACAAACGCCTGATAGTCGCCAAAGGCAGAAAAGAAACCGTCGGCCGCCCCATGCAATACGGTACGTCTAAAGATTTCTTGATTCAGTTCGGGCTGAATGATCTAAGTGAATTACCGAGCATAGAAGATTTTGAAGACTTGGTTCAATAATAATGAAATCGCCAGGTGACTCGAAACGCGTTAAACTAAGACATTTCCTGATATTTCACTGGCTTATTGGAGCAGTGCTGATAGTTGCGGTCGTATTCATAATATTTATCTCAATACACAGCTTGCTGACAACCTCGAGCGACCCGGATAGTTTGGAATTGACGCTCTTCCTTGTAGCGTTGACCCTTGCCGCAGGTTACATTTCAATATTTGATGGAAACATTAGATCGTTTCTTTTTGCAGCAGTTACCGAAATGGATATGGACGTGGGTTCTAAGTCCGTCGAATTGACACGATATCGGGTGGATGGGAAACAAACGGAACACTCTTATTTTCATCAATTCTCACATTCCGATCATATAAGCTTAAGCGTCTGTTGCCCTCTCGGTACTTCTTGGAGCTGATATTAATTAACAAAAAGAAGATCAGACTTCGAATACCGCTTGGACGCGATAAGCAAGCAACTGTAAGATTCATAAAAGACCTAAATAAATCGGTTCGCTCTGCCAGAGCATCAGACTAACAACTTAACATGATGGAGAGACTACAAAAACTTATCGCTCAGGCGGGAATCGCATCTCGAAGGGCAGCTGAACAGCTTATAATTGACGGCGAAGTGTCCGTTAATGGCGAGATCGTGAACGAACTTGGCACGAAAGCTGATCCCGAAAAAGACCATATCAAGGTTCGAGGCAAGCTGATCAACAGCAAACTTCAAAACCGCGAGCAGGTGTATATTCTGCTGAATAAACCAAAAGGCTATCTTTCAAGCGCCGCCGATCCGGAAGGCAGAAAATTGGTCGTCGATCTGGTGAAAGGTTTCGGAAGGCTTCATCCCGTGGGACGCCTTGACTACAACACCGAAGGGCTGATCATTCTCACCAACGACGGAGACTTTACAAATTTTGTCGCCTCATCGCGAACGATCGCTAAAGTTTACGATGTCAAGGTGAAAGGACTGCCGACGACTGTAGCTGTTAATAAATTGCGTCGCGGCGTTGTTCTTGAGGATGGATTCAAAACTTCGCCGGCAGATATAAAGGATCTAAAACATACCGAGAAAAATGGCTGGTATGAGGTCACGCTTCACGAAGGACACAATCAACAGATAAGAAAAATGTTCGACGCGATCGGGCATTCCGTCGTCAAACTCAAACGTATCGCTATCGGTGCAGTCGTCGACAAATACCTGCCGGTAGGTGCCAGCCGTCCATTAACTGACAAAGAATTGGAAACATTTCGGACAAAGAATTCCGTCACCCGAAAATAAGATCTACATAATCGAACGGTGCTCGACCATCAGGCACATGTCCTGCACGACCTTGATTCCCGCCTCGGCTAACTTCTCAGCCACTTCGTCGTTGCGAATGCCGAGTTGAAACCACACTGCTTTGGGTTTTTTAGCAAGTATCTCCAGAGTGTGTTTTGAGATGTCCTCCGACCGGCGAAACACGTTGAGCAGATCTATTTCTCCCGGGACCTTCCCCAGATCTGTATACACCGCTTTCCCCAATATCTCCTTCACATCCGGGTAATAAACAGGCACAGGAATGATCTCGTAGCCGGCGTCGGACATATACTTGGCCACGTAGTAGGCTGGCTGTCCACTGTGTGATTCAGGTTTGATCCCCAAAACCGCGATCGTTTCTGTGTTTTGCAACAACTCTTTGATTTGAGCGTCGGTCGTGACGAGATTTTCTTTCCAATTCATGGGCTAAGTTTAATTCTTAAGGAACTTGTTGTAAACGCCCGTTTACGGCTCCGCTTAACACCCGAATAAGTTTGCCCAGAATCAGACTCTTATGTCATCATAATAGATTGTTATAGACATAAATTTATGAACTTTGAACTTTCTGAAGAGCAATTACAGATCAAATACAGCATCCGCGAATTTGCCGAGAGCGAGATAAGACCACACGTGATGGAGTGGGACGAGGCACAGCACTTCCCGATGGAATTGAGGCCAAAACTTGCCGAACTTGGATTGATGGGCATACTCTTTCCAGAAGAATATGGCGGTGCCGCGATGGGATATGTCGACTACGCGACGATCATCGAGGAACTCGGCCGTGTTTGCGGCTCGGTCGGCTTATCGGTCGCGGCTCATAATTCGCTCTGCGCGAACCACATCTATATGTTCGCGAGCGAATCGCAAAAACAGAAATATCTCGTGCCTCTCGTCACCGGTGAGAGTTTCGGAGCCTGGGGCCTGACCGAATCTCAGGCTGGATCTGACGCCTCAGGGACGCGGACCTATGGCGTAAGAGACGGTGACGGATGGAAGGTTAACGGTTCTAAGAATTTCATCACTCATGCCATCGCTTGCAATTCGCTCGTCGCGGTTGCCGTGACCGACAAGGAAAAAGGAAATCGCGGCATCTCCGCATTCATCTTCGATAAGTCGATGGAAGGTTTTCGCTCGGATAAAAAAGAAAACAAGCTCGGCATGCGGGCTTCAGAAACGGCTTCGGTAGTTTTCGAAGACTGTCATGTGCCGGACGAGAACCGTTTGGGCAACGAGGGCGAAGGATTTCTTCAGGCGATGCAGGTGCTCGACGGCGGACGTATTTCCATTGCAGCTTTGTCCGTCGGCATCGCTCAAGGTGCTTATGAAGCGGCTGTCAAATACGCAAAGGAACGCCAGCAGTTTGGGAAACCCATAGCAGATTTTCAGGCTATACAGTTCAAGCTCGCCGACATGGCGACTCAGATCGAATGTTCGCGTCTACTCACACTTCAGGCTGCAGCAACTAAAGATGCGAAGAAGCCCGTCACGCAAAAAAGTGCGATGGCAAAGCTGTTCGCATCGGAAACCGCCGTTCGCGTTTCGGAGGAATGCGTTCAGATCCACGGCGGCTACGGATATACAAAAGATTACCCAGCGGAAAAATACTGGCGCGATTCCAAACTCTGCACGATCGGCGAAGGCACCAGTGAGATACAGCGGATCGTGATCGCGAAGAATCTGCTGAAGGCGATGTAGCTCGAACGCGTATCTGGGCGTGATCAGAGATTACGCCCACTTCTTGTCGTAGCAAAGTTCGTATATCCTCGGGTTCAGGTTTCCCGGCGATAGCTATTGCGTGAGCGCCGGTGGCCGCGTCGGGCCGGGCAAACTGCCGCCCTGAACCCACGGGACCAACTGTCGGTCGAGAAGTTTTCTGACCTCGCGCAGTGTGTATTTTGAATCCTCTCCAGGAATACGATCCGTAACGCCCACCGATCTCCAAGGGGTTGTCGGGCTATCCCGATAAAGACGAAATCGCAGGTGCGTCTCGACGCGGTCGATAGCAGATTTCCCGCTTGGCTCCGTGTAGTACGGCTCGTCGCCATAGCCCTTCCCGCTGTATTGGATACGGTAGACCGCAATTGCGGTAAATGAAACTGAATTCATCGTGTGCCATTGCCAGTCGGGCTTTGGAGCGAGACGGAGACTCTCGTACTCACCGACCTGCAGGTGCTGCTTGAGCTCTGATACGCCTTGCTTCTCCATTGCTGCGTTGATCTCGGCCAAGGTCGGCGGTTTTTGCCCGTCATAGCTGTTCTCACTGACAAAATCCCGCCAGTAGACATATTTCCCACCTATTATGTCGAACGACGAATAACCTTTAATGGTTACGAAGACGCCGGGCTGGTCGGTCTTTCGCTTGGCCGTCCAATAAATACTGTATACGTATTTTTTATAGGTCGAGCTCCACTCGCGTTTGCCCGGCTTATGCCATGTAAACGAAACGGCTGTTTTAGGCTCAAGAGCCTTTAGTTGAGCCGCACTCGGCTGAGCTTTTACCGGCACGCTGAGCGCTCCGATAACCGCCACAGCAAGCACCAATAGGTTCAATCCAATTCCTGTTTTTTTCATTTTTATTCCTCCTGTCAAACGCACCACCTTTTTCATTAGTTACTTCTGCCAAACTCATTTCTTACCGTCATCCGGTACGCCGGAAAAAAGCAGGTCGATATATGTCTTACTTTGTTTAGTTACTCCCTGAATGCTTATCATTGCACCGCCCGGTCCAACGGCAGAGGCGGATGTGATGTTAAGTCCATCGAACTCTAGAGTTTCACTTCGGCCGTCGATACTAATACCACAGCTCTGATTGGGCCGGTTCTCTTTTAGTCCGACACATGAATTCAGAAACGAAACGTCTTCTAGGCTCACTATTCGCTCGCCTTTATCATCCTTTACGAGTGCGATCGCCCGTGGAATCTTCATCCGACCATGATTTTTTGTCACTGTATTTGACTCCATCGATCACGTTGTCGATAAGACCTGACGCTCGAACCTTTCCCGAAAACGACCCCGTTACCTTACTCGAACATCCGGTCAGCGACAGCATCAACAAGCCCAAAGTTAAGCCCGTAATTATCCTTTTCATTGAATTCTCCACTTTTTTCCGTTTTGTAATTTTACTTCTGTAATTTAACGATTGAGGAATAGCCGTTCAGTTCTTCGAAATGGCCGAGAACCTATTTCCGTCCTTCAAATGGGATAAGCCACCATCCCAGCGTTTCCTTTTCCAAACCAGTTTAGTTAAGCAAGACGAACTCACCTGTGGTGATCGTTTTCGATTTATCGTTGGCGAGTTTCACTTCGATGCGGTTGCCATTTACCGCCGTGGCCTGCCCATAGACCCAAGCTGTGCCGCTGTCGGGCTTTATGATCAGAAACTGCTTCTCCACCGGCATCGTTTTGTCGTTCGAGTTAGGAATTGGGAGTATCTTCCCAATGTTTACGGCCGAAGGCTTGAAGTTTCCCGGCCATGCAACGTAGATGTTGGAACCCGAAATGTTGTCGATCGTTCCTTCCCACCAGCTGCCGGTCGTCCACTCGGCCAAAACGGCGTCGCCTTTTTTAGGTTTGTAATCGGTGGGAATCATCACTTTCCCTTTTTTTGCTTCGGCCATGAAATCGGTTGAACTCGCCGCTTGCTTGAAATCTGCCGCGGCGGTTGCCGGCACCTTAATGATTTTTTCGCCCGCGACATTGACGGTCGTTGATCCCGTGACGACCCGAACTTTGTAGACGCCCCCCTCAATTCCGGTGATCTCGGCTCCGTTCCAATAATTCCCGGACGTCGTTTTTGCTAATACCATATCGCCCTGTTTAACATCAGGTGCGGTTCCGGCCTTCGGGATCGTATATATGTCGGTCGCGTCAATGACCGTTGATTGAGATTTATCGTCCCAACCGATGGTCATTTTTGCACTATCAATTTTCTCGATCTTTCCTTCGTAATATGAGCCGGCGGACCATTTTGCGACCACCGTGTCCCCGACCTTCGGTTTTGAAGGACTACCTACGTTTGCGGGTAGAAGAGCACCTGCTCCACAAGCGGAAAGAAACAGACCAAGCGTTATCAATACAAGATTTTTCTTCATTTTTGATCTCCAGAATTAAATTGATGTTTTCCAACCAAAGTTTTGCCTTGCGGTTAAATTAGTTATATCTTTGGAGCATAAATCTTGTCCTTTGGAAGTTGTTAGGTTTTTATTTGGTTTCCCAAATGCCCAATAAGATCAGGTACTTTTATGAATTTGATGACTTTCGCTTGGACGCGGGTAGTCCGAGTTTGTGGCGCGGCGAAGAGCTTGTTGCTATTTCCCCAAAAGCGCTCGAAATACTTATTCTGCTAGTTCAGAAGAAAGGCGAGATCGTTTCGCGGGATGAACTGATCGAAACGGTTTGGAAAGACACTTTTGTCGAAGAAGGGAATATAAACTATACGATCTCGCTGCTTCGCAAGATCTTTGAAAACAAAGAATTGATCAAAACCGTCCCGCGCCATGGTTACCGATTCACGGCGGAAGTTAGAGAGATCTCCAAAAATGACTCAGCGGCGATCGCGGTCGTGAGCCATCCGGTAAAGGCTGTAACAGAAAAGCGGCCATTTCGATGGGTTTTTGCTCTCGTCATCGCCCTTATGGTCTTTTCACTTGCCGGTTTTGCCTTTCTCTCGAGAGAAGAAAGATCGGCGCGATCCACAGACGTCCAAGAACCCCCAACTTCCGAGGCGATGAAGAGTTATCTGCGAGGAAAGATGATCCTCGACAAACGATCTGTCGAAAATCGCGACGAGAAAGCGCTTGACGAGTTTCAGAGAGCGGTGTCGCTAGACCCGACCTTGGCGATCGCGTATGCAGGTCTCGCTGAAGCATTCGCAGCGTCCGCTGTACGTGTCCCGTACCCAAAGAGTCAGGCGACGATCGCAAAAGCGAAGACAGCCGTAGATAAGGCCCTCGCTCTTGAATCAAACCTCGCGGAAGGTTATTTGGTTCGTGGATGGCTAAAACGCAATGCCGATTGGGACTGGGCCGGAGCCGAACGTGACATACGCCGTTCGATCGAAATAAGTCCGAAAAATGCGATCGCTCATCAACGACTATCACAAGTTCTTTCCATTGTTGGAAGACATGATGAGGCAGTTGCGGCCAGCCAGATCGCTTATGATCTGGATCCCATATCAGAGGTCGCCATGGCTTCCCGCTTCCCCATCTTAGAGGCTCGAGGCGACTATGATACTGCGTTGAAAGAATCGGAAGCATTCATGATTGAGAATAAGTCGAGCAATCCGGCGGCTCGAGCCTACGCGACTGTTCTATATCACATACAGGACTTCCGCAGGGTGATCGAGCTTGGTGAAGAATCGCTGGCGAAAAATCCGACAAAAGCTCCTTTTGCATGGTCATCGCTAATTTCGGCAGCTTATTTCAAGCTTGGCGCGCTCGAAAAGTCGAAAGAATACTTGAAAAAGCTCGAAGACATGGCTCAGTCTGACACCAAGGCACGGTATTCTTTGGCGATGAATTACGCCGAAATGGGCCGTCATGATGACGCATTAGAAGCTCTCCGTGTGTGTCTGGAACAGCGCGAAGAGCGTATTGTCTGGTCAAAACACGAGCCGCGGTTCGTCAATTTACATAACGATGCACGCTTTCAAAAGATCTTGTCCACATTAAACCTCAATTGATCCATCCTCTAATGAAAAATGCCTCGACAGCAAGCAGTCTCAATCTATCGCGTTTCATGTTGCATTCATGAAACGGATAAGTATAATCAAGATCTTGATTTCAAAATAAGGAGAATATAAACAGTTATGAGTTCAACAGGTACTAGCACTGGCCGTCTCGCCACGGCTTTTTTGGCAGAATTGGATAACGAGGCAAAGGTGACGCGTTCGGTTTTGGAGCGTGTGCCGGCAGAGAAATTCGATTGGAGGCCACACGAAAAATCGATGACGATGGGACGTCTCGCGGTTCACGTTGCAGAGATGTTCGGCTGGACGAAAGAAACTTGCACGAGCGATGTTCTTGATTTTGCAACGATGGATTTCACTCCGTTCGAGCCGAAATCGACAGATGAGTTGCTTGCTTTTTTTGACGATCACATTGCAAAAGCAAAGGTTATTTTGACTGATACATCGGACGAGACGTTTTTCACCGACTGGACGATGCGAAACGGCGAGCAGGTTTACATGACAATGCCGAAGGTCGCGGTCATGCGTTCGTTCGTAATAAACCACATCATCCACCATCGCGGACAATTGTCGGTATATCTTCGACTTAACGATATTCCGGTACCGCAGATCTACGGACCGTCAGCCGACGAAGGGCAGATGTAAACGAAATTCCGAATTCAAAATGCTTAATGGCGGGCCAAAAAAGGTTCGCCTTTTTATTTCCTTTTGAAAATGCGAACATTAAGGTATGAAAAAGTTGAGACCAATTACTTTTTAATACCAGTGATTATGGATTCGGTAAAGCGAATTCCTGGTTCGATAGAGATACCAGTCGAAAATGCTTCAAGAAAATTAGAAAAATGCCCGATAAAGAATTTATAGATCGCATTCTGAATGGAGAAACGCGGGCCATTGCACGTGCGATCACGAAGGTCGAAGGCGGAACGGCGGATGCTGCGGATCTGATGAAGGAGATCTTTCCGAGGACCGGAAAGGCAATGGTCATCGGCATCACAGGCTCGCCGGGTGCTGGGAAATCTTCACTTGTCGATAAGCTTGCCCTGCACTACAAGAACGCGGGCGAGACCGTCGGCATTATTTGTATTGACCCGTCGAGCCCGTTTTCAGGTGGAGCTATACTTGGCGACAGGATCAGAATGGCGACGCTTGGTATGCAAGAGGGCGTCTTTATTCGTTCGATGGCAACCCGAGGAAATCTAGGTGGGCTTTCACGTTCCACCGTCGATGCGGTGGCAATTCTTGACGCTGCGGGCTTTGACAAAGTAATTGTCGAAACGGTCGGCGTTGGGCAAGATGAAGTCGAGATCGTTAAAACGGCGGACGTGTCTGTCGTCGTGCTGGTGCCTGGAATGGGCGATGACATTCAGGCGATCAAGGCCGGCATAATGGAGATCGGAGACGTTTTTGTCATCAACAAAGCCGATCGCGACGGCGTCCTCCGAACGCAAAAAGAGCTCGAAGCATTGCTCGGCCTCGCCCATCGCCCCGACATGTGGATGCCGCCAATCGTGAAAACTACCGCGACTGAAAGCAAGGGCCTCGAAGATCTGGCCGCAGCGATCGAAGAATATTATAAGTTTCAGAGAACGGGCGACGGCAGCAAGGTTCGTCGGCAATCAGTCGCCAAGTGGCGCCTCCTTGAACTATTGCAGGAACGGCTATTATCCGATCTGATGAACCGCGTCGGAACACCTGAAATGCTTGAAACCTTTGCTCAGGAAATTGCAGAAAAAAGAAACGATCCGTATTCGGCCGTCGAACAGATCCTGTCGGAACGGCTCACATAGGCATTTATAACGATTATTATGAAGATCAACCATTTAGGCATTGCAACCAAAAGCATTGACGAAGCTCTCAAATTTTGGGGAGATGCCCTCGGTTTAGAGAATGAACATACCGAGATCGTCGAAGACCAAAAGGTAAAGGTCGCAATGCTGCCGCTCGGAGAGAGCCGCATCGAATTACTTGAGCCAACCAGCGCGGACTCGCCGATCTCTAAGTTCTTAGAGAAACGTGGCGGCGGTATCCATCACATCGCGGTCGATGTCGACGATATAGAGGCATCACTGGCTCAGCTTAAGTCGCAGGGAATGCGGCTGATAGACGAAAGTCCTCGCATCGGTGCGGAAGGGTGTTTAGTCGCATTCGTCCATCCTGCGTCGTCCGGCGGAGTGCTGCTGGAACTCGTTCAGACCGTCGAATAGGATTTTTAATTAGCTGAATATTGAGGTTTTTGATACTATCACGGTTTGGCATTTATAAGATTTGTGTAAGTGAGGACACTTTAAATTGAGCAATTTAGCAAAAGGACTTATTTTGATACTGGTCATCGTCGCCATCGGCGCGGGACTTGTCGTTTGGAAAAACAAGGTTGGCGGACATTCGAGCACCGAGTCGTTTAACTCTATTAGTCGCGAAGAGATCGAGATGCTTCTGGCGGACGTAGCTAAATCGAACCCCGCGATTCTCAAGAAACTCGCCGAGGATCCTGAAATGAAGAAGAGTCAGATCGAGAATCTGAAGCAGCTTCTCGCGTTTGCCAGCCAGGCTCAAAAAGATGGTATGGCCGCAGACCCGACGAACAGTCAGGAGATGAAGAATATCAAGGCTGAGATCACCGCCGTCAATTATGATCGCGAGATCAATAAAGACAAAGGTCCAATGCCTCCATTTGGTTTTATTACCGAAGACATGGTGAAGCAATATTGGGGTCAGGAAGGTCAACCCGCAGCGGACAAGGGCTTCCTTGAGAAGATCGGTCTCGGCGGTGGAGCGGCCGAAACTCGAAGTCACGAGACGGAATTCAATGACTTCCTGAATGCCAAGGTCGCCTTACTCAAAGCAAGCAGCCCCGAGATGAAGGATCGTGAGATCTCGGAAGAAGAAAAGACACAGGCGAAAGATGTTTTTGCTAAGATCCGCATCTACAAAGCGGAATACGACACCAAGGTTGCAGCCGGCGAACTGCCGAAAGAATTCATCGCAAAGGTCAATTTGCAGGTGAAACTCCAGCAGGCACAATTCCTCGCACGTATCTATTCAGAGAAGATCGCCGACAAAATGAAGGTGACTGACGAAGAGATCGCTCAGTACATCTCCGCCCACCCGGAACTTGATCCAAAGGAAAAGCGTGCGAAGGCACAAGGCATTCTTGACCGTGCAAAAGCTGGCGAAGACTTCGCGAAACTTGCGGACGAATTCTCCGAAGATCCAGGCAACAAAGGTCCCGACGGAAAAGGTCAGGGCGGAGCGTATAAAGATGTCACGAAAGGCAAAATGGTTCCTGCGTTTGAAACTGGTGCACTTGCCGTCCAAGCCGGTCAGGTCAACCCTGAATTGATCGAGACGGATTTCGGCTTTCACATCATCAAACTCGACCGTGCCCTTTCGCCCAGCACGGCACCTAAAACTCCCGCCGCTCCAGGTGCCCCTCCGGCGTCAGGTGAGACTTACGATGTTCGTCACATCCTGATCTCGAGCGGTGTTAAAGATCCCGAGAAACCCGAAGCTCGTGAGATGCCGGTGAAGGAATTTGTCCGCGGCAAACTCGAGGAAGAGAAAGAGAAAAAGCTTCTTGAAGACATCGTCAAGGGAAACAACGTTACCGTTCCGACCGATTTCACCGTTCCTGAGGTAAGCGAACAGCAGATGCAGGAAATGAAGCAAAAGCAGCAGCAACAAATGATGCAGCAGCAGGGAATGCCGCCG
>JAYSZT010000090.1:0-5095 GCA_043737915.1 Acidobacteriota bacterium
ATATTTTTCCGAAAACGCTAATGCCCGGTTTCGTGCTTTTGTATGATCTCGTAGATCTCGTCTTTAATAAGTAGTTTCTTCTTCTTTAGTAAAACTTCTTCTTGCTGCTCGTCGTCGTTTGGATAATTAAGATGTGCTAATTCAACAAGTCGTTTTTCGTAACCCTCGTGTTTGTGTACGAGATCTCTAAAGGTCGAGTCGGTCTTTAGCAATTCGTCTCTCACGGGGTTTGCTGTTTGTAAGTCCATATCGTTTTCTCCTTCACTTATCAAAAGAATCTCACCTGTTTCTAATTTCGTTTTGTAACGGATTCGTAACAGGCTTAAGTCTGAGTTTAGCAAATGTTTCGCATATATCAAACACTATTTTTTCTGACAACGAGATCCGGCTAACCTAGATTAAGCCGCATCAACAAAGCGTGTTCGGGCGGGTCGGTGTAAAAATGCTTTCGGGTTGTGACCGCGAAAAACCCATTTTTCGTATAGAAGCTAATAGCTGTCAAATTAGACTCACGCACCTCGAGCCAAACGCTGCGAACGAGAGTTTCGCGACACTTTCCGAGAAATTCATCGAGTAAGATCTGCCCATTTCCCTTCTTTTGGAAAGACTCCGTGACCGCGATGTTATAGATATCCGCGTCGACCGCATTTTCATCATCTGCCGCGGGAACGATTCGACCGACAATAAACCCAACCGTCGAGTTCTCGTCCGATTCAAGCCGCAGCATTATCGAACGCGTGTCTTTGAGTTCGTCCAGATAACTCTGAGCCGACCAGGGACTAAGATTGGTCGCATCTGCGAGTTCGATCAACGAACCGATGTGCGAAGCCTCGACTTTGCGGATGCGAACCTCATTCATATATTTGCGGGTTTGGCGATGAACAGTGGTTCGTCAGCTTGATGAATCTTCCCGTGAATCACGGCAGCGATCAGACAATTTGCGAGGCCTTGGGGAAAGTTCTCCGGTGTTAGCAAATCGTTGTTCAGTGAGAGTTCTTCGGTATTAAAGCCTTCAGCCGAAATTGCCGTCGGCCCGTCAATAGCTATTATGGAATCGGCGGAACTTCGAAACCGCTGCGTGCAGATCACTCCGCGTCCAACGGGTACCGCTGCGATTATAGATTTTACACCTTCGCTGACTGAGACACCGGTTGTCATCGCGTGAAGGATCGAAAACTTCGCAAGTTCTATATTTAACGCCGAGGCGAGCCCCATAGCGGTTGCGAGGCCAATGCGAATACCGGTAAAACTTCCCGGACCGACTGATACGACGATTTGGGTTATTTCGGCTTTGTTGATCGTGTTGCCTTTCAAAAGGAGATCGATATTCGGCAAAAGATCTTCGGCTCGGGACAAGCCGCCCTCGCCGACCCACGCATCAACCTGACGACCATCGCTCGCAAGCGACAAACTTCCGCCGCCGATGGCTGATTCGATCGCTAAAATAACTTTGCTGCCACCCATCATTCTTACTTTTTTAACTTTAATCGAATTACGAGAAAAATCTTTTTGACGAGCGGGATTCCTCGCTTTATGATCGTGCCGATCTGGTAATGGATCCGGGTGCGAGCGTCGAGACTTCCTTCCATATCAACGGTAGCATGGATCGGGTTCGGGGGAAGGCGCTTCTTGATCTGTTGTCTTAATCCGACAGGGTTGCTGACAAAGTGTAACAGCGGCAAAAGCCGCACGCCGCTGGCCCATTCGCGTTCGACCGCTTTTACGAGCCAGTCAGGTAATTGTCTTGCTTCAGCGGCAAACGGGAGATCGTCGATCTCTAGCCCGAGATACTTGTGAGTAAGGCCAATAACGCAAATCACCCATCGGCGCCGGCGTTGGTTGACAACATTCAAACACCTATCCCAATCGAAATCCGGCGGTCGATTTGCTACAGCATAGTAGATGTCCCACAACCGATTGCGAAACCAACCTCCATCGATAAGCCAGTGCACCGCTAAAACCCGCAGGTGATCTTCCGCCGATAAAATTCGAATTGTTTGGTCTTTAAGAGGTACGAGCCGCGAGTCGCGGTAGAGCTGAGCCCAAGCCAGAGTGTCAAGATGTTTCAACTCACGGTGAACATCTATGGTGAGGCCCTTGTACGATTCAGTTGCACGGATACGGTTAGCTGAGGTGAATTCCTGTGTGGAAAACGCAAGATCTATGTCAGAGTAATGGCGAAAATTATCTTTCGGATACTCTCTAGCTGCCGCCCATCCCTTGATCAATATCGGTGCAAGTCCTTCTTTCCGAAAGAGCGAAACCGCATCGAGTACCGACTTCTCCATCAATGCCGACTGCAGCCTGTTCCACCGGGCGTCTTCGTCGTTGATCTGTGTTGGGAGATTGTCGTTCACAATTAAAAAAGAGTAGCAGAGATGAACGATCCCTACTACTCCTAGCGTACTTCAGAAACGGTAAAACGTTAAACACAGACACTGCCATTACAAGTCGTGGGACAACCGGGTATTGTTGGTCCACACTGGACATTACTCGTACATGTGCAAGACACAGCAGCCATAGCGCTCTTCGGAGCAACCAACGAAGCAATCACGGGAAGAGCGACCATTGAGGCCAATCCGATTTTTTTCAAAACGTCTCGACGAGACTGACCTGCAAAACGCGATTCGACCACGGATTGAAGCAAACCGTTTTCCTGTAGTTGGTCAATAGCCAACCAAACAAAGTCTTCAGTCACGCGTCCGCCGGTGTTAGCCTCGAACTCACGCACGATATCTGTTACCGAATTCTTGCCATCGCAAGATTTCCAAACAAACGCAGCGGTTTCATTAAGGCAGTGAGCCTTGTTAGTGTCCATGTCATAAACCAAGACTTCGTCTGGCATTTCCTGGATGACAAGCCCTGTGTTGCGGGCCATGGGATTTTGCGAAATTTTCATAATCTCCTCCAATAAAACAAGTGGTAAGCTTTTACCGAATACAGTATTGTAGCCTAGAAAATCGCTTTGTCAACCAATTTGATGATCTTAGCTACTGTATTTTTGGCTTCGCCTCTTAAAGACTTTAATACTATCGCATTATTAGCGACCGTGTTCAACACCTCAAGTGTGAACTTTGACTTAAATCTTAGCGATATTGCCTGAGGGATCAATTGCAATAACCCATTTCCGTGACTGAGGATTTGCGGGGCGAACCTTGCATTGGCTTGATATTGGAGTAACATTACGTACGACACCGGTATCGGGTTGACACCAATATCACCTCCGATCGATTCTGCAGAAACATCGTTCCGGCGAAATCCATCTGTAAAATCCCTCAACGAGATCAAACGCGGAAACGGATGAAGTTGGCCCAATTTATCGAGAATTGCGTACTCATCTGAGTAATAAATCGCCCCTCGTCTTACGAATTCGGCAACGATCGTAGATTTGCCGCTGAAACTGTTAGCTGGAAAGATTATCGCCTTTCCGTTCCAGACAACCGCTCCCGAGTGCAGAAAAACAAGCTCCACGGCATGTTCAGCTATAAGAACACGGACTATAGCCTCAAAGTAATCAAAAAAACCAGCCTCCTCTCCTCCTTCGCTAAGGAACTCACCGTTCCGGTCGACCCGAAACTCACCTCTGGGCTTCGTGATCAAGAAAACATGGGTGGCCTCAGTTCGATCTATTATCGTCAAGCGTCCTAGAAGGCCAACTCGAATGGCCGCCTCTGCTTTGTCCAGAATTTCAGAATCGGAACAATCAACCGCAACGTTTACGCCATATGATTGGAAAGAAAAGCTTTTCATAATTGAGAAAACACGTAGGACTTATCCGGGTTCTGAGATTCGACTGCGCCGATGATAAATAACGAGCAGTGAAATGGTAGCTATTATTACGATCGGAATAGCAAGAAACTCCAATCTAACCGAGCCCGAAAGAACAGATACTGAAGGAACCATTATTACGAAAGCAAGCAAACCAAACAATAGACTCACTTGTTGATGTGAAAGCCCTGATATCACAAGTTTTTGATATATGTGCTGCCGATGTGCCTGCCACACCTTCTCCCCGTTCAACATGCGTTTGAAGAGTGTAAATATAGAGTCGAAAACAAATAGCCAAACAAAAAGAACTGCTATCAAGGGAACAAGACCACTTTCGTTTTTAAGCTGATGTAAGAAAATCAATGGAATAGACGCGAAAGTATAACCCAGAAACGCGCTCCCTGCGTCTCCCATGAAAATCCGTGCCGGTTGCCAATTGTGCAGTAAGAACGCTGCACTCGATGACATAACCGCGCCGCTGATCAAAATTACTGCAGGTATGTCGGCTAAAAAGGCGACAACGGTCCAACCCAACCCTGCGACGACTGCCTGTATTCCGGCAATGCCGTCAATACCGTCCATGAAGTTATAGCTATTGATCAGCCAAACGATCCAGATGAACGATAACGCGACACCGATGGCACCTAGATCAATGTTCTGTGCGTAATACGGAACATATACCGCCGTAAAGTAGCCATTTTCATAAATAAGTGCACCGGCTGCAATTCCATGTACCAAAAAACGCCAAAGCACCGGGACGGAATATAGGTCGTCAAGTGAACTGATGATAACGATCAGAAGGACACCAATGAGATACCCATACGACAGAGGAAAGTGAAATATCGCCGAACCTGCTACATAGGCGATCACGGTCACAGCTGCGATGACTATTCCGCCGCCGCGTGGCGTCGGCGTGCTATGAGAGCTCCGGTCGTTTGGAATATCGACTATTCCTCTTTTCAGCGACCAACGTCGAAATAGAGCAACGCCAATAAACGTTGTTGCGAACGCCAGTGTTAAAATAAGTGCGATCAGCAAAGTATCGTATTCACCTAACTTGGTGAGAATTCCTTAATGTACTTATTTAATGCAGTTTCAAGCGAATATTTCTCTAGGGCTGACAGCCGTGCCCGATTTCCCTTTTCGATTAGATCCTTCGAACCGTCTGGAATTTCTCTTATCAGCGTCGTTAACGCGTCGACGTCGCCCGCCGCGATGTGCCATCCGATACTATCTTCGTCGATTACAATTGCAAGTTCGCTATCTTCTTCAGTTAGAGCCAAAATCGGCTTCCCGGCCGCCAGAATATTATAGGTTCGACTGGGCA
>JAYSZT010000091.1:0-11177 GCA_043737915.1 Acidobacteriota bacterium
TTTCTCTTTTTCGGCGTTGGTCTGACTTCCGGTTTGAATATCGGTGTGCGGCATATTTTGCCGGTTTATCCGTATTTTATCGTCATCGCCGCCGCCGGAGCTTGCTATTGGGCACGAAAATATCAAAGCGTTAAATACATTTTAATCGCGCTGTTGATCTTTCACGCCGCCGCGGCATTTCGCACCGTGCCGAATTATCTCGCCTTCGCCAACGATTTTTGGGGCGGCACAAATAACACTTATCGTCTGCTCAGCGATTCCAATATCGAATGGGGACAGAATTACAAGCTCGTCCGCGAATATGTCGAACGCGAAAACATCACCGATTGCCGAATTGCGACGTTCGGATACGGCGAGATGGTTCGCGCGTATCAGCCTTGCGGATTAATGCCGAACGATTACGGCTGGAATTTTACTGAGCAGCTTGTCGAACCGATTCCGGCCGTGGTCGAAGGCGCGACTCTATTAAGCGTTGCCGTTTTGCCGCCGCTCGGCGGTCCTGAATTTGAGCCGTTTCTCAAAACCGAGCCGGTTGCGTTCATCGGCGGCAGCATTTTCGTCTATCAAGGGCGTTTTGAAGTTCCGCTCGTTTCCGCCTTGAGTTACGTCGGACGCGCCGATCAATTCATCGAATTGAAGCGTTTTGAGGAAGCCGTTGCCGACGGACAAAAAGCCGTCGAACTCGCGCCCAACGACCCGCGTCCGCATCTCGTTCTTGGAGCCGCTTTCAGCATGAGCAACCGCCCGGACGAAGCCCGCCGAGAATTTGAAACGACTGTCAAACTTGCCGAAGCGAATCCGTCAATGGTTTTCGAGTGGACGAAATTTCAGGCCCAAAACGCTTTGCGACGTTTTCAACAATAAAACAAATTATTTGTCATATAATCCGTAAAAGAGGAAAATTTTATGAATCCAAAAGAACAAAAAACAACAGTTTCGGAAGCCGTTCGGAAGCACAAGGAATTTCTCTTCCCGGCAGTTGCCACATATTATCAGGAGCCGTTGGCATTGGTCAGAGGCGAGGGTGAATATGTTTGGGATGAGAATGGCAAAAAATACCTCGACTGTTTCGGCGGAGTTCTGACGGTGAGTGTCGGGCATGCGAATCCGACGATCAACGAGGCGGTGGTGGGGCAGAATAACACTTTGCAGCACACGTCGGGACTTTACGTGAATCAGAATCAGTCGGATCTGGCTGAGAAACTCGCCGAGATAACGCCGGGAGGCTTGAAAAAATCTTTCTTCTCCAGCAGCGGTACCGAAGCTAACGACACCGCACAGATGGCGGCGAAGCTCGCGACCGGGCGGCACGAGGTAGTCGTGCTGCGGCACAGTTACTCGGGACGTTCAGCGACCGGTTTGTCGGCGGTTGGGCATTCGACGTGGCGGCCTTTGCCGGCCCAGGTCGCGGGAATAGTTCATGCCCCGGCGCCGTATTGTTACCGCTGCCCGTTCAAACTTGAATATCCGAGTTGCGGACTTGCGTGTGCGAATGACATCGAGGAGTTGATCCAGACCACGACGACCGGCGAGATCGCGGCGTTTATGGCCGAGCCGATTCTCGGCGTTGGCGGATTTATCGTGCCGCCGCCGGAGTATTTTGAGATCGCGTACGGCATCGCGCGTAAATACGGCGGTGTGTGCATCGCCGACGAGGTTCAGACCGCGTGGGGCCGCACGGGTGACAAGTGGTTTGGCATCGAACACTGGAATGTCGTGCCCGACATCATGACGTCCGCGAAAGGAATGGCGAACGGCATTCCGATCGGCTGGACGATCGCTACACCTGAGGTGGCCGACAAATTCCCGGGCCTGACCTTCGCGACGTTCGGGGGCAATCCGGTGTCGACGGCTGCTGCTTTGGCGGTCCTCAAGATGATCGAGGACGACGACCTCCGCACCAACTGCCGCGTCGTCGGCGACTATTTCCGCGGCAAACTGGAGGAACTCAAGGAGAAATACACGATCGTCGGCGATGTTCGCGGCATGGGAATGATGCAGGCACTCGAACTCGTAAAAGACAGAGCGACAAAGGAACCGGCACCGCAAGCAGTATTGACCGTTTTCGAAGAAACCAAACGCCAAGGCGTCCTCATCGGCAAAGGCGGCCTCTACGGCAACGTCATCCGCACCGGAATGATGCTCAACTCGACTAGAGATAAAGTAGATGAATTGATCAACGCACTCGATGCGGGACTTGCCTTGTGTTAAGAAATGCACTAGAGAGTTACGTCTATTTGGTAAAGTTGTAAGTGTGGAATTATGGAGTTAATCGCAGATACATCGACTATTATCGCGGTCATTGCGAACGAACCTGAAAAGCCTTTGTTGATCTCTAAAACGCAAGGCTTTGACTTGGTTGCACCGCATTCGCTGTATTGGGAGATCGGCAATGCCTTTTCGGCGATGATAAAACGTGGACGTATCACTCTGGAACAAGCAATTGCGGCGATTAATATATACGAACAGATTCCAATTAATTTGGTTGATGTTGAATTGAAACAGGCGTTAGAAATAGTTGATAAGCACAAGGTTTATGCGTATGACGCTTATATGATCGCCTGTGCAAAGAATCGTGATTGTCCGCTGCTGACATTAGACGGCGGCTTGGTTTATGCGGCAAAGGCGGCGGGCGTCGAGGTTTGGGAGGCAAACTAACAAATGCAAACATACACGGAAACACAAGAGAATTTGTCGGGCTTACTTCAGCGTGCGTCGGACGAAGGCGAGGTGCGGATCAAACGAACCAACGGACAGGTCTTTATCCTCAAACCGGAGAATGGCAAGCGTTCTGCCCTTGATGTCGCTGGCATTGACTTAGGCGTTTCAACGAAAGAGATCGTCGAGTTCGTCCGAGAAGGGCGTGAAAGATCGTAAGTGCAGGGCGTCCTCATCGGCAAAGGCGGCCTCTACGGCAACGTCATCCGCACAGGAATGATGCTCAACTCGACTAGAGATAATGTAGATGAATTGATCAACGCACTAGATGCGGGACTTGCCTTGTGCTAAGAAACTACCCACGGACTTACAGAGACATGCTTCTGACTATAAAATGCGGATATTCCGATAGAAAGACGGATCCAAATATGATTTAGCGGGATACCATCGTCATGAAAACTAGCTCGTACAATTCAAAACCCGCGGAAGAGAGGTCGCCGTTTTGGTGGTTGCGGTGGATTCCGACCGTGGTGGTTTCGGTATTGATCCTATATTTCCTCTATGTAGTTGGAGGCGTGGCGATCGTGCCTGTTCTGGCGTCGATCGCCCTCGCGTATCTGCTCAACCCGATCGTTTATCAGGGCGAAAAATGGGGGCTTTCGCGGCCAATTTCGGCGATCATCGCCATTTTATTGGTTTCGCTGGCTATCGGAGGCTTTCTTGCGTACGTCATGCCGGATCTATGGGCTGAAAGCTCGAATGCTGTAGAAAAAATAGGCAAGAATTTTACACCTGAGAATGCCGCCAAGCAGCGAGCGGCGTTGAAACGATACTCACCCGCGCTTGAACGGGTCGCGGGTGACAGGATCGAAGAGTTTTTGAGCGATCCTTTTGTCACACTTAGCGGCGTGGCCGAATCGACGACTATCGCACCCGACGGCAGCAAGGTCACAACGGGCGGCGGAACGGCCATTTTGTCGTTCCTCGTTTCCTCACTGGATCTTCTTCTAGTACCGTTTTTTGTTTTCTACATACTGATCGACTTCCCAAAATGGCGCGACTCGTTAGAAGAACTGATTCCGCCCCGATTTCGTGCGCCGTTCAGCCGATTGTTTGATGAATCAGGGCGAATTCTTGAGTCGTACGTTCGCGGACAATTGCTGATCGGGTTAATTATGTCAGTGTTCTACGGCGTAGGGTTCTGGCTAGTCGGTTTACCGGCATGGGCGGGAATCGCTTTGATCGCCGGCCTGCTGAATGCGATCCCGTATGTCGGTACGATACTCGGCGTTGTCCTCGCAGTCGGTATCACCGCCGCGAACGGAGGTGGCGTCTGGAATATCGCCGCCGTGTTGGGCGTGATCTTTGCCGTCCAAACGCTCGAAGGCTACATACTCACCCCGCGGATCATCGGCGGCCGCCTTAATCTGCATCCGATGGCCGTGTTCCTAAGTTTGCTGGTCGGCGGCAAACTGTTCGGCCTGCTCGGCATCATCCTCGCCATTCCCGCGATCGCCATCGGCAAAGTCTTTTTCAAATTCCTGCGCGAGCTCTACCAAGCCTCACACTTTTACCACGCCGGGGATATTGCCCCTGAAGACGCCCCGAGCGAAAATATCGAAGAACGCATAGCCGAAGCCGCCGACGCCGTCCTCGCCGAACAGGTGCAGAAAGATGTGGACGAAAATGACGCAGAAGCTGTATCTTTGGAGAAAGATTCGGAAGCCCTGTGACCGTCAGTCCGGCCTAACAAGAAGAGAGAAGCCGTGACATTTGGCATAGGGAAATGGAGCAAGGACAAGAGCAACGTGAAGAAGAAACGTGCCCTTAGTCGTCTTGCTCCATTCGACGACTGATAACGAAGGTTGGTAGTTATGAGACGAACCATTGCATTACTAGTATCCTGTTTATTGTCAGTACCTCTCTTTGCGCAATCCAAAGAGGCTAAAGAGAAACGTTCCCTCGTCTTCCAAAACGTGACGGTCATTGACGTGGTCAAGGGCGAGACAAAGTCGGAAATGACGGTCGTGATCTCCGGCAACCGCATTACCGAGGTCACAGCTAAAAGCGAAACACGCGGTGGCTTGGTTGTCGACGGAACCGGAAAATATCTCATTCCGGGGCTTTGGGACATGCATGTGCATGCGTTGACCCGGTGGGAATGGGCGTCCCTGTTGCTGCTTGCTAACGGCGTCACGGGGATTCGCGATACCGGAACAATCCTAGGACCGGCGGACATCATTAAGATCCGGGAGGGTGTTGAAAGCGGTAGTATTGTTGCCCCAAGAGTAATTTCTAGCGCGAAACAGATCGACGGGATCCCCAAGTCCAAGGCTTTTTACATTGAAGTGGACACAGCGGAGCGAATGCGGCAAGAGGTCCGTAGGCAGAAAGCCGAGAAGCTGGATTTCGTTAAGGTATATACCAACCTATCCCGTGACGCGTTTTTCGCGGGCTTGGATGAGTCGAAGAAGATAGGCATACCATTTGACGGACACGTTTCTAAGTTTGTGACTGCACGTGAAGCGTCGGATGCCGGCATGCGGTCGATCGAGCATTCGTGGCGGCACCGCGCGGCTTGTGCTACGGCTGAAGCCGAAATCGGGGACGCATTATTCGAAATGGATAAGGCTCAGACGAAGGGCGACTATAAAACCAGGGCTGTACTGGAAGACAAAATCTTTCTGCTTGGGCTTAAAACGTATAGTTCGCAGAAGTGTGTCGAGTTAGGCAAAACATTCGCAAAGAACGGCACTTGGTTTGTGCCCACCCTGGTTGAAATGCAGACCCGTTTGAGGCCGGAGTTTCCAGGCGAGCCTGAGTTTGAGGGCTTCTACAAAGATCCGCGTTTGAAATATGTCTCTTCCGCCGTTGCGGACGCGTGGCGGCAAAGGGTTTTGATGGGACTCGGAAATCTTGAGGGACAAATGGTGTGGGGCCCGCGTGATGACGATACGATAATGGACGAACGCGAGCAGGAGTTTCGGAATCGCCTAAAAATGCCAACTGACCTTCAGAAGGGCGGGGCAGGAATTCTCGCTGGCACTGATGCGGACACTAACTTTCCGTTCCTCTTTTTTGGATTCAGCCTGCACGACGAGTTGGAATTGCTGGTTAAAGGCGGAATGACACCGCTGGAAGCACTAAGGACCGCCACGCTCAACCCAGCTCGGTTTCTAAAACGCGAACAAGAACTCGGCAGTGTCGAAGTGGGAAAACTCGCTGATCTTGTCCTGCTCGACGCGAACCCGCTTGAGAATATCGCGAACACAAAGAAGATCGCTGGGGTTGTCACTAACGGGAAATACCTGCCTCGGGCTGAACTGGACGCAATGCTATCTAAAGCGCAGGCAATCGTACATAAATAGTGTGGTAAGTTGATTATGAAAACACTGATTAAGAGCGGACGCGATATAACGTCGGTTGATGACTACAGGGCAGACACTTTGACCGTCGGCCTTGATGGGTCAAAGAGTTGTTTTTGGATGGGGGAAAAGATTCTGGCGTCCTTTGTTCTCGGACTTGCGTTTACTATAGGAAGCGTTGCTCAAAGGCCGGTTTCGCAGTTGCCGATCATTGATATGCATATTCATGCTGAACTGTTAAGCGAGTTCGGCGGAGGTGAGACGGCGGTTTGCACCGGCGATCAAAAATTAGTGCTGCCGGCCATCGATCCTAAGCTGCCGTTCAACCCTCAGGACATGGAAACCTGTGCAAAGCCGATAAAGTCATCGGCCACTGACGAAAAGCTTTTGACCGAAACGATAGAAATGTTCCGCCGGTTTAATATACGTCGGGCTGTGACCGCCGGACCTTTTGAAATACTCGACAAGTGGTATGCGGCCGCCCCGGACCGTATCATAAAAGCTCAATCTTTTGCGGATCGCCAGCCCAGTCCAGAGGAATTCCGGCGATTGTTCAAAGAGGGCAAGTTCAGCGTCTTTGCCGAGGTTGGAATGCAGTACCGAGGACTCAGTCCGTCAGATGAGGTTTACGAACCCTACTTTACATTGGCGGAAGAATTTGACATTCCCGTAGCTATACATTTGGGCGAGGGCCCGCCCGGAGGCATCCATACGATCGGGCCGCCTAAATACCTCGTCGCAATGGGCAGTCCGCTTCTGCTCGAAAAGGTTCTGGTTCGCCACCCGAAACTCCGGGTCTATGTAATGCATTATGGCTCGCCGCTTGTCGATGAGATGATAGCGATGCTCTTTTCGCACCCGAACCTTTACGTTGATATCGCGTGCAACAACTGGGGATTCCCTAGGAAGCAGTTTTATGAGGCGCTTCGGAAAATGGTCGACGCTGGGTTTGAAAAGCGAATAATGTTCGCTTCAGACCAGATGGCATGGCCGGGAACCATTGCCAAGGCCATCGAAACAGTCGAACAGGCTCCGTTCCTGACGCGGTCTCAAAAGAGAGATATTTTCTATAACAATGCCGCACGGTTCCTTCGGCTGACCAAGGATGAGATCGCCGCCGATCATCGCTCTTCAAAAAAATGAAAACACTGATTAAAAACGGGCGGGTTGTCACTGCGGTGGACGACTATCGGGCGGATATTTTTATTGACGGCGAGACTGTGACGACTATACGAAATGCGGCCTCTACGGCAACGTAGTGAGCACCGGCGTCATGCTCAACTCATCCACCGATTCGATCGAAAAAGTCATCGGGGTTTTGGAGTTTTGCCTAGGTTCTTTTACGAAACAGATGATCCGACAAATAAAAACTCTTGTGGCGCTAATCGCCATTTTAGCGACTGGCGTTGGAGCGGACGCACAGCAACTCACGGATGATCGAGCAACGCTTAAGCAGCTTCAACCGGCACTTGAGTCGATCCGCGCGGACAAAATTCTCGATCACATCAAGGTTCTCGCCTCCGACGAATTCGAAGGCCGCGGGCCGGGAGCTCGTGGTGAAAGGCTGACGGTTGATTACCTTATTGACCAATTCAAACGCTCCGGTTTGAAGCCAGGCAATCCGGATGGAACTTTTGTCCAGAAGGTGCCCTTGATCGGTTCCCTCACAACACCTGAGATCGGATTTGAAGCGGGCGGGAAGACAATGTCGCTCAAGTTTCTTGACGATTTTGTCCATGAGGTTCCTGCTCTTCGGCCGTCGGCATCGTTGAAAAATGCGGACGTCGTCTTCGCAGGCTACGGTATCGTCGCTCCCGAATACGGCTGGGACGACTATAAAGGCGTCGATGTTCGAAACAAGTTGGTCATAGTTTTGAGCGGAGAACCCTCGCAACCGGACAAGAACGACCCGAAGAAACTCGACGCAAAGTTCTTTAAGGGTGATACGCGGACCTATCATTCGACGCGGGAAGCTAAGTACGAGCTCGCGGAAATAAGAGGGGCTGCGGGAGTACTCGTCGTCTACGACCCCCAAAAAGCTAGGACTTATTCAGTCTTTCAGACCTTCGCAAAAATGGAAGGCTTTAGCCTAATTCCGTCGCATTCCAGGTCCGCTCCGCTGGTCTTCGGCCTTATGACGATCGGTTCAGCCCGTCGCATTCTTTCACTCGCGGGCCAGGATTTCGACAAATTGGAGGCGGAAGCGTCTCGGTCAGACCGAACAGCGGTGCTATTAAATGCGAAAGCTAATATTTCGGTCAAAAGCAAGATCCGATCCGTAATTAGCCGTAATGTTGTCGCACGGGTCGAAGGTTCCGATCCAAAACTGAAAGATGAATACGTGATCTACTCGGCCCACTGGGACCATCTTGGCAAGGATACGAATCTGGTTGGCGACCAGATCTATAACGGTGCCCAGGATAATGCTGTCGGTTCGGCCCAGTTATTGGAGGTGGCAAGAGGATTTGCCAGACTGGCAAGGAAACCGAAAAGATCGATCCTCTTTATTGCCGTGACGGCCGAAGAAAAGGGCTTTCTCGGTTCGCGATATTACGCTAAGCACCCTTTGTTCCCGGTCGCGAAAACGGTCGCAAATATAAACCTCGATGGCGGAAATGTTTGGGGTGTGACCGCGGATCTCATTACAACAGGTTATGGCCTCTCGACGCTCGACGAATTCCTAGCCGAAGCCGCTCGGCTCCAGGGCAGGAAATTCATAAACGAGTCTATCGACAACGGTGGACTCTACTTCGGGTCGGACCAGATCGAGTTTGCAAAGGTCGGAATCGCAGCATGCTTTCCCTTCAGCGGCTCGGAATACATCGGGAGACCTAAAGATTGGGGCGACAAGAACTGGGAGGCATATTCCCAAGAACGCTATCACCAGGTATCGGATGAGGTTAAGCTCGATTGGGACCTTTCCGGGGCGGCGGAAGACGCTAAATGGCTGTTAATCACGGGTTACAACGTTGCCCAGTCGGTGAAACCGCCTGAGTGGAAGGCGGGAAGTGAATTCAAGGCATTGGTTGAACGTGCGAAGAAATAAATGGAATTTGTCTAGAATGTGAGAAATTATCAGGACGCTGATCAAAAACGGGCGGGTTGTTACTGCGGTGGACGACTATCGGGCGGATATTTTTAGAGGGCGACGGAAGGCATAACGATCGAATGGAGGTGAGGGTGTAGCGCGGTCAGTTGCAAGATCTCGTGTAGCTGTGGGTCCGAACCTAACGCAGATGTAGAGTATCGGGTATTAAACATTCTTCTGGAGGAGACCAATAATGAAAATGAATAGAATCTTTTTAGTGCTGGTTGTGATGATCGTGGCAGCCTCTGTGTCACTGGGTCAGGCCAAAGGAAATAAGGCTGCGAGCAGCAGTGTTCGTAATCAAATTGAAGCCGCTTCCAAGGGGTTCGCGGAAGCACTTGGCAAAGGCCAGGCGGCGAAAATTGCTGACATGTATGCCGAAGGCTGTCGCGTGATGCCGCCCAACGGCTCGTTGGTTCAGGAGCGGACAAAGATACAACAATTCTGGCAGGGCTTTATTGATTCGGGCGCTAAGCTGTCGCTAAGCACGTCCGATGTTGAGGCCCAAGGAAATGTGGCCATAGAGACAGGGACATACGAGATGATCTCTTCGGACGGTAAACGTGATTCAGGCAAGTTCGTCGTCGTGTGGAGGCGGCATAAAACGGGTTGGAAACTTGCCGTCGATATCTGGAACAGTAACTTATAAACATGAAAACACTGATCAAAAACGGGCGGGTCGTCACTGCGGTGAACGACTATCGGGCGGACCGCTACTATTACGGCCATTCGAGGAAATAATATGAAGAAGATCTTTCTGACCCTCTCACTCGTACTTCTGACAGGTCTTTTTGCGTTCGCACAGGGCGGTTCGCCCGAACTGATCTTGTTTAACGGGAAAATATTTACTGCCGAATCTACTCAATTGACGGTCGAGGCCCTTGCGATTCGCGGCGAAAGGATCCTGGCCGTCGGATCAAATGAGGAGATCAAACGACTTGCCGGCAACAAAACTCGTTTGATCGATCTGCAGGGCAAAACTGTCATTCCCGGTATCAACGATGCGCATTTTCATTTCACGCCTTTTCCTGAGGGCATTCAATTAACATTTGACAGTATGGAGCCAACTTGGGCGGAAACGGTCGAAGCCATAAAAAAAGCGGTCAAAACTGCGCCGAAGGGAAAATGGATCTTCGGTACTATCGGTTACAACGCTCTGTCCGAAAAAACGGCCGACCGTTTTGCTCTTGACCAAATTTCGCCTGACAATCCGATCTTACTAGGTGCTTTTTACGGACACGGAGATATCCTCAATTCAAAAGCTATGCCGCTTTTGAAAATTACCGATGACGGGCCCGATGTGCTGGGCGGATATTTTGAACGGGTTCCAAATTCGCAGAAGATTAACGGCAGATCTTGGGAATATGCTCAGTGGAGACCATCAAGGATCTTGGCCGAGCAAGTTTCGGATGAAATTGGCATAGCCGAACTGAAAAAGATGTCGGACGAAGCTGTTCGATTTGGCGTTACTTCGATGCAAGTTATGTCAACTTTGAGTATTGACCGGTTTGCGAAACTATTGGTCAAGGCTGATCTGCCAATTCGGGTACGTGCGATTCCGTTTGCCCTCACTTTTGAAAACAGGCGCGATCTGTCTGAATTTCAGATGTTGTCAAAACTCAATTTTCCAAAGTCAAAAGTTAAGGCAAGCGGTATCAAATGGATCTTGGACGGCACGCCTTTCGAACGCGGTGCAGCGACACGTCAACCCTACACGGATATGCCGAGTTCCAACGGTAAAATGAATTTTCCGGAAGGAGAGATCTCTAAAATGCTCAAGGAATCGCTGAATTTTAATCAACAGATCCTCTTTCATTGTTCCGGAGATCAATGCGTCGCGTCCGTTTTTGATGCAATGGAAAAGATCAAAATTGATTGGAAGCAAAAGCGAGTCCGAATCGAACACGGGGACGGATTTAGTGGCGATCTGATCGAACGCGGCAGAAAGCTGGGCGTGATCGTTGTGCAAAATCCCACTCATTTGTCGTTTGTCGAAATGCTCCAGAGCCGATATTCCCCCAAGACGGATTTCATGCAAGCTCGCTCGTTAATTGATGGCGGAATGC
>JAYSZT010000092.1:0-5057 GCA_043737915.1 Acidobacteriota bacterium
GTGAAAACCTAGAGTTTACGCGACCCACCACACCGATGTCAAAACCCAAAACCCGAATAAACACGGGCACTTCAGCCACGATCCACATTGGAATGAGAGCAGTCGCGTATGATGTATCGATAAGTCACAATTAGCCAAAACAACTACAATATCTTGTGCAGCAAAATTCCGGACGATCGGCTAAAAATGCGGAAGCCTGCACGAAGTAAGGGCGTTCTTGGTGTTTGCCCGAGAGATGTTCCGTGTGAGCTCGTCGATCGACATTGATGAACGCCTTTCCTTCGGGCCTAGGTCCGTATTCGGTTTGAACGCATTTACTTTGTGCGTGCTTCTGCATTTGGGGTTGGAAATGGCTCGATAGTGTTCGGAATATGACGAAAAGTGCATCAAAAATGGACAAAAACGCACGAGTTTTTACGGATTTCCGGCGATAGTCCGCATTTTTTCATCATCGGCATCATCGTTGGACATCGGCTTGATCATTCGGGTCGATCGTTCGGGGCGATCAGGCAGTTAGGTCATTCATGTCATCACTCTATTCGTGAATTGATGGTTACATATTGTTTTGTCTATGAAACAAGTATCCTTTTCTGATACAATTATAAGACGGGGTGAATGAGATGAAACGAGACTGGAAAGAGATACCGAAGGACAATCATCGGGCACAGTGGGCCGGGATCTATGTGACGATGAATAGTAAAGGGACGATCGTGATGAACCGAGCGGCGGATGAGCGGATGGGTTCGCCGTCGGCATATTTGCTGCTTTATGACGCCGGCAATAATACGATCGGACTCAAGCCGACGGGGCGGCAAATGCGCAACGCCTACCAAAAAGCCAAGTCCGGGCGTCATGGCGGACAAAAACTTACCGCGTATCGCCTGCTCAAAGAATGCGACCTCGTTATCAAGGACACGCTCGAATTTCCCGATGCGGAGATCGATCTGGACGGCATACTCATACTAAATCTGCGGACCGCAAAGATCTCGAATCGAGCACTTAATCACCCGACTCGTGTGGCAAACCGCAAGTCGTAAAGGCGAAGGGCGAAGGGCGAAGGGCGAAGGGCGATCAGATGGTAGTGGGTCAGTTTGAAATCTTCTTTTTATAAGGCGCGCGCTTGAACGCACTTACTTTGTGCGTGCTTCTGCATTCGGGTCGGGACGCCGTTACTACGTGTGGGCTTCTACATCTGTCCGCTTGGAGTTTCTGGCGGCGTTTCAAAAAAAAAGACACGAACAGGATCGTTCCTGTTCGTGTCTTTTTTGTGTCTGCCTGCCTGGAGTTTCCTACCTTACATAGGCGGTTGGCAGAGGTAGGTCGCCGGCGATACCGAATGCCTGGATCAGAGTTCCGCCGGTTGATTTGTTGACAAACCATTGTGCACCCGGCTGACGGAAAACTCCGGCGTCGATCTTGCCGTCGCCGTCGTAGTCGCCCGGAACGGGAATGTCGCCGTTCGTGCCGAACGGGAATGCGTAGAATGAGAAATCTTCGCTCCTAAGCACGTTCCAGAAGCCTGTAGAAGGCCGCCAGAATGCGATGTCGGCTTTACCATCGCCGGTGAAATCGCCCTGAACGGTCTTGTCCGTCGATGCTCCGAATTGCGTTGCGAATACAACCCCGGTCGAACTTCTTTGGATCCACCATTGAGCACCGCCGACCGCGTTCGGACGATAGATGGCGATGTCCGCTTTGCCGTCACCGTCGTAATCGGCCGGCACAGGTTTATCGCCCGCCGCTCCGAACCCGATAATATCGGTTCCGCCGGAAGACTTATTAATAAACCACGTTAGCGAGCTTTCCCTGAACACCGCCGCATCGGCTTTCCCGTCGCCGTCATAATCGGCCGGAACCGGAACATCGGTTGAATTCCCGAACGGGAACGCAAAGAACGAACTGTCCTCCGATCTCAACACGAACCACTGTCCGGTCGAAGGTCTAAAGAACGCCACATCCGTCTTTCCGTCACCGGTATAATCCGCCGGAACGATATTGTCGCTTCCCGATCCAAACTGAAACGCTCGATTTCCACCATCCGAAGAACGCGAATACCACCATTCGCCCGGACCGGGACGAAAGATCGCGAGGTCAGTTTTCCCGTCACCGTCAAGATCGAACGGGGTTCTTGCGACCGGCGGCGTCGAAATTGCCGTCCGCCAGTCGGCCTGTGCATCGTCGCCACCGGCGAAGGTGAGCCTCACATCTCCGCTTCCGTTGGCATTCACCGTGAAAACTTCGAAGTTCGCATTTGCATCGATCCCGCGGGTGAATGCGATCTTGGATCCGTCGGGCGAATAGGACGGCTGAGCGTCGTCACCGAGGGTGAAGCTCGTCAAGCGAGTCTGGTTTGCGCCGTTCGCGTCCATCGAATAAAGCTCGAAGTTGCTATTGCGGAAACTTGTGAAAACGATCTTCGAGCCATTAGGTGACCAGTCCGGCTGCGAATCGATGCCCGCCGTCGTTGTGAGCCGCACCACATTTGTACCGTTAACGTTCATTGTATAAACATCAACATTATTCAGCTCAGCGGCATCAGTGATAAAAAGGATCTTCGTCCCATCCGGCGACCATTTCGGCTGTGCCTTGAAGCTCGTACCGGTCGTGATCTGGGTTTCGCCCGTTCCATTTGCATTTATAATGCAGATCTCATCGCGTGTTGGCGATCCGCGTTGACAGCGGAAAGCGATCTTGGCGCCGTCAGGCGACCACGTCGGCTGCGAGTCGATCAGCGAGTTAGTCGTGAGGCGCGTTTGCGCACTGCCGTCGGCGTTCATTACGTAGAGTTCCGAGTTTCCGTCACGCTGACTGCGGAATGCGATCTTGGAGCCGTTCGGCGACCACTGCGGTTCGAGGTCCGAACCGGTTGCGTTGGTCATTCGAATCTGCCCCGAACCGTCGGCATTCATCTTGTAAATTTCGGGGTTGCCGTCGCGAAGCGATACAAACGCGAGCTGGCGGGTGTCCGCCGGAATCGTTCCCGCCTGCACTATTTCGAAGGTCCGACCGCCTACCGCGATCACCCCGTATCTTGGGACCGTGCTCGGATTCGGCGCCGTTGAGACCGTTATGACCGCGTTTCCGGTGCCGCTCGATGGGGATACAGTGATCCAAGGTGCACTAGTGGTCACCGACCAGGCGCAGCCAGCGGCCGCGTCCAGCGTGATCTGATTGGAGCCGCCGAAGAAAGGAAATTCATTGAGAAGTACTGATAAAGAGAATGGGCAATTTGTCGCGGGCGCAGTACCAGTCAAAGGGATTGAGACTGAATAATTGCAACTGCCGTCCCCGTCGGAGCCAGTACCACTGAGCGCGACGTTCAAACGCGTAACTTCGCCGGTCTGCGACCAGGTGGCTGAGAATGCGCCGTTAAGAATCTGCAGGCCTGGAGTCTGGGAAGTCATCGTCCCGGTGAGAGTTCGCGGATTGCCGGCTGGCGCGGTGCCAGTCACGTTGAAGGTGCCCGATCGAATCCCGGCCTTCGTGATAGCCGTTAGTGCTAACGTACCCGCGAAATTCCCAGGAGTGTTCTCCGTCAGGGAAATCGTACCGGAACGGATATAGAGCACCTCATTGTCTCCTGGATCGGTGCAATTGGAGAGGTTAAGCGGAATGCTGCCGGCCGTATATGTGCCGGTAAGAGTATCTGACGTTGTTGAAGCATCGAGATTCAATGACGGCAGATAGGCAGCGTAATTGCAGCTTCCGGTACCGTCGGACGTTGCCGACCCGCTGATGCTGAAAGACAGTATTGATCGTGTGCCGACCCGAGTCCACTGTGCCGAAAAATTTCCGTTTAGAATCGAAATTCCCGGATCGTTCGATATCATTGTACCGGTCAGATTTCGCGGATTGCCGATGTTCGAGGTTCCGGTGATCGCGAAACTGCCGGATACGGCAGTGCCGTCCTTTGTTACGCCCGCCATCGAAAGTGTGCCTGTAAAGTTGCCCGCGATGCCCTCAGTGATCGAGAGCGAGCGGGACTGGACGTTTACCTGATCGTTGTCCAGCGGATCAGTACAGTTATAAATAGATATCAGTTCATTGCCGCTAACCGTGTATTGTCCCGCCACGGTATTCGTTTGCCCCTGCGCCGACATGGCAGTGAAGAGCAGCGTAAGCAAAAGTACAACGTGTCCGTTCTTAACGACGAACCCCGCAAAATTCATTAAATTCATTATTTGATGGTACTAAGATGATTGTCTAATTTTGCGACCAAGTCGATAGCAAGTGCCGTCAAACCGACAGGTTGTCGGAACTGAGCAAGGCTGATTCGTTTGCGAAAAGGTTGCGATCCGGGAATTCAATATCCAAGCATTGGGACTGAATTAGTAAAAGAATATCCGAATTAACACGGCGTTGTCAAAGAAGAACATACCCGATGCGATACGTCTGATGGGACATTTGGCGAGACGCAAATTACATTTTCTCAGAAGCGAAAACATACGCTACCTTGTTCGTCCGCGTCGGGCGCAGAATGTACGTGGCCCGATCTGTCCCCTTCTTGCTTTTAATTGTGCGTATGGTCAACAATTGGAGATTGAAACTGGGGGGAAATTAATTATGACAAAGATCAATGCTATCGAGCCGCAGGAATGGGCGACTTTTTTGGCCGGATTTACGACGCGGAACCGTGGACGGCGGGCACGGTTTGAGATTTTTGGGCCTAATGGCGGTTACAAGGAAGAACAACAGGAAGGCGTTTTCGAGAGCGTCTCGATCGACAACGGCATTGTGACGGTGACGCGGAAATACAAAAAACACGATCAAACCGAGACGATGACCGACGAACTGACCAACATTCGCGGCGTTTCCATCCAGTTCGACACGGATCATAGCGAAGATATGTTGCAGTTCACCGACGATAAGAACGGAATGACCACGCTCCATTTCGAATCGAAGGTCGATGGTGATTCATGACAAAATATTGTTCGAAATAACGAATAGCGGATAGTAAAAAGCGAGTAACGAAAGCGTTATAAACTATTCTTTCGGAATCAATATTTTCAGTTGGCCGTAGGCATATTCTCTCTGAAAGTAATTGTTTGCCGCATCAT
>JAYSZT010000093.1:0-10976 GCA_043737915.1 Acidobacteriota bacterium
GTTATTGTATGTGTTTATTATAGTTGTGTCAACAGCCGTTTTATGAGGAGCGAGTTCGAGTTCATCCAACACATTAAGAGCAAATATTCGCTCTCGCGAATCGGTGACGACTGCGCAGTGATACCGAAAGATGCCAAAACCGACCTACTCTTAACCGCTGACATGCTGATTGAGGACATCGATTTCCGTCTCGACTGGACCACACCGGAATTCCTTGGGCATAAGTCACTCGCCGTTTCACTCTCAGACATCGCGGCCATGGGAGGACAACCAACATGGTCCATGCTATCGATCGGCGTGCCTGACAATTTGTGGAATAGCAACTTTGTCGACCGATTCTATGAGGCGTGGTTCGCTCTTGCACAAGCATTCGACGTTGAATTGGTCGGTGGCGACATATCGAAAACGGATGGGAAACTTGTCATCGACTCTACGGTCGGCGGCGAGGTTGCAAAGGGAAATGCCATTTTGAGGTCCACTGCAACGGTTGGTGACGTGATCTTCGTCACGGGCGACCTTGGCGGTGCGGCTGGTGGATTGAATCTCCTCGAGAGCGGACGCCGGATGCCCGACTTGTCGGATCATCGCGAGATAAATTTGGCACTCAAACAACTTCAACCCCAGCCTCAGCTAGAGATTGCTAAACACCTGCAAATTATGAACATAGCTACGTCTATGATCGACATTAGCGATGGTCTTTCGTCGGACCTTGGGCACATTTGCCGGTCGAGCGGGGTCGGTGCTCGGATTGTTGAGAAAAATGTGCCGTGCAATCGAGATCTCGAAGGTCGATTCACGCGGGAACAAATACTTCAGATGGCATTCCACGGCGGTGAGGATTTCGAGTTGCTTTTTACCGTTTCGGAAAAAAATATTTCGCAGCTAACTTCGCTCGATATTTCACGCATCGGCGAGATCACCGCAAACGTTGGAAGTATTGAACTTATCACACCAGACGACACCTCGATTCTAGAACCAAAAGGTTATCGCCATTTCTGACTTATTTCACGATTTATAAAAATATTTCGAAAAAAATGCTTGACAAGCATTTTTGTCCTGTGTTTATACTTCAAATCGTTCGCACAAGTCGAACGAGATTTTTGGAGATAATTTTGATGATTCGAAGTTCAGAACATACATTTGCAAGCCCCGCACGACGTGAATGCCTCGGTATTTGGCAAACGATCGTCACAGGCGGAGCAATGTGCCTCTGCCCCGATAATTTCAACTATCAACCCAAACCGAACGGCTTAGATCGTTCGTTACAACTTACTTGATTCAGCGGGAGCGGCGTTCCCGCTCCCAAAACATCGAAAGATAAACGCGAGATACTGCGTTTATGATTTTTAGGAGCGGTTACGCCCGGGATATTGGAAGCCCGAGAGTAGCCGCTCCTTTTACTTTTGGTGTTTGAAAACTGAACAGCCTAACAGAGTGAACACGTACAGGCGACGGAAGATGAGAAAGACTCATCCCGTCCCCTGTTACGGTTCGTTCTTCAATTTCACGGAAATGTAGCTCAATGGATCAGAGCATCTCACTACGAACGAGAGGGTTGCAGGTTCGAGTCCTGCCGTTTCCACCATTTTTTTTCAATTTTTTTTCTATCGCGGTGAGCAACGTTGAAGAACGCCTTCCGGTCTGCCAACATCCGCTGCCAGCTGCTAATTTTTTTCGGGGTCGTCTAACCGGCAGGACATCTGACTTTGGATCAGAAAATAGAGGTTCGAGCCCTTTCCCCGAAGCCAAACACTTTTCCCGGGCGTTCCACAGAGGCTAAATGGGCTTGTTTTGGAAACAAGTGTTCGCAGGTTCGAATCCTGCCGCCCGGACCATATTTTTTTCGCACGCGTGGCCAAATTGGTAAAGGCACCTGTCTTAGACACAGGAAAGTGAGAGTTCGAATCTCTCCGCGTGTACCACGTTTCAGTTTTAAGCTTGGAGCTCTAACTTTCGAGGTTTGAAATTTTCTTAACGGAAAACTATTTTTTCGTGGGTATAGCCCAAGCGGTCGAAGGCGGCGGTCTCCAAAACCGCTAATCATCGGTTCAAATCCGTTTACCCGCTCCAAAATAAAATTCTGAATTCGAAAGAGCATTTCTGAAAAGTCGGCGTTGGTAAAATTAGACGAAGACTTTACCGCAGATTACGCAGATTAAGCGGATTAAGCGGTAAAACAACTCGATTGACTTTCTGCTTGTGCTTTTCAGATATTTTCTTTGTCTGTGGTTCGTAGCTCAATTGGTAGAGCACCTCACTGTGAATGGGGCGGTTGTCGGTTCGAATCTGATCGATCCACCCAAAACCAGTAAACAACGGTAATTTGAAGGTGGCGGTATGAAGAAACGTGCCGACTCCGCTGGTTGCCGCTTGCTCGATTCACGGACGTTCAGCTGAAACAGATCAGCGTCGGTTTGAAGAGCCGAAGAGTTTGGCACGATACCATAAGCGTCGACCATTTTTCGCACACTTTCGATCACCAAAAGGAGAAAAACTATGTTTGCACTCAATAGCCCGATACGGATAACACACTTCGCGAAATGACGGTTCAGCTTTTCCTAGTTAGCTGTCCAAGTGTCGCGTTTTATCGCTATGTTTTCAGCACAATAACTTAAGAGGAAAAGAAAATGAGCAAGAATTATCACGTCAACGATCGCGCATTCCTGAATTTACAAAACGATCTCCGGGCATATGTCATCGCTTACGTCGAGGATACAAATCCATATCCGGCGTGCTGCGAAGAGTATCGCGAGGGCGGTCAGATCGCACTGAGGATCGCGGACTGTTACAACGAGATCGAACTTTCATTCGATCTTTCATCCGCACGGGAACGCGAGAATAGTCTCTACAAGGTCAAAACACTTGCAGAAACGCTTTCTCGATTTCGCGAAGCTCTCGAAACCGAAGCAAAAGCGATCGAAGAAAGAATGACTGTGAAGCAACACTTTCGTGCGGCCGATGCAATTCACTAAAGTCTCCCACACCGTCCCGCCCGTTCCGACGTGGAACGGGCGGCAACTGTCAGTCTTACCAATGCAAACGCGTTTGCCGCGTACGGGGAGGGCGGACGTACAAGTAGACAATTTCTGTCTCTTCGCTTGTGAAAGCTTGCTTGTCCGTTCGTCTGTCAATGCCGAAACGCGACCGCGTTTGCCCTCCTCATTCTTTCGTATCCCGGATCTCAAATTTGAAATCTGTGATCTCGAGCGATCGGTGGCCAAGTTGGTTAAGGCACTCGCCTTTTAAGCGAGGTATCGTGGGTTCGAATCCCACCCGATCGACCAATTTTTGTATGCACGAGCCCGCACGTTAGTAAGAGCGGAACATCCAACTTTCTGGTTTCGCCCCTACTCGCGTGCGGGCTTGCACAAGGATTGCAGTCTAGTTCAATGGGAGAACAACGTCCCATAAACCGTGAGATGAAGGTTCAATTCCTTCCGCCGCGACCATCTTTCATTGGCAGGTAACTCAGTTGGTAGAGTGCCCGACTGTTAATCGGGTTGTCGCGGGTTCGAGCCCCGCCCTGTCAGCCAAAATGTCGTATTCCTTAGAATAATGGGTCGGTCTTTGGAAATGGGTCAAGTTCGATCTTCTCCGGCGTCGGGAAACAATTAAACCTTTTAACTTTCGTATTATGGAGCGCGGTAGTGATGACTAGGATCGTAAATCCAGGGACGAAGAGAGCCAAGAATATCCAGGCGAAAGCCAGTTGAATGACCCGTTGTTGGAATAGTCTTAGCACTCCTGAATTTTAGCACTTACAACGAATATTTAACATCAAAATTTAAACTAAACGAGGTTACAAAATGTCATACAACAAACTAAACATCAGCGGGGCAAAGGCCGAAGTCCTCTCGTGGGTCTCTCACGGGCTGACTTTTGACGAAGAAAACATGCTCCGAAACGTATCGCGGCTGCCCTGTATTTACAAGCACGTCGCTCTTATGCCCGACGCCCATCTGGGCAAAGGCTCGATGGTCGGTTCGGTCATCGCGACGAAGGATGCCGTTATTCCGGCTACGGTCGGGGTCGATATCGGCTGCGGAATGATGTCGGTCAAGACGCCGTTCAAAAGCGGGATCCTGGATCGAAAAATGGCAGAGTTTCGCCATGAGATCGAGCGAGCGATACCTGTCGGATTTAATTCGTATAAGGAATCGGTCGACGAGTCTTCGTACTGGAAAGGTTGGGATACATTCAGAGATCTCCATGCCGGGATCCAGGATCGCAAGCGTAAAGCGATGGTCCAGCTCGGAACGCTCGGTGGAGGAAATCACTTTATCGAGGTTTGTCTCGATACTGAGGACAACGTCTGGCTAATGCTCCATTCGGGTTCGCGAAACATCGGCAAAGAGCTTGCCGAGCGTCACATCGCGACCGCAAAAACGCTGCATCGGCTAAACGAACTGCCTTCGCCGGACCTTGCCTATTTCATTAAAGGCACCGACGAGTTCAAAGCCTACTGGCACGATCTCGAGTGGGCCCAGAAATACGCTATGAAGAACCGCGAGATCATGATGAACCGTCTGCTCAAGTCATTCAACCGAATGTTCAACGGCGATAAGGCGTTTCGACCTGAGATCACGGTCAACTGTCACCACAACTATGTTGCGGTGGAGGAGCATTTCGGCGACAAGGTTTTCGTTACACGTAAGGGTGCGATCAACGCCGCCGAAGGAACGTTCGGCATCATCCCGGGCTCGATGGGAGCGAAGTCGTTCATCATCAAAGGCCTTGGAAATCCGATGTCGTTCGACTCCTGTTCGCACGGTGCGGGTCGTAAGATGTCTCGTACAAAGGCTAAGTCGAAATACACGATCGACGACCTTGCCCGTCAAACCGCCGGCGTCGAATGCCGCAAAGACAAAGGCGTAGTTGACGAGATCCCCGGTGCCTACAAAGACATCGAGGAAGTAATGCGAGCCCAGTCAGACCTCGTCGAGGTCGTCGCGGAGATTAAACAGGTGATCTGCGTTAAAGGGTAACCGTGTTATATCAGCCTAAAAGCCCGGGGACGAAATTCCCTGGGCTTTCGGGCTGACATTTCTACGGAGGTTCGTCACTTATCGGTATCATTCGTAAGTTCTTTTCGGAAGGTCCGAGAGGTTATCTTCGGACATTAACCGAAACCGATTCAGCGAGACGTTCGAAAACTAAGGTAGCGTTTTAATAATAATTTTTCCGTGCATATCTTAATTAGCCATTTGGTCGTGAACCAATATGAGTTTGCCGGTTTCCATTCACCTTTTCGCGCTAAACGAAAAGATGTTCGGAGTTCGGGTGATTTTTCAATATATGGTCTTACATATTGGTTACGCAACAAGATATAGTGCTTGCGTTTATCAAGGTAAGATATTAAATTACGTATAGAACAAAAGGAGGAGATAAGTGTGCTTACTGGTCGCGTTTTACTTTTGAATTTTTCTTATGAGCCGCTCGGGACTGTTGGTGTTGCCCGTTCGGTCTGTCTTTGGTTTCGCGGCGCTGTTTTTGTCGAAGAAAACGACGGCGACAATGTTTTGCATTCTCCTTCGACAGTTTTCCCGGTGCCGTCTGTTATAAGGCTTCGGCACTATGTTCACGTTCGTCGTAATACGCGTGAAACAACGATGAAGCGTGCACGGATCTACATTCGCGATCGTTACCGCTGCCAATATTGCAGCGAGAGCAAACATGCGAAGGATCTAACGCTCGACCACATTTTACCTCGTGCCCAGGGTGGCGAAAGCACTCCGCACAATCTGGTTTCAGCTTGCGTCAAATGCAATCAGCGTAAAGGCAACCGAACGCCGGAGCAGGCCCGTATGCCATTACTAACTTCGCAGAAGTTGCTACGGCTTGGGCTGGATCATGTCTTGCTTTGCCATTATGCAGAGAATCGTCCGGAATGGCGCAAATACCTATTCATGGACGAATTCGTTGAGACAACCCAAGAAATGGCGGCCTAAAGACCTTTTGATTTTTATCCGCTCCTAAGGTTCCGACCATCTCATTGATGACCGGAACCTTTTTTATCACATATTCCAATTTGTAATCGGTAAATGACATGACTAACGAGGCAAATGAAATAACGAACGAGAACAAAGCTAAAACCGCCCAATATGAGTTTCGGCTATTTGCGCCCAACAATAATAAGGCGTCCCTCATCGCTGATTTCACCGATTGGCAGGAGATCGAAATGACGAAGGGCACCGACGGCTTTTTCACCGTTACCCAAGCTCTCGCCGACGGCGAATTTCAGTACCGGTTTACAATTCAATCCAAGAGTTGGTTCAACGCCACCGATGAATGGAAGACGATCACGGATCCGTACGCGACAAACATTGATGAGGAGACACAAAACTCGATCTTAAAGATAAAAGCCGGCGTCAAGATTGTCGACGAATACGTCTGGACATCTGACGCGACGCCATTGCCGGAGAACGACTCGCTCGTCATCTACGAGATGCACGTCGGCGATTTCTCAGGCGGCGAGGACGACGGCTTTTCACGCGGAAAATACACTGACGTCATTGCCAAACTCGATTATTTGGCCGACCTCGGTATTAATGCTTTGGAACTAATGCCCCTGAAATCCAATCCGGGAGATTATAATTGGGGCTACTCGCCGATCCACTATTTCGCACCGGAGAAAAGTTTCGGGACGACCGAACAATTGAAAGAACTGGTAGATAAATGCCACGCTCTCGGAATCCGCGTTATCGTTGACGGAGTCTACAATCACGCAAGCACCGAAATTCCACTGACGCAGATCGATCACGACTACTGGTTTCGCCGCGAAGGCAAAGACCCGGAGCAAAACTGGGGGCCCGAATTCAACTATGAATTTGTCGATGAAAAACTTCAGATCAATCCAGGATTGAAATTCATCACCGATTCGATCAAATTTTGGATCTTCGAATACCGGATCGACGGCATAAGGTTCGATGCCGCTAAGCAGATAAACAATTTCGACGCCTTACGAACATTTGTCGCCGAGGGCCGGAAAATGGCGGAGATGAAGCCCTTTTTCACGGTCGGCGAATTCATCCCGCCGTCACCGGAAGTCACGGAACCGGCAGGTCCGGTCGAAAGTTGTTGGAATGACAGTTTTATGTACGCTGTCGTCGAATATCTGAGCGGCGAAGCCTGGGATTTTGAAAAGATAAAGAACGCCATCGACCCGACACGTCTCGGTTATCAAAATACGACGAGCACGACCAATTACCTGGCGAACCACGACCAAAATCGCCTTTTCCGTAAATTGGGGGAGAATGGCATTCTTGATGAAGAACTCTATATTCGGGCAAAATTGGGAGCTCTCATTTTGATGACTGCCGTCGGAGTTCCGATGATCTGGATGGGTGAGGAGTTCGGCGAATTTTCCGAGTTAACTGAGCAACGCAACAAGATCAACTGGACATTGCTCGAAAGCGAAGCGAACAAGGACCTCCACGACCATTACAAATTGTTAATAAGTTTGCGCACCGATCTCGCAGCATTTAGATCGACAAATATCGAATTTTTTCACGAAGACGTAGATTCCGGCGTTTTAGCTTTTCATCGGTTTGACGATGGAGGTAACGGTGTCGTGGTCGTGCTGAATCTTTCCAATTCGAATTTGGAAAACTACACGATCGCAAACTTTCCTTTCAACGGTTCAATTTACGAGGTAATCAAGGCCTCGGAAACAACAGCATTCGAAAACAACCTCACAACGCCGCTGTCACGCCGCGAAGGCCAGATATTTGTTCCAAAGTAATAGGATAAAAAAAGCTGGGAGTGATCTCTTTGCATCGTTAAAACTAGATTTTTTTTGGCTTTTCAGTTTTTTTAGAGGAAATAAATGAGATTCGCTAATGAAAATGAGATCTTCGCCCTCGTGCGTTCATTCGAGGAAGCGACGATCAGGCGTGAAGATTGGAAGCACGCCGAGCATCTTACCGTTGCTCTAGTTTACCTTACCGAACACGGCATGGACCGGGCGACGGACATGATGCGCTCCGGAATATTCAACCTGCTCAAAATCGGCTTCAACATCGATTTCGCGAAAGAAATGCCTTATCACGAAACGCTGACTGTTTTCTGGATGCGTGCGGTCGCTAACTTTGATGATTCGGTTAAGACAGCCTCGATACTTGATAAAGCAAACGAACTAATAGCGACCTGTAACAAAGATCTTCCGCTTAGATCCTACACCCGCGAGCTTCTATTTTCCGAACTTGCCAGAACCACATTCGTCGAGCCCGACATTCTAAATATGCCGATTGATAGGAGTTGTCTTTGAAATATTTTTCGCGGTGCACGCCGGCCCAAACCGATCCAACGATATTGTAATTAGACAAAGACCGCGTTAAGTGTTTGCCCTTGAACGCTCCGCCTCCCGCTTCGCTTGCCTGAGGTTCCATAACCCGAACATCGGCCCACGGTCCGTCGCCGTTTATCTCATAGATAACGTTAACGTGGCGCTTGATCGAACCATCTTTCTCGGCCTGGGTCTCGGTGTAGGCCGTGTAGATCGGGCCAAAGTGAAGGAGTTTTTTCACACGGTCCCAGGTGAACTCGGACGCGGCACCATATTCGAGCAGTTCCATCCCATTCTGCCGGATCACGTGTTTCATTCCGGAATCAGTCATTCCGTTCTCCTGAGTGGCGAGATTCTTATACATGTTGTAAAGAGTCGTCTGCGATGCATTGATCGACATGGAGGACCTGTACCACCACTTCAAACATGCTGCCCAACAAGCCATATTATTGATCTGCCCAACAGCGGATATGTTTCGATATTTGCTCATAATATTTTACTTATGATCGTTTCAACCCAAACGGTTCGATCAGCATCAACCTCTAGACGATAGAAATCTAAATATTTTGCCTTAGATATTGGAAATAATTCACATCGCTTACTCTGGTACACGACCTTTCAGGCTATAATAGGCAATTAAATAATTCTATGCTGAGCTTTTACAACACGTTATCACGTCAGGTCGAGGAGTTTCTTCCGCTCGAGGGAAACACGGTCAAAATGTACATTTGCGGGCCGACCGTGTGGAATTTTGCTCACATCGGCAATTTTCGCACTTTTATTTTTGGCGACATTCTACGCCGATATTTAAAATTCAAAGGTTACGAGCTAACGCACGTTTTTAATCTGACGGACATCGACGACCGCATTATCAAAGAGGCGACGGTACGCGGTATCTCGATCGACGAGTTTACCGCTCCTTATATAACGTATTTTTGGGAAGATTTTGATGCACTCGGACTTGAGCGGCCGGATGTTACTCCGCGGGCGACGCATCATATTGCGGAAATGATCGATATCATTGCGACGCTTCTCGAAAACGGGCACGCGTACGAATCAGAAGGCTCGATCTACTATCGCATCACGGCTTTTCCTGAATACGGCAAGCTTTCACGGATCAGTTTCTCAGGAAATAAGGCGGGCGGGAGCGAGCGAATCGACACCGACAAGTACGATAAAGAAGATGCCCGCGATTTCGCTCTGTGGAAATTGGTGAGCGACGATGAGCCAACCGGTTGGGACGCACCTTTCGGCCGTGGACGTCCGGGATGGCACATTGAGTGCTCGGCAATGGCGATGAAATATCTCGGCGAAACCTTCGACATCCACGCCGGTGGGATGGACCTGCAGTTTCCGCATCACGAAAACGAAATTGCCCAAAGCGAAGGCTCGACCGGCAAACTTTTTTCAAAATACTGGCTGCATAGCGAGTTCCTTAAAATCGATGACGTCACAATGTCGAAATCGAAAGGCAATTTTTTCACCTTTCGTGATCTATCTGAACAGGGCTTTTCACCGCTTGCGATTCGCTACGTTCTACTTTCAGTTCCTTACCGCAAGCAGTTGAACTTCACTTTCGAAGGATTGCAGGGAGCAGAAAGCACTGTCGAACGGCTTCGAAATTTCCGCCGCCTTGTTTCAGAGGCGAGAACAACGGAAGGCTCGAATCCTGCGGTTAAAGCGACAATCGATGAGGCGTTGACCGATTTTGAGGTCGCGATGGATGACGATCTGAACACTGCCGCCTCCCTCGCGGCCGTCCACGATCTCGTCCGTGAGATCAACACAGTTCTCGCAACTGAGGGTCTTCGATCTAGCGACCAACGGGCGACGCTTGACGCGGTTGCTAAGTTCGACTCGGTCCTCGGAATTTTCGGTGCGGAAGAAACTGAAATTCTCGATGATGAGATCGAAAAGCTGATCACGGAAAGACAGAACGCCCGACACAGTCGCGACTTTAAGCGTTCCGATGAGATCCGTGACCTGTTGGCGGATAAAGGAATTATTCTCGAAGACACAAAAGACGGCGTGAGGTGGAAACGTAAATAGATAACTATTTTTCCAGCAGAAGAAAGATCGCCTTCTCGGTTCCCGCCGTCATTGTTTTTTGATCAACAACGTGATAGCCCTTGACGAGGAAGTTCCGCAGCGGCGGTTCTTTCTCAGTCAGATCTTTCGAGCGAAAAGCGATCCAGAGACGAGGCTCGTTTATCGACGCAAAGTCTATTCTCTTCACCTCATCAAAACCGCGAGGCAGAAAATACGCCTTATCCTCGACGAGCCCGTCAATATTTTCGACTCGAAATACGGACATTCTCGTTGGATCAGAATTTTCACCAAACCATAAATGGTAAGCGGTGAGGTCTTCGAATGCATAAATATTCGATCTATCCGAAGATTTTGCCGTCCTTGCCAATGGCTCCCAGGCACACCACGAATACGTGACCGCTTCACGTTGAGCCGAGTTTAAACAAGCGTATCCGCCAAATAAAACGATCAACGTCATCGAAGCGACCCTGAAAAACGGAGATCGAATCTTTGATACCGCGGCGGCCATCAATATGGAGAACGGCGCGAAGACAATTATCAAATGCCGCGTTCCCCAGATCGAATTCGCCATCGCCCAACTTGCTATAAATACTAAACTTTGCGGCACCAAAACGAATAGCAGAAGCAATTTCGCGGTTTCCCG